>DASUYO010000521.1:0-15267 GCA_036377375.1 Pyrinomonadaceae bacterium
GTGCCGATGTATTTTCCCGTTCGCTCGATCATCATCAGCGCAAAATCGTCACCTTCTTTTGCCTGATGTGCGACGTCTTCAGCCGTAAACGATTTGTTCAGTGCCAGGCGCGAAAGAGAAGAGGTTGAATCGCGATTGAGACGTTCGCGGGCGCGGCGCACGATGCTGGGTGCAGACGCAAGTGTTTCCAAACAACCAGTGTTACCGCAAACACATTCGAGTCCTTCAGTATCGATGGTGATGTGTCCGACTTCACCTGCAAGGCCCGAAGCACCCGTCCAAAGCTTGCCGTCGAGGATGATCGCACCGCCAATACCATTTCCGATCATCATGTAAAACAGGTTGCGACTGCCACGACCGGCGCCGACTTTGAACTCTCCATAAGCCGCTGCATTTGCGTCATTTTCAAGTTCAACTCTCAGGTGGGTGGCTCGCATTAACTCGCCGTGCAGATCGTGAACACTGGTTGTCGGCAGATCGCGAGGAGCTATCACGCGATCAGTTTGACGGTTTACGAGACCGGGAAGAGCGACGCCGATCGCGCCGACTGATACCTCGCGGGAGCGCAGGTCTCGAACCATCTCGGCTAATTGCGGAATTAACTGTTTGGGAGTGACTTCACCGGACTTGCTTTCGAGCAACGTTCCGTCATAGTCGACGAGGGCTGCGCGCGCCTGCGTGCCGGAAACGTTGATCCCTATAAAGTTCGTTCGTGGAGAGGTCATGTTAACCAAGCCTGAACCCGGCTGGGAAGAAGCTGCGTGCACGAAGAATAGTCGAGGGTTCCGGGGCTGTCAAACCGCGCGTCCAAGGAGTAGAATGAGCCACCAAAAGGCACAAAAGACACAAAACAAATGAATAAAGCAACGCGCAATAGAGCGAAGATAAAATTTCACTAAGCTCTTTTGTGCTTTTGTGCCTTTTTGTGGCTACTCTGCTTCTGTGGCTGCTTATGCAGATTCGCTCCATACTTCTACCCACCGACTTCAGCGAATGCGGCAACTACGCGCTCTCCTATGCCGCGTCGCTGGCGCGCACCTTTGGAGCGTCAATCATTTGTATCAACGTCATCGAGCCGATTGTGCCGACTGTCGGTTATTCGGGAATGACCGAACCCCTGCCGATTGCCGACATCACTGAACAACTCGAAGACTCAGCGGAACGTGAATTGCCGAAGCTTGCAGAATGCGACGAGTGTTCGGGAATCGACGTGGAGGAGTTGGTCGTTCACGGCGAAGCCGCCTCCGAAATCGTTCGGGTGGCAAAGGAACGTGATGTTGATTTGATAGTTATTTCGTCGCATGGGCGAACCGGTTTGGGACGGATCCTCTTTGGATCGACGGCCGAGTCGGTCGTGCGACATGCATCGTGCCCGGTCCTCGTGGTCAAACCTCCGCACGAGGAACAACCTGACGAGTAGTCAACAGTAAGCCCTCCAGTTTATGCTGTCAGCCGCTCGGCTGATAACTTATTTCCTGTTTCATTGTTTGACGTTTTATAGCGGCTTCTTCATGCATCTCGACTTCGTCAACGACCTGCTATTTCACTACGGGCTTTACGCAGTTTTCATTCTCGTAATGTTGGAAGGAGACATCACGCTCCTTTTGGCGGGCGTGCTTGCGCATAGTGCGTTTTTCGGCGATTACAGCTTTGCGCAGGTTTTGTTGTGGGGAACCGTCGGCGGCTGCCTGAGCGATAACATTGCTTACTTCGCGGGCCGCGGCTTTTCTGAAGGTGTCAGAGAATTTCGCTTCTACCGCGCTGCGCAGCCACGCCTGCAAAGACTGACGAGAAAGTTTGGTCCGCTTTCGGTCTTCCTTTCGAAATACATTTACGGGTTGCGCTGGGCGTCGTGTGTCTTCTACGGCGTCGGACGAATGCCTTACCTGCGGTTCCTCCTACTTTCGTTTGCAAGTTGCTTCCTGTGGGTTTTCGTTTTGTCGGGCGCGGGGTACTTCTTCAGCGGCGCGGTCATGGGTTTGATTGGCGACTTCCAGCGGCTGGGAAAAGTGTTGCTGGTGATCGTGCTGCTTGGTGTGGTCGGCTTTTATCTAACCGAGCGACTCTGGCTGTCGCGAAAAGTTGAAGAAGCAGATCCGGAACGATTTCAGGAGCTGGAGCAAGCGGCAAGCGAGAAGTTTCAGGATCTCAAGCAGGAATTTCAGGAGCACATGCCGTTCAAACACCAGCGGCGTAGTGAGCCGAAGAAACCTGAGAGTGATGCCGACTAAGCCACTGATGAACGCGCATAAAAACAGATTGCAAACGTCGAATCGAAATTGTTAATTTGCTGCAAATGATAATTGAATCTTCCGCACCTCCGCGTGTCGACCTTGCTGGCGGCACCATCGATATCTGGCCACTTTATCTCTTCCATCCGGGCGCGACGACGGTCAATTTTGCTCTTTCACTTCATGCTCGCTGCCGCATAGAAACGCGAGATGACGGGCGCATCATCCTGGAGTCGCGCGATCGCAAAGTCTCTTTTGAAACACACCTGTCAGCGCTTGAAGATTTATTGCAGGAAGAGCGTCTCGAGCTCGTCTCGAAACTCGTTCACTTTTTCAAACCGACCACTGGTTTTCATCTCGTCGCGGAAGCCAATGTACCTGCCGGTGCGGGTTTGGGAGGCTCCTCCGCGCTCGCAATCGCATGTGTCGGTGCGTTAAATCGACTGGTCGGAAACCGCTATCCCGAGCGGAAGTTTGTGATCATCGCTGCGAACATTGAATCAACCGTAATCAAGGTGCCGGCTGGTTTTCAGGATTACTACCCACCGCTGTTCGGTTCCGTCTCTTGCATACACTTCGATCCCGACGGAATTCGAAGAGAAAAGCTTGATGTAAATACGGAAGAGCTCGAACGGCGAATCGCGATCTGCTACACGGGCGAGCCACGTCTCTCAGGAATCAATAATTGGGAGATTTACAAACGACATATCGACGGCGATGCGGAGCTGTTTGAGCTGTTTGACGGCATTCGTGATTCGGCGCGCAATATGCGGGAAGCGTTGCTGGCCGATGACTGGGATCGGGTCGCGGAGGTGATGAAGCAGGCGTATCCGGGTCGCAAACGACTCGCGCCGACGATCACGACGCCGCAGATGGACATGCTTGTTGAAAAGGCACTCGCGAATGGCGCTGAAGCCGCGAAAGTGTGTGGAGCTGGTGGTGGCGGATGCATTGCGTTTTTGTGTGCGGCGGGACGGCGCGGAGATGTCGAAGCGGCGCTTGCGGCGGAAGAAGGCGTGGAGGTGCTGGATTGGAGATTAGCCCAGGAAGGGCTCGTTGTTACGGAGGAAAATTAAGCCGCAGATGAACGCCGATGAACGCAGATCTGATCTGCGTTCATCGGCGTTCATCTGCGGCTTTAACTTTTCCTACCCGCCTTCAGACCGTTGTTTCGCTGCAGCGGACAAAGCGGTAAGACGCGCGACTTTTTGCTGGAATGTCTCGCCTGGAACGGGGCCTGTGTCTGTGACCCCGCAATAGGTGTAGCGTTTCATTAAAGTGCGATCGGCGTTGCCGGTTGGCTTGTGCGCAGGCGCCGATGACGCAACCGGTGCAGGTGCAGCGGCGGGTGCAGGTGGTGGAACTTCCTGGTCCGGCGCTAGTGATGTCAGAACCTCTGTCACTTCAGCCGCAGACGGCTCCGCACCACCTTCTTCAGCACGCTGTTTCGCTGCCGCCGACAGAGCCTTCAATCGCGCCACCTTTTGTTCGAAAGTCTCACCCGCTACCGGCCCGGTATCTTTAACCCCGACATACGTGGAACGACGGAAGAGTTGCCGGTTCGGCTGTGCCCCTGCTTTGGGTTCGCCAGCCGGTTTCGGCGCGGCAGGTTTCGCTGCCGCCGGAGCCGCGGGCTTCGGTGTTGCTGCTGGTGCCGCCGCTTTCGCTGGCGCAGGTTTCGCGGCATGACCGTCCTCGGCCACCTCAGTTTCAACCAGCACGTAAACACCACGCTGCTCGTCTCGCTTGATAACCGGCAGCGTGCCTCCGGCTGCCTGTAGCAACGCCTGCAACTCTGCTTCAACAAACCGGTATTGCTTTTGTGGATCGCGCACGTGGCCCAATGGCGGACCCATGTACAGCGTGCCGCACGTCTGGCACTTGAAAAGTACATCATCACCACGCAGGTGAATCTCGGCAGGTTCGCCGGCGGTGCGCAACTGCTTCAAGTGACCCCAACAAGGTTTTCCCTTTTCGTTTTTCTCGTTACAAACGGTCTGCGCGTTGGTTATCCGCTTCGGGACCGCGACGATTTCAGTTGCTGACATGTCGTAACGCATTGTACACGAAATCCGTGTTATTAGTGTTTAGCAGTGCCGACGCTTCAGAATCTCATCAGCAAAATATGGCGCAAGCTGCCGGGACGCATGCGTCGCTGGACGATGCGGCTCGCGCATGCGCGCTTCACTGTCACCGCGGGTGCTGTGATCTTCAACGATGAGCACAAAGTGTTGCTGCTGAAGCACCGTTTTCGAGCAGGCAGCGGCTGGGGTTTGCCTGGCGGCTTTCTGGAAAAGGGCGAACAGCCAATAGATGCTTTGCGTCGTGAGTTGCGCGAAGAGATTGGATTGGAAGTTGAAGACGTAGAAGTGTGGACGGTGCGTTCGTTCAAGAAACCGCAGCAAGTCGAACTGCTGTTTCGTTGTCGCGCGAATGGACCGGCGGAGCCGCAGAATATAGAAGTGGAGCGTGCGGAGTGGTTCTCAATCGAGTCGTTACCCGAAGGTTTACCACGCGATCAGCAGCGGTTCATCGAACGTGCTGCGAAAACTGAGTGAATTGATGTATGCTGCGCACCGAAAATCCCAGCACAACAGGAGAACCGCATGGTCGAGCTGATTCCTTCTCAAGATGCAGTGATGCAGATTCTGAAACGTACCGGCGCGTTTCGTGAGGGCCACTTTGTATATCCGAACGGAAAGCACTCGCCACATTATTTCCAAATGCCTCTGGCCTTCCGGTATTACGACACCGCGCGCGTGCTGGCAGTTGCGCTGAGCCGGAAGTTTCGACTCGAAAAAGATATCTCCAGTCAACTCCCAAAAGTCGCGGTTATCAGTCCCAGCTCAGGCGGAATTCCCGTCGCCTTTGGCGTTCGCGACGCGCTGAACGCGGAGCAGATTTATTGGGCTGAGCAGGAGAAGGGCGCGCGCACGTTTCGTCAGTACGTGAACCAGGGCGAAGTCAACCCTTGCATCATTGTCGACGACATTATTCGCAGCGGTCACGCGATCATCGAAACGGTGGATCTGGTGAAGTCACTCGGCGCCCGAATCATTGGCTGCGGGGCCATCGTGTGTTTCGACTCAGCGCCGGATGAAATCGAGGGCGTACCAATCAAGTCGTTGGTAACTTTCGATGTGAAGATGTACAAGAGCGACGAAGAATGTACGGAGTGCAAAGAAGGCGTCCAACTCGAACACGTTCGCTTCTAGCCGCAAAAAAGCACAAAAGGCACAAAATTATTTCCGCTGGCAGGTTTTCTGTTTTGTGCTTTTTGTGCTTTTTGTGGCTAAATTTCGTGGCGGTTGGCGAGCGCCTTATCCATCGTGACCTCGTCGACGTATTCGAGATCGCTCCCCACCGGCATTCCCATCGCGATACGCGTGACTCTGATCCCCAGCGGTTTCAGTAAGCGGCTGATGTAGTTTGCCGTCGCTTCGCCTTCAGTCGTTGGATTAGTAGCCAGTATCACTTCCTTCACCGCCACACCTTCATTATTTTCCGGTTTGAGTCGCGGCAGCAGATTGGCTAACTGAAGCTCGCTTGGTCCAATGTGACGAATCGGTGAGAGACTGCCGTGCAGCACATGATAGACGCCTTTAAAGCTGCGCGTCTTCTCGACAGCCACCAAACTGTGAGGCTCTTCAACAACACAGATCACGGAATGGTCGCGCGTCGGCGATGCGCAGAAGCGACACGGATCCACTTCGGTGAGGTTGTTGCAGATCGAGCAGAGAACGATCTTTTGTTTGACTTCCCGTAGCGCAGCGATCAGCCGCTCGAGGTCGGCTTCAGGTGCGCGCATGATGTGAAATGCCAGACGCTGTGCTGACTTGTGACCGATGCTCGGCAGTCGCTTCAGCTCGTCAATGAGCCTGGTGACGGGTTCGGCGTACTCTAACATCGTCGATTAACCGAACAGCCCGCCAAGTCCCGGCGGTAACATTCCACCCAGCTTGCCCTTCATTGCTTCATCAACTTTTCGGTTCGCTTCGTTCGCCGCGGCCGTAATCATGTCCTGAAGCATTTCAACGTCGCCCTCTTTAACAGCCTCGGGATCGATCTTGAGCGCCACGATTTCGTGATTGCCTTTCATCTGCACTGTGACGACGCCACCACCTGCTGACGCTTCAACGCGCAGCTCATCCATCTCCTTCTGCATCTTCTCCTGCATGACCTGCGCCTGCTTCATCATCTGTTGGATGTTCAATCCGCCCGGGAATTTCATCACTGCACCTCTCCGCGAAAAGTTTCAGTCATGCTAACACCGAATACACAGATTTTTGAAATCAGTGTAATCTGCCTAATCTGTGGATGAACTTGACCGCACTTTAGAGGCGCGCATCAACCTCTATTACGATCTCCGGCACGGCACAATCGCGCCCGCGCCGTTACTGATCGCGTTGCACGGCTACGGCGCGAACAAGCGCCAAATGATGCGCGAAGCGCAACTCATGGCGCCCGAGCAGTTCGCCATCGCTTCGCTTCAGGGCTTTCACCAGCACATCAGGGACCCGTGGCAAACTGGTGGTCCACTTCGCTTCGGCTTCGGCTGGTTAACTAATTTCAAGAGCGAAGAATCAGTCGCGGTCCATCACCGGGCAGTGCTGGACCTGATTGAAACTCTCACTGCTGAAGGCATCGCGGATCCAAAGCGCGTTTTTCTGCTCGGCTTCTCACAGTCTTGCGCGCTCAACTATCGTTTCGCTTTCACTCATCCCGAGCGTTTGCGCGGAGTAGTGGGTATCTGCGGCGGAATCCCCGGCGATTGGGAAACAAGCTCACTGTATCGGCAGGGGCAGATCGACGTATTGCACCTGGCTGGAACGCGCGATGAGTTCTACTCACCAGAGCGCGTGCAAGACTACGAACGGCAGTTGAAAACGAGAGCGCGCTCAGTTGTCTTCAAGAGCTATGACGCTGCACATGAAATCGTTCCCGAAATGCGTGCGTATGTGGTCCAATGGTTGACCCAAGCCGCCGATGAACTCTGAATACGCCAATCCATCGCCGAGCGTTGCCGAAGTCGAGCGGGACATTGAAGCCCGCAGTGCTGTGTTCAAAAAAGAGCTCGGGCTGTTCGATCTGGTGCTGACACAGGTTGTTTTTGTTGTTGGAACATTCTGGGTAGGTTGGGCCGCAAGGTTAGGCGACGAGCAAAACGTATTCTGGATCTTAGCCATCGTTACTTTCTATCTTCCGCTTGCCGCCGCGGTGATCTTTCTCAATCGCCTGATGCCGCTCGAAGGTGGTCTTTATCAATGGTCCAAACTGGCATTCAACGACTTCGTCGCTTTCATGGTCGGATGGAATCTCTGGGTCTTTGCCATCTCAATTCTGGCCGGCGTTGGGCTAGTGGTAACCACAAACATCTCTTACGCCATTGGACCAGCGGCCGCGTGGATAAAAGACAGCTCGAACATGATCATGCTGATCAGTTTTCTTCTCGTGGCCGGCATGGTTGTGGCTGCCACGCGCGGCCTGGCGCTCGGGAAGTGGGTTCATAATACCGGCGGCCTGGTCCACTTGATCACTTTCGCGATTTTGATCCTGTTGCCGATCTTCGCGCTCTCTCAGGCAACAGGAACAGCGTACCGGCCCTTTGCGATTCAGTTTCCCACCTTCTCTGCTTTCAACATCAACGTCGGCAGTAAGCTCGCGCTTGGCGCTTTAACCGGATTCGAATACATCGCCATCCTCGCCGGAGAAACCCGTTCGCCGGCGCGCAACATCGGACGCTCAGTCGTGATTGCTGCACCAATCATCGCAGCAATGTTCATCCTCGGCACGAGCTCTGTACTCGCATTTGTTCCGCGTGACCACATCGATCTAATCGGACCAATTCCGCAGGTCCTTTCAATCGGTTTTCGATCATTGGGTTGGGTAGGAACAATCGGTTCCATTGCAATACTCGGGATCACGGTCAGGACAATCGCGCTGATGAGTATTTACTTTGCCGGCAACACGCGCCTGCCGATGGTCGCCGGCTGGGATAGATTGTTGCCCGCGTGGTTTAGCCGCCTACATCCGAAGTACAAGACGCCAATCAATTCGATTCTGTTTGTAGGCGCAGTGACGTTGGTGCTCGGTCTGCTGAGTTTGATGGGAGTGCGCGCGCAGGAAGCGTTTCAACTGATAGATAACGCGGGCGGAATTTTTTACGCGCTGACGTACCTGGTTCTGTTTGCAATACCGTTGTTTGGGATGAAGGCTCTTGGTGTCAGGGCACCGTGGTGGCTGAAGCTCGCCTGCGCCTCGGGGTTCATCGTTACTCTGATCTACATCCGCTTTGCCATTGTTCCAATCACGGAAGTGGGAAGTCTTCTGTCATTTGCGCTGAAGATTATCATCACAGTTTTGATAGCGAATGCTATCGGCATCACGATTTATGTCCTCGGAAAACGAAAGTAAGACACTTGCTGTGCTTAATTGTGCACAGGTCGTGACGCTTGCCGGCCCGGCGCGGCCGCGCGTTGGGCCTGAGTTGCGCGAGCTTGCGATTGTCCCGTATGGCGGATTGTTTGTTCGCGATGGACTGATTGAAAGAGTGGGAACGGCGGCTGAGATCGAAGCGCTCGTCGATAGCGATGCGACGGTAATCGATGCAGGTGGACGTGTGGTCCTGCCTGGGTTTGTCGACGCGCACACTCATCCGGTTTTTGCAGGTACCCGCGTGGATGAGTTTGAAGAACGCAGCAAAGGGGCGACTTACGAGGAGATCGCTGCGCGCGGCGGTGGGATTCAATCGACTGTTAATCGAACGCGCGCGGCGAGTGTCGATGATCTGGTCGCGACTGGACGCCGCTATGCCGAGTGGTTTCTACGTGGGGGCACGACGACCATCGAAGCAAAGTCCGGTTATGGATTGTCGTTGGAAGACGAGCTCAAGATTCTGCATGCGATCAAGCGTCTTGACGAGGAAACACCGCTGCGTTACGTGCCGACTTTTCTCGGTGCGCACAGTGTTCCTCCCGAGTATCGCGCCCGGCGCGATGAGTATGTTTCGCTTCTGATTGAAGAAATGTTGCCGCGCGTCGCGCAACAGAAGTTGGCTGAGTATTGTGACGTGTTTTGTGAGGAGAAAGTGTTCACGACGGATGAGTCGTGGAAGATCCTTTCCGCTGCACGCTGTCACGGGCTCGGCTTGCGAATGCATGCGGATCAGCTTTCACTTTCCGGCGGCGCAAAGCTGGCGGCGGAATTAGGGACAGTCACTGCGGATCATCTCGAGCACACGGACGCTGACGGCATCGCAGCGTTGAAAAGTGCCGGCGTTCAGCCGGTGGTGTTACCAGGATCGGTTTATGCACTTAGATCGACGCGTTATCCGGCGGCGCGAGAGATGATCGATGCGGGTTTGGCGGTTGTGCTCGCGACAGATTTCAATCCCGGCTCTTCACCGACGCCTTCGATGTCGATGATCCTTTCGCTGGCGTCGACGCACATGAAGATGACACCCGCCGAATCGATCACGGCCGCGACAATCAACGCGGCTTACAGTCTGAATCGAGGCGCGCAGCTCGGGTCACTCGAGCCCGGGAAGATTGCGGATTTTGTGATTCACGACTGCGATGATTACCGCGAGCTCGCTTACTTCTTCGGCATTAATCAGGTGTGGCGGGTTTATTGTGGGCGCGGATCGACACTGATTAAAAACGGATCTTGACGATCAACTTCGTGTGTCTTATCATCGCTGTAACACTGGAAAGGAGGTGATTCAAAAATATATGAGTTCTTATCACAGTGAGGTGGCTGCGGCCTGACCTCTGAACCAGCTAACTCGTTAGGATTCTGGTTCGGTAGTCTCACTGCATAGTGCTCCTCCTTTCTGGAAGCTGCACACAGTCAGCCACAGGCCAATCCCAACAGTTCACCGAAGCCGTCCACGATCTCTAAAGTCGTGGACGGCTTTTTCTTTAGTCCCATTTTATGGCAAAGTAGAAGCACTCCCTGAGGTACGACTTGTCAGCCTCTGATTCCCCCGTTTTCCACGATCCCGAAGGCCGGCGTTGGCGGCGCGTTCGTCGTATATGGCTGGCGCTTTCGGTTTTGGTCACCGCACTGGCGATCATCTTCATCGCCAGTGTGTTCGCGAATCCTGTTCTCCCAAACTTCAACCTGAAACCGATCGCGAGCCTGCCACACTCCGCAGATCTCAAACCCAAAGTGCCAAACGTTCCCGCGAATCCTTCTGAACGAAAGGCGACGAAGGCACAGGCTGAACTGCAAAATGCACTCGCTAACGTCAAATACGTCCTGCCCGGGAAGCGTCGCTCGCACCTTCCAGTCGTTCCGCCGCCACCAACAGTGCCGGCGCCGATCGTCCCTACAACGCGTCCGTTATCCGTTGGTTTCTTTATCAACTGGGACGAGTCGAGCTACGAGTCACTCAAGCGAAACCTCGATCATATGGATTGGGTCGTCGCTGAATGGTCGCACATACAAGACGTACCAGAGGGCCAGAATCCACTCGTCACCGACGTTCACATCCCCGCACTGAACTGGATTCGAGTCACGCGTCCCGAAGTCCGGATCCTGCCGATGGTGCAGAACCTGGTTAACGAAGAATGGCAACATGACTTGCTGGCACGCGCAGTTGCCGACGAGTCACATCGCCAAACACTCATCAAGGCATTAACGTCATTTGTGCAGGACAACAAGTTCGCGGGTGTCTGCGTTGACTTCGAAGAACCGCCTACATCTTCGCAAGGCAATCTACTCACCTTCATGCAGGAGCTGCACACAGCTTTCGCCGCGAAGGGTTTGCTGGTGGTGCAGGCCGTGCCTTTCGACGATCCGGATTGGAATTACAAAGCCTACAGTGCGGCAAGCGATTACCTGATGCTGATGGCGTACGACGAACACTGGATCGGCAGCGATGCCGGGTCGGTTGCTTCGCAGGACTGGTTTGAACAAAATCTCATCAAGCGCATGCACGAGCTCGATTCCACAAAGACGATCATCGCGCTCGGTAACTATGGCTACAACTGGAACGACACAACACACGACGCAGACGAAGTCACGTTTCAGGAAGCATTGATCACCGCACGTGAGTCGAGCACTGCACCGACTTTTGATTCCACCACTCGCAATCCCTACTTTGAATACGACGAAGAAGACGAGTCGCACCACAGGGTTTGGTTTTTGGATGCGGTGACGGCATTCAACCAGATGCGTGCAGCGAGTGGCTTTAAGCCCGCAGGTTTTGGTATCTGGCGTCTCGGATCTGAAGATCCATCAGTCTGGTCCATTCTCGGCACGCAGAACAGCTCGGCCGATGCACTACGGACCATCAACTACGGTTACGAAGTCGACTTCGAAGGCAACGGTGAGCTGTTGAAGGTAATGTCGCGCCCGCAAAAAGGCGCACGCAATTTGGACGTCGATCCAGCAAATGGCTTTATCACGACAGAACAATTTACTGCGTTGCCGTCGTCTTACGTCGTACAACGAACAGGCGATCGACCGGGAATGCTCGCGCTGACTTTCGACGATGGTCCAGATCCCCGCTGGACGCCCGCGATTCTCGACATTCTCAAACAGGAAAACGTTCCGGCCACGTTCTTCATCATCGGCAAAAACGGCCAGGCATATCCGGATCTCATGCGCCGCGTCGTCGACGAAGGCCACGAGATCGGCAACCATTCTTTCACGCATCCGAATCTCGGTGAAATCCCGCTGTCGTTAACTGAGCTCGAGCTGAACGCCACGCAACGTCTCATCGAATCTGTCGTCGGCCGGTCAACCGTGCTGTTTCGTCCGCCGTTCTTCGGTGACGCCGAAGCCGACAAGCCGCAGGAGGTCGAGCCTGCGCTCGTGGCGCAGAACCTCGGTTACATCATGGTCGGCGTGCGTATCGATCCTGACGATTGGCAACTTCCCGTTACTGCGGATCAGATCGTTCAGCGGACCATTGAGCGCGCGACGGATACTAATCCGGAAACACGCGGCGAGGTAGTTCTTCTGCACGACTCCGGTGGCGATCGTTCAGCGACAATTGAGGCGCTGCCGCGTCTGATTCACGAGCTGAAAGCGCGCGGATTTAAGTTCGTGCCTGTTTCGGAGCTCGCCGGGATTTCCAGAGATCAGGCGATGCCAGTCGTTCCTCCGAATCAACGCGTGTTTACGCGCGCTGATGCACTTGCCTTTTTCTTTCTTTCGACTGGCGGTTGGGTGCTTCAGTGGATCTTCCTGATCGGGATTCTTCTTAGCGTTGCGCGATTGCTGTTTATTGGTACGCTTGCACGAAGACAATGGTGGAGATCGCGACGACGCGAACTCACGCATGCCGGCAGCGACTACACGCCGTCCGTGTCGATTATTATTCCTGCTTACAACGAAGCGCTCGTGATTGAAAGCACGATTCGCAGCCTGCTCGCTTCCAATTACCCGGCTTACGAGATCATCGTGGTTGACGATGGCTCGCAGGACTATACGAGCGGAGTAGTCAGGGACAAATTCGGCAACGACGAGCGCGTGAAACTCTTTACGGTTCCCAACGCCGGAAAAGCTAACGCACTGAATACCGGTCTCCGGTACGCTGAAGGCGAGATCGTTATCGCGCTCGACGCTGACACGTTGTTTGAGCCGCAAACAGTTGGTGCACTCGCTCACCGGTTTTACGACAAGCAGTTGGGAGCCATTGCGGGAAATGCGAAGGTTGGCAATCGTGTGAACGTGATCACACGCTGGCAGGCGCTCGAGTACATCACTTCGCAGAATATGGACCGGCGTGCCTTCGCGAGTCTCAATTGCATTACGGTTGTACCGGGAGCTGTGGGTGCATGGCGAAAGGATCTGCTGACGGAGGTCGGTGGCTTTCCGTCTGACACACTGGCCGAGGATCAGGATCTGACGTTACGAATAAGACGGCTCGGTTACACTATCGGTTACGAAGAGACAGCCGTAGCCTGGACTGAAGCGCCACACGATATACGCTCACTGGCAAAACAGCGATTTCGCTGGGCGTACGGCACGTTGCAATGCATGTGGAAGCATCGTGACGCGCTGCTTCGTCCACGCTTTGGAGCGCTCGGGTTTGTCGCGATGCCGAATGTGTGGATCTTTCAGATTTTGTTTCCGTTGATTTCGCCAGTGATGGATCTGATGCTTGTGTACGTGCTGGTTGCAACTGCTTTCGATCGCTGGCAGCAACCGACGGGCTACTCATCAACAAATCTTCAGCAGGTGCTTCTTTACTACGCATTGTTTCTGACGATCGATTGGATGTCAGCATGCTTTGCGTTCGTGCTCGAGAAGCGCGAACGCTGGAGTTTGCTGTGGTGGTTGTTCCTGCAAAGGTTCTGCTACCGGCAGGTGATGTACTACGTGATGATCAAGTCAGTAACGATGGCGATTCGTGGTCCAGTTGTCGGTTGGGGCAAACTCGAAAGAAAAGCCACCGCCGAGGCCGGACCATGAGCGCAGAGTGGATCCGCGTTCATCGGCGGAAATCTGCGGCTTACGTTCTCCTCCTGCTAATCGCCCTCGGCTTTCGTCTCTTCATCGCTCTCCGATTACCAAACGACGATCCGGATGATGGCCGCATCTACTCGCAGATCGCGCGGAACGTTCTCGAACAGCACGTCTATTCTCACGCAACTCAACCACCTTACGATCCCACGCTAATTCGTCTTCCCGGTTACCCACTTTTACTTGCGGCTGTGTACGCCGTTTCCGGTCACGGCAACAACACTGCGGTGCGCGTGGTCCATGCGGTGATCGACACGGCTACGTGTGTCCTGATCGCGCTGGTCGCATTCGAGTGGGCGATAGACGATGAGCGCCGGCATCGATCTGCGCTTGTTGCACTCGCGCTCGCAGCAGTGTGTCCGTTTACGGCGATTTACGTCGCGACGATCCTCACGGAGGTGCCTACAAACTTTCTCGCAGTGGCGATGGTGCTCGCGGCAACGCTGGCTTTCAAAGCGACGACTCGCAAAAGGGCGCTCGTCTTTTGGACTGTAAGCGGTCTGCTCGCCGGAATAGCGGTGCTGTTTCGGCCTGACAGCGGACTGTTTGCGGCGGCAATCGGCGGCACGCTGATGCTCTCGGCAGTTGTCGGTTGGACTCGCTATTCAGGCTCGAGGTTTTCATGGATCCGGCAGGGAATTCTTTCCGCAGCAATCTTTTCGTTGGCGTTCTGTCTTGTACTCGTCCCCTGGACCATCCGCAATCGACGCTTGTTTCATGTTTTTCAGCCGCTTGCTCCCGCGCACGCGGAAATGCCCGGGGAGTTTGTTCCTCGTGGTTACCTGCTCTGGGTACGGACGTGGCTCGAGGACGAGCGTTATGTTGGACCAGCGCTCTGGTCGTTGGATATGAAGCCTATCCACGTCAGCGACTTTCCCGCAAAAGCTTTCGACTCGCCGGAAGAGCGCGAGCGCGTCGCTGCTCTGTTCGAAAAGTACAACCATTCGTCAGGTGAAGAAGAACAGTCGGATGAAGATCAATCATCCACTGATGAAGACAATCAGGATGAATCCGGTGACGAAGAGAACCAGGAGGAAGAAGAGCCGCAAGAAGAGCCGCAAGAACCGGAGCAGGCACAGCCCGAAGAAGCTGACGTCGAGATGACGCCGGAGATCGACGCCGGCTTCGCTCAAATCGGACAGGAAAGAGTTGCGCACTCGCGACTTCGTTATTACGTGGTGTTGCCGCTGAAACGCGCGAAGACGCTTTGGTTCAACACGCATTCGCAGTACTACCCTT
The DNA here is from genome assembly GCA_036377375.1 of Pyrinomonadaceae bacterium. GTDB lineage: Bacteria > Acidobacteriota > Blastocatellia > Pyrinomonadales > Pyrinomonadaceae > PSRF01. The sequence goes on from DASUYO010000521.1 coordinate 14,946, forward strand.
TTGACGGCGAGCTATTGCCGCTCGAGGATCTGGATTACGACATTCACCAACAATACTGGTTGCCGCTGTTTGCCGGGTTGACGGGAATTTATTCGCTATTAGGTGTGATTGGTGGATTGCTTCTCTGGTTTTCCAGAAGCGCCGATGCGCGTAGGTGGCTGCTACTCGCCGCGCTTCTGATGTTTTTGCGGCTCGGGTTTTTTGCGACGATCGAAAACCCTGAACCGCGCTATACGGTGGAGCTGTTTCCGTTTTTGATCATTCTTGGGTCGACTGTAGGGGCGGCCCTCCGTGGCCGCGCGTCATGGTTAACGCGCTTGCT
>DASUYO010000522.1:0-2145 GCA_036377375.1 Pyrinomonadaceae bacterium
GAACCGTCGAGTGATAAGTGAGTCGCACGCCATCGCCGATAAATGTCGGCGGAGTCTTAATGTCGTGAATGTCGTGAATGTCGTGGTGGTGGGAGTAGATGTTGGCGTAGTCGGAGATGGAGACGTTGTCCCCGATGTCGATGCCGCCGCGATCGTCGAGCAGCACATGCCGGTGGACGACGACGTTGTTGCCGAACGAGAGGTTGTAGCCAAACGACCACTCGACAAAGTGCCAGCACTTGAAGTCGTCGCCGACCTTGCGAAAGATCATCGGCGCGAGCATGCGCCGGAAACGATGGCCAAGCAGTGCATTTTGTCCGAGTGGCGAGCGATCGAACATCTGCCACAGCCAAATCATTGGCTTTCGCTCGGCGTAGAGTTGCTGATCGATGTCGGTGTAGTACTCGGGCTCGGTGGCGACGTTGCGTGGATCGAAGGAATGAAGCGCAGCGCGTGCGGCCAGGCTCAGGTTATCGCGGTCCGGTTGTGAAGCTCCGTAGTAGATGTCGAAGAGCGTGTCGCGGACGACTTCATTCGGATCTGTTTTACCGTCTGTCAGCGATTTTTCTAACTCGGTTAGAAAACCGTCGTAGTCCTGCTCTGCCAGGGCCTGTGCAGACAATGCGCGATAGGTCATAAGTAGGGCGTCCAAGCGCGCAAAAGTAACACAAGCCGCAATTTGGCAGCAATTGTTAGCCCGCAAAGAAGCACAAAATGTACAAAACAGATGAGTTGAACAATTGTGCTTTTGTGCCTTTTGTGCTTTTTTGTGGCCATGAAGTTTTTGCGCCCTCTGCTCGTCGCAGGCGTCCTGATAATCCTGATCGGAGCGGCATTGCTCTGGTGGAGTGTTCCCGCGCCTGTCGATATGGCTGACTACGCTCCGGCCGACTCAATCGTCTACGTTGAATTCAACAATCTCGCGGCGGTGGCGCAGGCAATTCAGCATAGCGAGGTTTGGCAAGCAGCCGCTCCAATCACTCAAAGCAAATCCCCGAGCCAGAACCGAATAATGACTGCTGCGGCGCGCGCGGGAATTGGACCATTGCCGGCAGTGCTTTTCGCGCGCGCGCAGATTGCCCTGGTGGTCGTCGGCATGAACACTTCAGAGGAGAAAGACACTCTGAAGGTGAGACCCGAAATCGCAGTCATCGCCGAGACTCACACTTCCAGATGGCGCACGAAGCCTGCTGCGGTCGAAGCAATAAAGCACCTGGCCGACTTCGCTTACGGAGCTTCCATGTGTAGCGAACGCAGCGGCGACGCTGATTACATCGAATGCACTGTTGCCGGCGCTGAGCGCAAGATTGTTGGCGCGGTTGACGGGACGCTCGTCGTCATTGGTAATTCCAACAACGCCGTTCGCGCGTGTTTGGACGTACGTCGCGGCATTCGACCAAGCATTCGCACCGATGCTGAAATGATGAAAGTGCGATCGAGTGTTGCTACAGAAGACACGCTTGGTTTTGGCTACATCTCGCCCGCGAATTCAGCAAAACTCTTTTCGTGGGCCGCACCGTTGCTGATGGGCCAGGCGCCGGGTGACCAACAGTTGGAACAACTACTGGCGGTAAGTGCCGGGAAGGTTCTGCGCGGCGTCGCTTGGACAGCGACTCCAGCGCCGCAGGGAATTGAAGACCGTTTTCTCTTTTCTCTCGAGCCGGGAGTTGTTGCGCGTCTGCAACCGGCGTTTGCGAAGTCCGAACCGGATGAGAGTTTTTGGAAGCTCGTGCCCGAGGGATTTCAATCGCTGACGATCTATCGCAACAGAGAACCGGCAACAGCGTGGAGCTCGCTTGATTCGGCAGTCGCAGTCAAGCTTGATATTCTGCCTGCGGTTTTGTTTAGTTCATTGCTGAGATCGAGCCTCGAAGTTTACGGCATCAGCAATCCGAAAGAAGTGCTTACAACGCTCAGTCCGCCGTTGTTGACCTTGAAACCATCAGCAAGTGCGGAAGGATCGATTCTGGTGGCGCACGTGAGCGATAAGACTCGACTGAAAGAATCGCTTGCACGCGAAGTCTTCAAAGATAAAGGCCAGATGCTCGACGGACTCGAATCAAATCCAAATCCGCAGAAGGAGTATGCCGCGATTTTTGCGGATGATTATGTGTTGATGGGCAAGACTGGAAATGTTCAGTCGAG
>DASUYO010000523.1:0-7643 GCA_036377375.1 Pyrinomonadaceae bacterium
CTGGAGGGCGCGATTTAGTGTTGTCGGTTTGGGAAAGTTGCGTGCGACGGTGAATCGTCGCAGGTCATCGAGCGTGATTGGCACCAGACAAGAATAACAGGATTTACAGAATCAAAAGGAAGAGCCACAAAAAAGCACAAATGTTTGTGTCCATTGTGCCTTTTTGTGGCTATGTGGGTTAGAAGACTTAATAGTCGATCACCGCAGTGTAGAAGTCGTTGTAATCGGATACTGTGCCGCCCGGCGCCGCGCTGAGGACAAGCTTGTGCTGCCCCTGAGCCAGTTTCACCGGAATATACGCAGGGACTACGGCGCGGTGAGTTGCTGGCGCATTCGAGAAGATATATGCGGTACCAACCACGGCGCCATCGATTTCAATTTGAATTCCGATCAGAGTATTCGCATTTTGGGTCCAGACCGATCCGTTGACTACCATGTACATTGGGCTGTCGCCAATTGCATTGAAGCCAGTACTTATGGGTAACGGTCCTTTTTGACTGACAAGAACTTGAATTGCCACGGGGGCCTCCTTCTATCATTCAGAACTGATGGTAAAACGCGGGGAAGGGAAGTTATTCGTTCGCGCAGGTATTTGTCAATAGAAACTCAGCAAAGAGTTGTTCACTTCTTTGGACGGAGGCGACCCATTACTTTTGAATCCACATACTGACCATCGCGGAAGGCGTGCTGGCGCATCGTTCCTTCAACTTCAAAACCGAAACGCTCATATAGATGTATCGCCGGTTTATTGTCTGCGTAGACTTCGAGCTCCAATCGCGTCAGGTTTAACCAGTTGTCTGCCAAATCGATAATGGCGCGCATGAGTATCTTGCCCATACCTTTGCCCTGCCACTCTTCGTGTATACAAATCGCGATTTCTCCGGCGTGACGGCGTCGCGGCTTGTGAGGAAAGGTCGCAACGCTAACCATTCCCACGATGCGATCGTCGATTATAGCCACCAGGGTGTGAATGTTTTCAGCATTCTCCGACAATCGCTTTCGCCAGTTTTCCTTCGATGGGTACGGTATCTGGAGCGTTCCCGGGTACACCTTCGGCGAAGCAAACATCTCGTAGATACCCGAAGCATCATCAGGCTCAGCACGACGGAGTTTTAAGCCTTCAATAGACAATGTGATTCGTTCCTTGCCGCTACCTACATCGCTCTGGATCGACGCAGCATCCACGAGTACAACAAAACAATAATTCCTACAAACAGGATCACACCGAGCCATGGGCCAGGCGCGAAGTCTTCAGCCACTAGCCCAATCGGCGCTTCTTTTGAAAGGCCAACGATCAGACCCGCGTTGATAACGCCCCACAGGCTCTCCCCGACGATCAATCCGGAGGCGACAAGCGTGCCCAAACGTTCGGCGCGTTCAGGATTCGGAGCTCTGCGGATACGGTGATCGTACCAGTACGAGAGCACTGCACCGACGACGACCGCGAACGTAGCCGACATCGGCAGATAGATGCCAATGCCGACAGCGAGCGGCGGTATCCGCAATTTGTTCATCGTGCCGAGAAGTGTGTCGAGCAGAATGAGTCCGACGCCGACTAGTGCGCCGATGCCAAGCATCTTCCAGTTAAGACTGCCGCCAATCACGCCCTGTGCAAGAGCAGAGATTAACGTCGCCTGTGGCGCGGGAAGGGGATTGGGCGCGACGACGTTGACGTTCGCAGCACCGGCGAATCCGTACGCAGTCGCCAGCAGATTCAGCACAAACGGGATCACAGACGCACCAGCAACGACTCCGACAATCAGCGCGATCTGCTGGCGCATAGGTGACGCACCGACAAGCTGACCAGTTTTCAAGTCCTGGAGGTTATCGTTTGAGATCGTCGCGCAAGCAAAGACAATCGCTGTGATGAACAATGCGAATGCGACGAGTGCAGGCCGTGTAGCGGCTGTTGGTGTTACGGCGAGAATGAGTACTGAGGCGCAGAGCACGATCGACAAAATGCCAACACCTGAGATCGGGCTGTTCGATGCGCCGATCAGTCCAGCCATGTAGCCGCAGATTCCTGCAATGAGAAAGCCGCCGAGTAGAACGAACGGTACGGCGATTATTGTGAGAGTTATTGCGTTTGGCGCAAGCACGGTCGATCGCGCGAAACTAAACGCGAGCCATGCTGCAATCAACAGACATCCCGCCGTAAGGATGAGAATCCACGCGGGTGAAAGATCGCGATCACGATCGTCTCGTTCTCCGGTTGCGCGAGAGCTTGCGAGCGTGCTGACTAATCCGCCTATAACTGGTTTCGCGAGCCTTGCGAGTGTGTAGATTGCAGCAATGGCAATCGCGCCAGCACCGATGAACCTGACCTGCGTGCGCCAGATTGCGGTTGTGTGTGCAGCGAGTTCCGCGGCTGTCGCAGCCGGTTGCATTGAGGTAAGGATCGGTACGGCGATGGCCCAGGCGATGATCAGCCCCGTTAACATCGCCATACCTACTGACAAACCGACAAGATGCCCGGCGCCAACGAGTGCGAGCGAGAAAGCGATGTCGTAACCGCTCGACGCTGTTGCGCCGAGTCGAAAGAAACCTCCGATCGTACCTGCAGCGATACGTGTGGCGGTCACGATAGCAAGCCCTGCCGAGGCGACTGCACCGAGGATCACCGCAATGAGTCCTTCTCTCGCTTCACCGGACTCGTCTGCGGTCTCGCCGCGCGTGCCGGAGCCGACCTTCAGCACTTCTGCGGCTGCGACGCCTTCGGGATAGGGCAGATCAGAGGTAGTAACAAGCGCGCGCCGCAGCGGGATCGTAAACAACACACCGAGCACGCCGCCGCTCAGGCAGATGAGGAACGACTGCCAGAAGGGAAAACCGGTCCACCATCCGACGATTACCAACCCCGGCAGCACGAAGATGATCGCTGAGAGCGTGCCGGCCGCAGATGCGACAGTCTGGACGATGTTGTTTTCGAGGATCGTGGAGTCCTTTACGACGCTCAGGATGGCCATCGAGATCACCGCCGCCGGAATAGACGAGGCGAAAGTAAGGCCGACTTTCAGACCGAGATAGACGTTGGCTGCTGTAAATATCGTCGTGATGAGCGCGCCCAGGATCAGGCCGCGTATGGTGAGTTCTTTTGGTTTCATAGTCGGGTCACTCTTCTCTTAATCCAATCTCTTTGAGTACTTCGTCTGGTAAGCGCCAAAGGCGCGCAATATGAAAGCCAGGAGCAAGCGCCGAACAACGTGAGGCGCGTCGCCCCTGGTAAAGAGCGAATGGCGGTGAAGCTCTGAAAGAGCGGAATAATTTGCGGTTGATATTTCGCACTTTCAGTGCTCTCTTCAAGAATTATTACCTATACCAGGGGCGACGCGTTCCGCTGCGCTTCACGCTTGCCCCTGGCTTTCATATTGCGCGCCTTTGGCGCTGTCGGTTGACTTGGCTTTATCGCGCTTTGGGCGCTGGCATTAGCGAGTTTTTTGTGCAAGCCGCCTTGATCTCAAGAACCTTTGCGTACGACCGTAATCTTTATACCCGAAGGATACTGCTTCGAATGATGGATCACATTATGTGCGACGACGCCTTTTGTCTCGTCATAATTTCTTCCGCCGGTATTCAAATTCCGATCGAAGCGTGGGAAGTTGCTGCTCGATACTTCAATCCGAATTCGGTGTCCCGCTTCGAAATAATTACTGGTGTTCATCGGCTGTAGCGTCACTCTGTACACTTTGCCTGAGTCCATCCACACGTTCGGCTTGTCGTAGCCATCGCGATAACGCATTCGCTGAATGGTCTCATCCAGATTGTAAGCACGGCCATCCGGGTACACATCGATTAGCTTGACAGTGAAGTCCGTGTCCTTTGCATCGGAAGACACGTAAAGCGTCACCTCAATTGGACCACTTAATTCAAGTCCCTCCTTCAGGGGTTCTGTGCTGTAAACAAGGATGTCGGATCGCGTTTCGTTCTTACGCTGATCGAAAGCACCGCCGGTAATCGCATTACCCGTACAGCAAACATTTCCCCCGTAAGACAAAACAGGATTCATCGGATCGTATTCAAACTTGTCAGGGTTATCCGTTGCCGGAGCTGTTTCAGTCAGGACACCATCGCCATCCATAGTGTTTGCTCTGCCACCACTCGACAGAAAGAAGCTCACCGGCTGCGCGCCGCGCGGCGGCCACGTGTCAGACGTCTGCCATTTATTCAGGCCCATGGTGTAGTAACGCACGTGTGGCATTTTCTCGAGCAGGCCGTTGTTCTCACCCTTGAGAAAGTGATCGAACCAGGCGTAGGTCAGTTCGTCGTAATTCAAACGGGCATCGCCAACGTTGCGTTCTCCGACGACCGTGTTTTCCGTTGCACGTTTGTAAGCGCAATGGAGCGTCGGTGCGATTACTGCGTATTGCTGATTCGCAATTTCAGGAGAGGCGGTCTTCCTGACGTGATTGTATGCGGCGAGATTTGGACCAACAGATACGTCATACCACGACATAAACCAGAACCCCGGAATATTGATTCTCATGTTGTCGTTCCATAACCCGCCCTTGTACCACGCCGGATCATTTGGTTCGCGCTGAATCATCGCGCCACCCGTGTCGACCGGCATACGATCGGCAAAAATTCCATGTGGTCCGCCTGCAGCTTCGAGAATGTCTTTCACTGGTAGGTGGCGAAGCGCCTTGGACCAATCGACCGGCGGTGACTGCGCTGCAAGATCGAATGACTTTGACGCGCGGATCAGATCTTCCTGCGACGTGTTTGGAGGAAACATCGGGCGCACCTGGTTCTGCTCGCCATAAAGCCAGGCAATGAAAAGCATCTGCACCGCGCCGCCACGATACCAGTTACCCTGTTCCCAGTAAGGAGCAACGCGACCCACGCCTGCGCCAAAACCCTGCGGAATCATCGTCGTATAGGCCGGATGACCCTGAGCTGCGACTGCTAACTGCCATTCAGCAGTTGAGGAGCAGCCAATCGTGCCTACTTTGCGATTGGACCATGGCTGCTTTGAGATCCATGCAAATTCGTCTACGCCGTCCGTGAGTAGTGGACCAAGAATGTCGTAATTGCCCTCTGAGAAGAAGTGACCACGCTCATTCATTTCGACAAAGGCGTATCCTCGCTTCACCGCTTCGAGCTCCGTCGAGAGATCACGCGGCACGCCGTTGCGCACGTCCCAGAAATTGAAGTTGTAAGGTGTGCGTACGAAGATGGTGGGATATTTCCTCGCTGTGTCTTTCGGACGATAGACATCGGTCGCAATACGAACGCCGTCGCGCATCCGAATCATCAACTTGCGCTCGACGATTGCCAGTGACTGGAGCTCCGCCTCGATCTGTCTGCGCTTTTCGAGGGCTTCAGATGTTAGCGGGGCGCGTCCACCTTGCGAATAGACCGTTTTGCTTCCAGGGAGTTGAACGAAAATGCAGAAGGCGACGATGGCAAGCGCCAGGGTGCAGAAGGTCTTCTTTCGCATGCGTGCTCTCCTTTTCGGAGGAGGATGTCGGCTATCGCTTGTGCAGTTCGTGCCATTTATACAACAGTGCTCGTTCTTTATCACGGTCCAAGCCTGCTTTTAATACGTCGTTGGCACGATTTGTTTGATACCAGGTGAGGGTATCGGCGATTGTATCTCTGAGGGATCGATAGGTCAGGCCCACTGCAATTGCCTTTTCGGGATTGATAAACATAAAGCCCTTCAGGTGTGGCGCGGCTTCTTCAGGCAACCAAAGCGGGAGCTCACTCCAGGGCGCGACTTGTTCCTGAAGTAAGAAGTCTTCAGTGACCCAGGTGAATGCTGCGTCGCTATCGCTCGTTGACTTACATTCATCGAGCACATTCTGCATCGTGATTGTGTTGGGACGGCCGTGCGCGTTGTAAGCACCTGTTGCTCGTTGTTCGACCATTCTGACGATCCATTCCGCCAGGTCGCGGACATCAATAAACTGGATAAACCGATCCGGATGGGCCGGCGCAAGAACTTCACCGCCTCGAGCAACCCGCACGATCCAGTAGGTAAATCGATCAGTGTAATCGTCTGGACCAACAATCAAGCCCGGACGGATGATCAGCACTCGACCGGGCATCACTGAATTCGCAGCCTGTTCACAAAGTGCTTTTAACCCGCCGTAAAGTGCGCCATAGGATGGTTGGCCAGTCGTGTCGATGCTGTTTGCCTGGTCCAGTTGTTCGGGTGTTAGAGTGGCGAGTGGGTAGTCTTCGTCGATACCGGGAACGCTTACAGAGGCATATGCATTTTGAGTGGAGATAAAAACGTAACGCTCAACTGAGTCAGACAAGACTTCTGCTGCGGCTCTGACGGCGCGCGGCAAGTGTCCCGAGGTATCTATAACCGCATTCCAACTACGACCCTTGAGCTTAGCGAGATCTGTATGTCGATCTCCATGGATCGTCTCAACCGTGCCGAGCTCTTCACTCGGGTAATTCCCGCGATTGAACAGCGTAACCTCATGCCCCCGCGCAAGCGCAGCCCTCACCAAGTGCCGCCCCAAAAATCGCGTTCCACCTAGGATCAGCAGCTTCATTCGACCTTATCGGTATACTGGTTTGCTGCCACTCCACCACACGGCGCTATACAAAATGATAAATCTGCTCAACCGTCACCATAACTACTTCTTCGGTTAATGCCTCGGTGGCCGCACGTTTGAGTTCACGTGCGTACGCAGCGACGGAGGTGAAATCGATCGACAATGCCAAAGGCACATCTGTGTAGATCAAATTTATTAAATCCAGAGAGCGTTCTCCGAACGGCGACAGATAATTTCCTTCAAGGCCACGCACTAGGGTACATCCACCGAATGCATAAGTGAATTCCCTTTCTAATGACCGAAGCAGGTTGTCGTATTCAGTGCGATGAGGATCCGGAAGATAAACTTCAACTCTTATTCGCTCGAGCAGTGGCAAGGAACTGCTCCTTTCGTTCAGGAAACTTTTTCATCCTCTCCAAAACTTCTTCCCTTGTGAGCTGCACGCGGGGAGGACGCTTATACTTCTTTTTACTGGTTGTTTTGTCTTTCTTCATGGCTGCATTATCCACAACAGCGAGAATGTGTCAATCAGGATAAGCCGCAAAAAGGCACAAAAGTCACAAAAGTAAATAGTCAGCGTATTGCTGCGGTCCTACTCTCTTGTGCTTTTTGTGCCTTTTTGTGGCTGACTAGTCCAATCTTGGCGAGCGCGAGTGGCAGCTCCTGGTTTTGCATGAACCAGCGCCACACATTACCCGTGCGCATGTTCTCCGCGCTGAGCACGATTATTCCAACGTTGATACCGATCACGTCTGTATCGGTCCAGCCGGTTGTCGGATTGAAGGCGTCCACAAAACCGTATTTGCCGTAGATCCTGTCGCCATATTTCTCATGCATGGTGACGAGCGCGCGCGTGGCGAGCTCGGGAGTGAACATCAGTGAGCCGCCCGCGGCAGATGGAACGATGGTTCCATCGATGTCGGGATCGCGTGGTGGGCCACCCCAGGCGAGATAGCCTTTCGCACTGTCAGACGCGGTGATGCCCCAGATGTCTGGTCCAAAGGCGCGGAACTCGTGGGACAAGTTAATACAAAAGGCGCGATGCGCGAGTGTGGCGGCGACGGAGTTTTGGAAGTAGTCGATGTGGTCGCCTTTGGTCTCGCGACGATTGCGAAAGTCGATCCAGGCATGTGA
>DASUYO010000524.1:0-15053 GCA_036377375.1 Pyrinomonadaceae bacterium
GCGAGAGTGAGTCCGGTGGTAATGACTCCAATGCGCGTATCCAATTCGATTTGCCCGCTATGTCAACGCCGACAGTGAATTCTTCCGGATGAAAGGTTAAGGCTGCGAGCACCATGTACCCACCGAAGCTCCCTCCGATAATGCCGATGTTTTTACTGTCTACATAATCGAGCGTCGCCAGGTACCGTTTTGCTTCGACACAATCCCATAATGGCTCGCGGCCCTGCCTGCGATCTGCCGCTGCGGCAAACTCCTCGCCATATCCTAAACTTCCGCGATAGTTAACTCCCAATATCACATAGCCGTGATTGACGAGAAACTGGATTGCGCCTGCATATCCTTTTTTGATCTGGCCACTCGGGCCTCCGTGAACCCACACGAGCGCAGGCGCCTTACAATCCACAGAAGCGTCATGCGGCTTCCAAAGTAAACAGGGTATTTCGAGACCATCAAATGATTTGAAACTAACCTCATCAGATTCGACCAGATCTTTGGGATCGATTTCAGCATTCAAGTTATTTGTTAGTTTGTGAAGCTGCCCGGTAACAAAGTCATAGACGTAAAGATCGTTTGGGGAACGATCTCCATTTACATAGAAAGCCATCAACCGCTCACTGTTTGAAATTTCAATTGACTTAATATCGCCACCGTAAGGAAACCGCGGTAACTCAACCTTCTGTCCAGTCTCGGAATCATAGACTTCGATCTTTAGCCGCCCGCCTTTGCTTTTTAGCATTACCCGGTACTTCTCGCTATATGAGAAGCGAGTGCTGCAAAGAGGTCCTGTGAATTGTTCAAGCTTTTCAGTCTTCCCTGTGGCGAGCTCATAGCGATAAAGAGCCGACGAGTCATTGCCCAAAAGTGCTGTGTAGTACAGATAGCGGGAAGCTAAATCGAGATGAATTGGAAGGAAGCTACGATCCCCCTCATGAGGAGTGAGATTCTGCATGCTTTGTTTGTGCCGGTCATAAAGGTAGATATCGACATCGCTGTTGCTGTTGGCTCTGACAAACACAGCATAATTCTCGTCGTTTGAGATATCGCTAAAAATGTCGTCACGGTTACCCTCAAATAAAAGCGTACGCTGATAACTGGACGTATCTATCTTGTAAACGTCAAAATAACGCGCATCGCGTTCGTTTGTTACACAGTAGAAGTATTTTCCGTCCCGGGTCCACCGTCGAAAACCTCCTTTTGATCCCGCGCCATCCGTTATTGCAGTATGAGTGCCATCTTCGTTCGCAACCCATAGGTGACGACTTTCAATACCTCCCGTATCTTTCGCATAAAGAATGCGGCCATCACAAGGAAAGCACGATACAGCACGAATGTCCTCGTCAGTGGAGTACGTAACCTGGCGCATCGCGCCGTTATCGATAGTAATGGTAAAGGCGTTGAAGATACCGGTTTGATTGCTCGAAACCAGTATGGATTTTTCGTCGTGAGAAAAGGAGATGGTCGAAACCAGCGTTGTTTGCATGAACTGTTCGATCGTGTACTGTTGAGTTCTTCGCAGCATAGCGTTCCATTGACTAGACTGATTGGCACTGCAAACCAGAGTGCCGTCCAAAACGACACTGGTCAGGTCTGCGCGTTGGTAATGAATGAACGCTCATTCGCGGCAAATAGCACCACCAACGATCCACTCTATAAACCGGAAATTCTCGGACAGTGAATAAAGCCTAATCCTCGCCCTCATCGAGATCATCGAAAGGCCAGAATCGAAAGCATAGCCCATAGATTGCATCGAAGTCCGCAACGAAATAGGGTTTTGAACCCAAAACAAAACTGTCAATTTTGCTAACGATAAATATTTCTGGTGCTTCGTAATGGTTTTTCATGATGCCTCCTTCTTATGCACCTGACGTGCATTTTCCTTGTCGGAGTTGGGACTCAGCGTATCGAATAACTATGGCCAAAGCTCCATCTACTCATCACTTTCGTCAATATCGTCTGGTAATGGTACTGTCCGCCAGCCCACCCCCAAAATAGATTCGATCTCCGGCGCTCGAACTTTTGAGCCCAGCAAAACCTCATTTGTTCTGCCCAGTTCAAACACTTCTGACACTTCATAGTTGTTCCTCATGGTGTTTGTCCTTTCTTTCTTGCCGTGCCTACATGGCGCCGTTATGAATGCTGAGGACGTATGAAGGATTGAGGCAGGTAGCCGGATGCACTTGGCACCGTGAGTTAATGGTTCTATCGAACTACCCAACGGCATCAGTTCCGGCTACCTTACGACCTCGCCTGTCTACTCGTCACTCTCATCCACATCGTCGGGTAATGGCTGGGTTCGGAAACCCATTCCCCAAATAGCATCGATCTGGGTTTGCACCATAGGTTTTGAACCCAGGATTTCCTCATTCGTTCTGCCAAGTTCAAGCACTTCTGGCATTTCGTAGCTGTTGCTCATGACCTCAGTCCTTTCTTTTCTCGCAGCGCCTACGCGGTAGACGTCCGAAATATTGAGGCAGCGTAACCGGCCGCATATTGGCACGTCAGTTTAGACTCTGTCGAACCCAACAGTGTCGTCCCGGCTACGCCATGCCCCGTGGAGGTGACCAATCAGCAGTGCTGATTAGTCACGAGTAATGCTTATTCATCGCTCTCGTCGATGTCATCCGGGAGTTGCTGGGTCCTGAAATGTGGCCCGAGAATCGCATCGACTTGTACCGATTGCGGCTTTGAGCCCAGAACGACTTCATTTGCCTTGCCAAATTCAAACACCTCAGAGGCTTCGTAATTATTCTTCATGATCATTCGTCCTTTCTTAGTTTTTCTTATTCCTCCGGCAGAGCCGGGAGGTAAATAATGAGCATTGCCTGTGTGGCCTTCACTCTATCGAGCACCAACAGAGCTTGCTCGGAGTTGCACTGTTGTTTGTGGAAATGCATCAGTCTCTCCCGCAACAGCACTTTGGGTGGTAGACGCGCTTCGCTGCTCCAAAGCGCGTAACCAAACTTCTAGACCCAGCGCTTTCAACAAAACGGGGGCCTGTATTCCGCAGCCATGCCGAAAGCCTTCAGTCGCTGATTCGAGCGCCTTACTATCTATAAAGCCGTGTGCGCAAACTCTGGCACCCTTTAACACGTCTTGAAGGTGAGGCCATTCACGTACCAGCGCCCGTGAAATCAGTTCTGCCGGGTTCCCTTTACTTTTCCGTCTAAGGATCTTCTCCGGAAGTACATTCTTTAATGACCGCCGCAACAATGACCTGGTCTCTCCGATTCGCACGCGTTGCGTATGAGGAATGGCTTGCATGAATTCAACCAGTGGGCGATGCAGGAACGGATAACTCACGTCAACTCTCGTTATCTCAGATCGGTCACCCATTGCTATTCCTCTTATAGCCGTCCAGAAGCCTAACGCCTGATCTCTTGCGCTTGGCAAAGAGCAACCAAAAGGCTCCGACACCATGTACATTCGTTCTTTCAGGTGCATTCTCCTCGCGAATGCCTTATCAACAAGTAGGGGAAGTTCTGTGCCGGTTTTGCATTTAAGTTGAAGGCGCCTTGGCAGGACTGGAAGCAGAGCGTTGCGCCACAATAATTCAACATAAGGCTTTCGCAGATACGCGCTCCACGCTTTAAGCCCGGCATGTAGCTGCAATAATCTGCCGGTTGCGATGAGGTCGGATAACTCTGGTGAAGGATCAGGATTACTGCAAGTTATTTCATCTCCTCCCAAACCTGATAGTAGGACGCGGGCGTTAGACATCCGCATCATCTCGCGTACGGCCCAATGCTGTTCGGCGCAGAAAAGCATTGGGTTTAAGGTAACAAATGCATTCTCGACTGATAGTGAGGTTAACAGCGGATAGTCTTCCTCCAGCACATGGTGGCCCATCCGGCCTCTTTGTGCCTCAACATGACGAATAAACTTTCTCTCATCTGAAGTAGGTGAGCTGTCTGACACCTGCGAAACAGTCTCCAACCTTGGAGTTGGAACATCACCTGCGGCAATTAATTGATCAGCAACACAGACGATGGTAGAGCTATCGAGACCGCCGCTCAGGTCAGAAAATACAGGCAAGTCGGATCGTAGTGGAGCGCGTACTGCATCCGTTATGTGTTGATAGAAGTGTTCTTCGTAGTCTCGATCGGTCGAGTAGCGAAGCTCTTTGATTTCAGCGAGGCTCCAGTAACGTCGCTCTCGCCTCTTCCCTTCTCGAGAAACAGAGATGCTGTGAAATGGCTTGACCGCATAAAAGCCGTTGTATGGAGTTAATTCGGGCTCAGGATCGTAAGCCAAATACCCTGCTATATACTCTTCATTTACAGTTAGGCTGGAATCAACCAGCGCCACCAAGGATTCAAGTTCTGACGAGCAAATTAGGAATTCTTTATTCTGATGGTAATAAAGAGGACGACTGCCCATGTGGTCACGGGCTAACAACATAGTCTGCCGAGTCGGGTCCCATAGGACCATGGCAAACTCGCCAATGAGACGTGGCAAACAATCCTCACCCCAGCGAGAAAATGCAGCCATTACAATTTCGACGTCTGTTATGCTGGCTCGTTCACCTGATAATTGATCGCGAAGATCTGAGATTAAATCGTCTCGGTTATCAATTCTCCCGTCGAGCGCCAAAATCGTTCTATCTCTCGAGATGAACGGCTGCCGCTCCAATCGCGATTGCCGATTTGTATGGAAGGCGCGGTAGCAAATTCCTATTGGTCCAGCTGTGACCAGATCCCCTCCGTCAGGACCTCGTTGAGCCAGTCTTTTCCACAACGAGGTAAGCAGGGCCGAATCGCCGGGCCTGTTATTGAAGTTTATGATTCCGCCTATGGCACTCATGGTAATGGCACTTAGCTTGGTGTTTGTTGGACCAGGTTATATTCGCCTCAACTCGCGATATTTGGTTTTCACGCCAGGGTTATCATTTACTACGAGACCACTTACTTCTGCCCACGCGTGACCTTTGATAGGGTATTCCTGAGCACCCAACACCATCTGGGCCGGCAGCCCTCTGCTACGCAGTAGACAGGTGATCACTGCCGAACGCTGCAAGCACATCGCTTTTTTCGGGTAGTACATTTGTGCGCGGTCGACCATCGCACGAACGCGCCGGCATATCTCGAAATCTGTTGTGTGTGGCTCTGCTATGGGCCAGTGCTCGACCTTTTTGATTAGCGATTGAAAGCCACGAAGCTTCAAAAGCAGATCAAAAGTCAGGAGAGCGATAAAGGCAGTAAACGTCTCTCGTTTCGACAGCCGGATAGGACTCTCAGCTGTTCCGCTGGGCTGGCTTTCTATGGACTGCGGTGAGGAAGACGTTGCTGGTGTGGCGCGGGAGACCGCAGCAACTGCGGTACTCGATGTTGTTCCGCTGACACCTTCCTTGATGTAATAAAATTCTTGACCGCGCGAATCAGTTTCCATCTGGAGCAGTTTCACTTCCGCGAGCTTCTTCAGAAATCGCTCTGTATCATCTCCGAGTTGCTCTGGCGATACTTCGTACAGCAACTGACCTTCAGCGTTAATTGCCTTAAACTGCTCACTCAACGCCTGCGCTATCTCATCAACACCCAGGCCCGCTGGATTCTCCTCGAGAATCATCCATGTTAGAGCGCCGACGCCGTTCAGCTTGCAAATGCGATCGTCGGCTATAGAGAGTAGGACACTGCCGTCTTTGTGCCTTTGTGCTTTTGCGGTGTATGAGGAAACGGGAACTGGAGCTGTAGATGTAGCTGACTGCATCATAAGTGCTCTTTACGCCTCTGAGTCATTTTGAGCCCGTGTGCCACACCTCACCGTGCAGTGCCTTGCCGCTTACGATCATTTGACCAACGGTCTTGGCGACAACTTCCACCGGTACGGGTTGTTTCAGAACGGCAGTGTTCAAGTTCGATGTGTCATCGCATATCAACACCTCTTCTCTACTGGCCGAAACAAACAACGCTTGGGTTTCACGATGTATGCGTTGAAAGAGATGGATTAGCAGGCCACCATTCATTCCCGGCAGAAGGGCCTGGGTAACAAGGAAGTCAATGTGTTCATCGCAGGTCGCTGCAATCGCCAATGCGTCCGAGGCATGCTCAACGACGATCAGGTCGTAACCCGCAGCCTCGAGCACAGTTTTTAAGGCCACCCGCACCGGTTCACTGTTCTCTACGAGCAGAATCAGAGGACAACGCCTTGAGGTTGACTTCTCCACTGCGGGTGGCCTTAGCGCCCGCTTCTGTATCAGCGCGACCGAACAGTCGTGGCCGAGTGTGCCGACGGGCGCTTTCGCAGGAGCTTTTTTCGGATTGGAAGATTTCTCTTCAGACATTTGTAGCGATTTCAACCACTTGTCTGCTCAGAAGGTTTTTATTTTTAGAAGTTTTATGTGGGCTTTGGGGGAAGCCTGACACCACGGTTTTCTATACTTGCCAATGAGTTTGTTTCGAGGGGACTCTACACTTCCACCACTCACGCCAAGAAAAAGTTTTCTTTCTGCTTGGGATTCGAAGCGGATGTAAGTTTCTTGAGATTACAACGCTCCGTTTCAGCTCTCGTGCTTCTTCTTTCTGCTTGCAATTCCAAGCAAAAATCTTCACGTTGCAGCTTTTAGCGGAATAGGGAGATCGGTACAGGTGTAGTTTCTTACACTAGCGCACTAGGTGAGTTTAGATCAGCCTTTTGCTCAACGGCTGAGCACGAGGTAAGTGCCCGCTGATTAGTTCCGTCTATCAAAGAGCCATAGTCCATGTGGACCACGCGGTCAGCCCATTGGGCGGGAATAGGACGGTGAGAAATGAAAATCGTTGTAATCTTCTGCAAATATGTATCTAGCCCGGTTAGCACCCGCTTTTCTGTACGTGCATCGAGGGCTGAAGTACATTCGTCAAGAATTAGGATTTGCGGTCGTTGCAATAAAGCTCGTGCCAACGCCACTCGTTGACGTTCGCCACCAGATAACCGGTTGCCGCGCGGCCCAAGCGGTTCGTCCCAACCGTTCGGCAATCTCTTAATGAGAGGCTCGAGTTGAGCCAGCTTCGTAACAGCAGCGAGCTCATGAGTGCTCGCTCTTGGATTTCCATAAAGCAGATTTTCACGCAACGTAACATCAAACAGAACCGGATCCTGCGGCACAAATATGACTGCCGACCTCAAGCTCTTCAATTTGATATCACGTACATCCACTTCATTTATTAAGACAGTTCCAGTGTGGGCGTCATATAAGCGCGCCATCAATCGTGCTATGGTGCTCTTGCCGTTACCGCTGGTACCGGCGAGCACTACTCGCTCACCTGGATTTACGCGCAAATTAATCCCCTTCAGCACTGGCCGATCAGCACGGTAACTGAACGAGACTTCCTTCAGCTCTATTCCCCACGCGGTGTCAGCCTTAAGAGTCACGGCGCTCGGACGATCTTGCATGATTACCTCGGCCTCTGTGATCTCCATTAAGCGCCGGACACTCGCAGCAGTGCGCTGAAGCTTGGAATAAATATCTACAACACCGTAAAGGGGGATAAAGAGTTGCAGTGTGTAGCCATAGAACGCTACCAGGCCGCCAGCAGTTAGGGTTCCCTGTATCACCTGGTACCCGCCATACCACAGAACGCTCGCTATGCCTAAAATAATAATCAGGTAAAGAAGAGAGCTGAAGAAGAGTTCTGTATTCCGACGTTTCATTTGCGCCCGAACGGCGCCACTGGAAATACGAGCAAAGCGGCGCGCCTCTCGTTGTTCGCAGGAGAGGAGTTGTACTTGGATAATTGCGGAAAGATGCTCTTCGAGAAACCCGATCAGCTTTCCGCTTTGCTCCTGCACCGAATCAGAAGCCTCGCGTAAGCGATAATGAAACTGGCGCCGCACCAGAATAAATACTGGTATCAATGGCAGAACAACGGCGGTTAACCTCCAGTTAAGCACCAACATGGTGCTCATCACGAGTGTAAAGACCGTCACAATACGCAGTGCGCTGGGAATCACTTCACTGCTTAAGGTGCCTACTTGATCCACATCGACTTGCAAACGGTGCAAGGTATCACCTACCGGTCTGTTGTCGTGGTACTCCGCAGTGAGACGTTGGAGATGACGGAGCAAACTCAATCTGATGTGAAAGGTCATCTTCTGGACGGCTCGAAAATTCAACTGCGCGGCAAGATTGTCAAATCCCAGGCGGCCCGTATAAGTGAGGAAGAACGCTGCTGCAACGAGCGGGAGCCAGCTCAGACGCCGGTTTGGAATAACATCGTCGATCAATAACCTCACGACGAGCGGATCAATGAGAACCAGGATACTGGTGGCTACAATACACAAGTAACTGCCAAGATGTAGACGAACAAATGGCTTTACTTTTGAGGCAAGCCACGAAAATTCGCTGTGCCGATTGATTCGCATTATCAGTACACTGAGATTCCAGCGACTCTAGGACAGCCGAGTGATATAGGTCGGAGTATCAGTATCTACTGCTTACAATTCCGAGCAGCAGACAATTTTGCTGAACGATTTCGCTAACCTCCACAGTTAAACTGTAAGACTGTTTGCTTATAATCCTAAGCAAACATGCACTTGCGGAGTGCTACCCCGAATCATTCCTGACCATCGCCAGCTTTCGCTTGCGGACCTTAACCGACTCGGATTCGAGATGAACACACGGAGTGCTGTAGCCAACGACGCGACCGACAATCTCGGCCTCTCTCGGATAAGTAAATCGCCGCACGCTGGCAGGCGATGAATGATGCGGGAGGATTAGTAACTGATTGCCTTGCAAGTCGCACCAGCCACATGCGTATGACTCTCGTAGTTCGATGAAATAAATCGGACGCTCATATTCGTTGCCCCAGGCTATCTGCACGAGTTTGCTTTGACTCGTATCTATCTTCAGAAGGGCATTTGGCCTGATCATTGGATACATCGTGAAGTCAGCGAGGCCAAGATGTCCGTAGACAATGTGAGGCGCACAATCTTCCGCTCCCGCAAGCTGTCTCGCACTCATCGGTTGCAAACTCGTCGATGGATCCTGATGAGTGGAAGTTTCAGTAAAGGCGCGGTCGCCGTTCTGAGAGATTAATTGCGTGAGATCAGGATTCGCGACGGGTTCATATTTCTCTTTGTGGTCGACGTCGACGTTGTACAGTCGAACGAGGTCGAGGAAGTTAGCCCGATAGATCACGCTCAGGCTGAAGAGCTTGCAGATGCTCGGCTCGGAGACGCCATTCTCCAACTGGGCCAACCAGCCGTTTGAAATGCAAAACCTCTTATCGCCCTTCACATCGGCAATGCGACGACTCGCCTGTTCAACGTCTCGAACAGTGATGTTGCGTCGATTCCGAAGCGTCTTTAGTTCCTGACCAGCAGGCACACTAAATCTCCGAATTCTTACGTGGGAGTGTTAGGTATCGGGGAGGACTGAACCGATTGCGCTTGAAGCTGAACTCTGAACCTAACTATTTGTCGGTGGCGGGAAGTGTACTTGGCCTTACATGCCGCTGAGTAGAACGACGAGGATTTGTCCATGATCAGAGAACGAACTTTATGGTCACTATTTAGTGAAGTAGTTGTAGAAACTCACTTAATAGCGAAAACCGCCGAATTTTCGGGTATTTACCGGACGACGCCTCATGACATGCAGATAACTAATCGTCCCTCTCCGAAAAATTCGGTCCTGCAACTTGTTGCATTCACCGCATTTATACCTGGTAAAGTGATCAGCACTTGTTCTCAATCCCGGAAAACTAAAATCGTGTCGGATACAGTACACCGACTACTTGCCCGATGATCTCTACCTCGTCACGATCGAACTCTTCGCGAACATTCCCCGAAACGGGGTGTGGAATCAACACAATCTTGTCGCCCGCAGCAATCTCCAGGTAAACGCAAGTCAGACCATTTGGTGTAAGAACGTAGAACAATTCGCGCTCATGGAAACTTACGCCCTCTGCGGGCGTCACCTTGTTCAAAAGCTTGTTCACCATCAGTCGGCTACCCGGGGGAGCTATCGGCGATGCATTGGTGTCGTCTTCGCCGACAACTACGTAAGCAAGGTAAGGCGGATAGAACGATGCGAGATATTCAACTTCGACGTTAGCCCAGCGTTTGAATGCGCCTTCAACAAATTGTGTTTCTTTGAGGTCTACGTCCTCACGCAGGATCGGTATTCTTATTTTTCGCTGACGCGTCACTGCATCAAGGGACACTTCGTGCGTGCGCGCACGCGTCATCTCCAGTTCTTCCACGAAACGGCGTTCTGGTTGCAAGCCGATCGCTGCATCCACTTCTGCCCGAGATAGATTTAGTATGATCCGCAAGCTGTCGAGTTTTGCGGTACCTGGCTGCCGAATACTTCCACTGATAATGTTTCCGAGCGTCGACTTTCCAATGCGCATGTCAGGGTTGTTATGAAGATTAGCTAATCGTTCACTTTCGGAAACGATGTCTTTGTAGCCCAGCTCCAACAGCTTCATCGCATTAAGAATTAAATTCCCAAGAGGCGCTGCTGTTTGATGCTGAGGCCGACCACGCTTGGCTTCACCAGGACGCCTTCTTCGTTCGCTTTGAGGGATAAATTTTCTCGACGCCGGTACGCGACCTTTCAGCGCTTCGTTCAGCATCGTGCGCAACTGCGCTTGATCTATCGGCTTTGTTATATATCCATTTGCATGTCTAACACCTGCCTCAAAGGCATCTCTGTGCGTTACATAACCAGTAATGATGATGATCACCAACTCCGTCGATTTTTTGCGCAATTCATCCAGCGCGGTCATACCGGAGCCGTCAGGAAGTTTTATATCGAGCAGCACTGCATCCGGCTGTTCACGATCGACCATCGTTAATGTTTCTGCAACTGTGGCAGCTTCGATAGTGCGATACCCCCAGGCACGCACGGCTTCTGCAAGTGTCAAACGTATTGTCGACTCATCATCGACGATGAGGATTTTGAGTTTTGAATCATCATCATTCTCAACGGACTTCGCGTGTCTGGGCTGAGTATTCTTTCTTTTTTGTGCAATATGTGAACTATGCGATTGATCTTCGTACTCACTGTCGAACGAAAATCTGAGAACCACTTGACCAGAAATCATACGAACGTGAATCTCCTATCTCCAACATTAGCAAACAGAGAGGTAGTGATCAGTTGTATTTAACTGGTTTCTAGATTGCCGAAACCATTCTGGGCTGTTGAAAAGGAAGTTGAACCCTCACCCCGGATTCTCAGTGGATTCTGTTGAATCGTAAGGCAGGGCAAGAACGAACTTCGAACCACGTCCAATCTTAGTCGTGAAAGTGATTCGACCCTGGTATGCGGCCGTAGTCCGGCGCACGGCCACAAGGCCAAGACCGGTTCCTTCACGTTTTGTCGTGAATCGAGGCTCAAATATGCGTTGCCTAATTTCCAGCGGGATGCCGCATCCCGTGTCAGTGACTTCAATTAACACTTCACCGTTGCTATTTACGCTCACGCGTTTAGCAGCACGGCGCAGGCACACCGTAACGCGACCGTTCTTGTCGATAGAGTCGATAGCATTCAGCACAAGATTCAGTACGGCGTCCTCGATACGTGGCGGATCGAGATGCATGACGATAGGTTCTTTTGTTTCATCAATGAATTTGATTGAGATTTGACGACCATCACGTTCCTTGATCGCCTTTATATGATTGCGCGCGAGCAGGACGACACCGTTAACAAGTTCGCTCAAGCAACATTGCTTGATGTGGAATACGCGAGGCTGTGAAACATCAAGCAGCTCTCGCATGTGTTCATCAATCTTTATCACCTCACGACGAATCGCTTCAATCCATTCGCGTTCCTGCTTCGTGAGCTGGCTTCGCTGCAAAAATGTGTCGGCAACGCCTTTGATACTGGCGAGCGGATTCCGAATTTCGTGAGCCAAGCCCGCGATAGTCTCGTTCAGGCTTGAAGTATCGGTGCTGACTATCAGGATCGATGTAATCCTTGAGGAATGTTTTTCTCGTATGGCTGACCAGCGACTTTCCAAAACACGTTCCCCATTTTTAGTTAATTGTGTGATTTCGCCGCTCCATTCTCCGGTTTCCTGCAATGTGTGCCAGGCTGCGTCAAACACCTCTTTGTTGTTGGCAAACAGAATCGTTCGTGCAATGCCGCCCGTTACCTGAAGCGGAGTCCAGCCATAGAATTGTGCCGCAGCGCGATTGAAATAAGTGATGTGTCCCTGCGGATCTAAAGCAACCACTGCATCATGGACTAAATCCAGCGCATAGCTCTTCTGCTGGTGATGATCCTCCGTCGCAATGTTTCGGACCGTCGAAAGAATACAGTCCTCACCATCGACCTTAATTACTTCGGCATCAAATAAACCCACGCGCACGTCGCCCGATCTCAAACGGAAGAGAAGTTTCCTGTTGTTCAAGCGTCCATGTTGGCGCAACACCTCAGTCAACCAGCGGCGATCGCGCTTATTAGCAAGGAGCCCGATTTCCGAAGACGTTTTTCCGATCACTTCCTCACGCGCGTAACCGGCGGCCTTCACAAAGTTGTCGTTGACGTAGAGATAGTGACCAGTGTCGAAACTCGTAACAGTTTGTATGTACGGACCGGTATGAAACGCTTTGGAAAGACAACCGTCCGCATCGCTGAATTCGGGAACACTCCGACGAGTGGCAGTTGCCACGGTATTGCTGTGGTCGGCGTTATGGCCCATAAGGAAGTGGATCGCGGACGGAAATGGGCTCGACTCCAACTATGAATCGAGCGACAAAGTCGGGGGACGCTCTATCAGATCAAGTTGTTCCGCTTCGGGAAGTCGTAATTCTCCGGGAGGTTTATGAAATTATTTTACACCATCGCAGGTCTTTTTTGAGAAAAATTTACGCGTTCCAGATCAAAACCAATATTTGACCGTTGGAGGTTTTATGTCCCGCCCATTTCGTAACCTCGCCTTAAACTTACTCTCAATTTTTATACTGTTAATTTTCGGTTGGCTAGAGGTCGCGGCTGCTCCGCTCGGGCAAGTTGATACCACAGCCGCGCCACTCGAATTAAATAAACCCATCGAACGCTCAATTGCCGGCGACGAGGCGCACTCTTACATACTCACGCTCGCGGCAGGTCAATACGCGCAGGTGATCGTTATTCAAAAAGGTGTTGACACCGTCGTCAGTGTCTATGGCTTAGGTGGCAGCAAACTGTTTGACGTGGAAAGTCCCAACGTCAACTTGCCTATATGGCTCATCGCTGACTCTGCCACTACATATCGTCTCGAAGTCAAATCACAAACAAAAGCAACTCACTACGAGATCAAGCTGCAAGAGTTGCGCCAAGCCACCCAAGAGGATCGCAGCCGGGTCGCTGCCCAGCAGTTATCTATCGATGCGCGGACGCTGCGTGACAAGCGCAAAGAACAGTCGTACGAACAGGCAACCGAGAAATATCTCGCAGCCCTCGACATCTGGCGCAATCTCGACGACAAGCCGATGCAAGCCTCAACACTGTATGAAGCGGGATGGTTATACGGAGACATCGGGCAGTATCAAAAAGCATTCGATTGTTATGCACGCTCAGCGGCTCTTTACAAGGCCCTCGGCGATCGCAAAGGCGAATCAGATGTTTTCAACAATACTGCATGGCTCTACGGCGAGTTGGGTGAGGATCAAAAAGCGCTCGACATGTACGATCAGGTGATGCAGAACCTCAAAGATATTGGCGAAACGGATCCGGTAGTCATAAGTAATATCGGAGCGAGTTACGCCCAGCTCGGCCAATACCAGCGAGCGCTGGATACTCACTTTCGCGTGCTGGAACTTCGAACCGCGACAAAGGACTACGCCGGGCTATCAATCACCTACAGCAATATCGGCAATTGCTACTACCACCTCGGGGACAAAACCAAAGCAATCGATTTTTACAACCGATCGCTGGAACTAATGCTGCAGGTCGGCAACGACTATTACACAGGCACGGTCGTCAATCACCTGGGTGTACTTTATCGAGGACTGGGCGACTATGACCGTGCACTCAAATACTTCAACCAAGCCCTCGCACTCCGTGAATCTGCGGGCGACCAGAGAGGCATAGCAACCACGCTTGCCGACATTGCCCGCCTTGAACGCGACCGCGGAAATCTTAACGAAGCTCGGAAGCGCATCGAAGAGGCGTTGGACAAAATCGAATGGTTGCGCTCGCGCGTTGCGAGTCCTCAACTGCGAATCTCGTTTCTCGCTTCGACGCAACAGTATCGCGAGTTCTACATCGCTTTGTTGATGCAATTGCAAAAAGAGAAGCCGGCTGAACAACTCGAGCGCGTCGCTTTCAATGCAAGCGAAACAGGACGCGCGCGTTCGCTACTCCAGTTACTTGCTGAGGCCGGCAGCAAAATCCGGAACAACGTAGATCCGTCAATGCTCGAGCGTAAGCGCGTACTGACGGATCTGATTGATGAAAAAGCGCATCTTCATATGCGCCTGCTCAGTGGCAAACACACCGAACAGCAAGCTACCGCCGCGCTGAAAGAAATTCTTGCACTCACTACCGAGCTTGAGCAGCTTGAAGGTCGTATTCGTCAGAGCAGTCCGCAGTTCGCAGCGCTCGTTCAACCCGTCCCACTCAAGCTCGAAGAAGTGCAAGAAAAAGTTCTCGACTCCGACACTCTGCTGCTTGAATACTCGCTTGGCGAAGAGAAGAGTTTTCTCTGGGCAGTTACGCCCGATTCGATCAAAACGTATGAACTGCCGAAGCGTCCAGTAATCGAACCAGTAGCTCGGCGCGTGTACGAGCTTTTGACTGCGCGCTCAGTGAACGTTCCAAACGAGACCCTTGAACAACGACGACAGCGACTTGAGCTCGCAGATGCGGAGTATGACAAAGCATCAGCGAGCCTGAGCCAGATGATACTTGGACCAGCCGCTGGCGAATTCAAAAACAAACGTTTGCTGATCGTCACCGAGAGTGTGTTGCAGTTTATTCCATTCGCAGGCCTGCCTGATCCGGTAGCTGGTGATGCACGTCCGTTGATTGTCGGACATGAAGTGGTGATGGCGCCTTCTGCTTCGGTCGTCTCACTGCTGCGACAAGAGACAGCAAATCGTAAACCGGCGAGCAAGATGCTGGCCGTGCTCGCCGATCCGGTTTTTTCAAA
>DASUYO010000525.1:0-4015 GCA_036377375.1 Pyrinomonadaceae bacterium
GTTCTTTTGGTTTCATAGTGGTGTTCACGTCACCGTTCCTTTACGGAGCGCCAACGGCGCGGAATATGATAGCCAGGGGCAAGCGCGAAGCGCGTCGCCCCTGGTTGCCTACGCCAAAGAAGCGCCAAGGCCTGAAAGGCCGAAATATAGACAATCCGTATTACGCCCTTTCAGGGCTACGGCGCATTTTATTTGTTTACCAGGGGCGACGTCCCGACAAAGTCGGGACTTGCCCCTGGCTTTAATATTTCGCGCCTTTGGCGCTGCATTGGTGGACTTTGTGCAAAGCCGCAATCTGTGGATGTTAGTGCTCTGTTTGATTGATCAGCATTGCCATATTCAAGCGAGAGGACGATATGGCTAGCGTATCAACGAATGCAACTCTCACTATTGCTGCTTTGGTGCTCCGTAGAGGTAGTGATCAAGATTGGTCGAGCCATCGGTAGGTACAGTCTCCCAGGTGTCCGCAGGAAGTCCAGCGTTGATCTCTGCAACAACGTCCCAAATAGATTTGCGATCCGAGGGCGTTCCGTTACATTCAGCCTTGGCAAGGTTATCCAGGAGGCGTAGCGCTTCCTGTTGTTTACTGGGTGGCAAGGCCCGCACCTTATCAATCAGTTGATCCTCCAGGTTTGCAGCCATGATTCGTCTCCTGTCTGGAAGGGTATAGCATCGCCCGACGCGCCGATTGAATTCTAAACCGCGATCTATCCACAGATTACACAGATGATCCATACAATCTGTGTAATCTGTGGATGTTACCCGTAATCAACCCTTACTTGCGCAGTGGTCTGAAGCCCGCGCGAATTTCGTCTACAAAAAGTTGCGGCTGTTCCCAAGCCGCAAAGTGTCCGCCTTTGTCGAGCTTGTTGTAATAAATAAGATTGGGATACGCCTGCTCTGACCAACTCCGCGGGGCTTGATAGAGATCTTCAGGAAAGGCGCTCACGGCGACCGGGATATTGACGCCTTTGACACTGAAAAAAGCGAACGTGTTCTCCGTATAGAGACGCTCCCAATAGAGACGGGCTGACGAAACACCCGTGTTCGTCAACCAGTAAAGCGTGACGTTATCGAGGATATCGTCTCGCGTAAGATCACCGAAGGATTGCCCATCAAAGAGCTCTGCAATATGCGCGTAGCTCCACTTGTCGTGGTCAAGCATATAGGCTGCGAGGCCGACAGGTGAATCCGCAATCCCGTAAAGCGTCTGCGGGCGCAACCCCATCTGGTATGCATACCCGGCACCTTTCGCATATACGAACTTCAACCGCTCGTACGCTACCGTCTCGTCGGCGGAAAGACCTGATGGCGTCGGAGCGCCGGAGCCCGCAGCCTTGTCAATTTCAGATGGAATGACTCCCGGCATGTTGGAGTGAATGCCGATCAATTCCGGCGCTCCCTGTGTCGCCATGTGATCGGTGATGATCGCGCCCCAGTCCCCGCCCTGCGCGACGAAACGCGTATAACCAAGTCGCTTCATCAGCTCCAACCAGGCACGTGCGATATGCACGGGTTCCCAGCCCGTCGCAGTCGGCTTGCCGGAAAATCCGTAGCCCGGCATCGACGGAATTACCAGATGAAAAGCATCCGATGCGCTCGCGCCATGCGCCGTCGGATTGACCAGCGGATCGACGATCTTCAGCAGCTCGATGATCGAACCGGGCCATCCATGAGTCACGATGAGCGGCAATGCATCTTCGTGTTGCGAACGAACGTGAATGAAGTGAATGTCCAGCCCGTCGATCTCGGTGATGAAATGCGGCAGAGCCTTCAGTTTCGCTTCACACTTGCGCCAATCGTAATCGGTGGCCCAATAGCGCGCGAGTTTCTGAATCGTCGCGAGCTGTACGCCTTGTGTTTGATCCTTTACCGTTTCCTGTTCAGGCCACCTTGTTGCGTCTATGCGCCTGCGCAATTCGGTAAGCTCCGCTTCCGGAAAATTCACCTCAAATGGACGAATAGCGGTCTCGCCGAGTTGTTGTGTAGCACTCGTTTGAGTCATGAAGTCCTCCTCTAATTTTTTTTGGTTTGGGGCCGAGTGAATGATCGTGGCGGCGCGATTCGGCATTCCATAGCGCGCACATTGGTGATCGAGATTTGTTATCTCAGATGTTAATGGGGGATTGTTGGCGGCGGAAGTCTACGCTCGCTAACAGAAGACGTCAAGGCTCACCTGCCGGCTTCGTCGAGGATTGGTCGCGGCATCACTCTGCACATAGACCATCGGACTGTCCGGATCGAATTGTCGCGCAGGCGTGCTGATTACATCCATCGTGACTGAGTCTTGCTGAATCGTACCGAGAAGGATTCGAGCGTGGTTATAGTGCTGGTTTCCGCAGTTTGAGAGATAGCTGCAAGTTCGTTGCTTGATGCGATGCCGCGATGCTGATCGCGGCATCTCTTTTTAGGGACTGCCAGTGAAATTAAGAGAGTTATCAACGGCCCGCAGCGTGACTAAGCACCGCTGGTTTTGCAAAAGCGAACGTCTTTTCAGTTTCTTCCACTAACTGCCTTGCCATTGCAAGATTACTAAATATTTGTTCGATCGGATCGGATTGCGCCCGCCGCTCAAACCAAACTACCTCGTATCCCGGCAGCGTCTTCACGGCCGTTACCGTTTTCCCCGTGGTTCTGGTAGCACAAATGATGATCTCGCAGCCGAGGTTAACGAAGAGATCGAAACTCTCTTCGATCCTTTTAATATTTTTACCGCTAGTCTCGATGCCGATTTTCACGCCATTAACGCTCAACACTACTCTGAGTTCGTTCCGAGGCCTGTATTCGTGCAAAACTATTGCGCTTGGATATTTCTGGCGCAGTAATTCATCGAAAGTTTTGATCGTTTGGGTTTTGCCCGTGTTTGATGTGCCTTTCAGAGCGATTACTTTTTTCAAAACGGTTCCTCCCTAATTCAACGGTAAGTCCCTGGAAGAAAAAATCTCCCTTGAGTGAACCGGATACATTATCGCCGTTCACGCCATCTCTGCAAGGAGGGCTTGCGCCTTGATAATGAGCACTGTTCAGACTCCGAGACGGGTGCCACCTAAAAACTCAGCTTACGAGCGGTACCTGTTCCCCTTGCTGAATATTCCTGGTAATGCCGGTGTGGTAAGACGACTAACTTTTGCACACTAAGATCGGAGCAAGGAAGATGCCGAACTGCGTAACAGCCGAAATGGTCATTTGGTTTAAGATGCGAGTTTAGTGCGCAGCCTCACCGCCTTGACTACGGAGCGGATCGCATCCGCAACGACGTGCGGCTCGTCGAGTTGAATGTGATGGCCGCTCCTCTCAGCGACAATGAGCTTGCTGTTACGTGAGAGGTCAGTCAGTCCGACCTTCTGTTGCATCTTCTCTTCGTTGACACGCCTCCACTCGTCGGCCGAAATGCCCGGCGGTGGGTTGCCGATTCCAGACTTCGGCAAGAGTACCACTAAAGGTTTATCGCCCAGCGGGTACGGAGTTTTAGCTCTCGCCGCGTACATCGCTTGCAACTCTTCCGCCCAGAAATCGGGTCCCGCGGCTGCACGCGGTGGTTGAGACTGGAACCAGAGGCGCATTGCCTGGGTGGACGCCGGCAGCTTGTCGAAGGGCGGTTCGGTCTTCGGCGCGCCGAACATTTTTTGGTTGAACTCAAATTGCTTGATATCTTCTGCGGCGGGAGGCTTCGGCGGACTGCTCCGCATCGTTTGCACGGGCGGGACGGCCACCCCTTTAGCACCGTCGCGTATCCGAACGAGTTTGCCTTGATACATCAGGGTCGTGTCTTCGTGCGTGGGATCAACCAGCACCATCCCGGCGACCTCATCCGCGTACTGCTCGGCGTAGACCCGCGCGATTAGCCCGCCAAGGGAGTGTCCGACGAGCACGTATGGTGCTTTAATCCGAGCAGCTTGCAGCAGTGTGTGGAGTTCGGAAGCCTCTTGCCTCATGGTGCGCGGCGTCGGCCCCGGATCACTCCAAGCGAACCCGGCGCGGTCATAGCTGCACACACGCGTAAAACGAGACACGT
>DASUYO010000526.1:0-3321 GCA_036377375.1 Pyrinomonadaceae bacterium
GAATCCTGCAAGGAGAAGTTGCTGCGATATTGTTCGTCGAACTTTCCTGACCAAAGACGCTTTCCATCGTTACGAATAAGGTGCGCCGTCACGCGAACCTGCGCACCATCTTGCTGAAAGCTGCCATCAACAACCGCGCTAACTCCGAGCTCTTTAGCGATGGCCAGTACGTCTTTGTCTCTTTGCATGTACTTCAGCACGGAGCTCGTTGGCAGAACAATTACACGATCCAGATTACTGAGTCTGAGGATCAGTGCGTCCGCCATTCCAACGCCAATCAAGTCATTACTCGTGTCACCAGCGAGCTTCGTAAACGGAAGAACGGCGATCGATTTTATAGCGGCGCCCTCTTTCTCAGATTGCTTCTCATTAAACATAAAGAAAATAGAAAGAATGAGCGCGGCTGCTATGCCGGCGCCGATTGTTAACCGAGGCTGACTTCGCATCGCCGTTGCAAGTCTCGAGAGGCTGTGCCGCACCATGTGCCCAAGACCCTCGTCCGTCTCCACCCGCTCCTCAATCAGTATTTCCGTCCGGTTATTTTGTTGCAGGATTAATTCGGTGCCGGAGACAGTGAGCTCCTGGACTGCGCCGATAAACCGGTAGCCGCGTTTTGGAATCGTCTCGATGTATTGATGCTCCACACCCAAATCACCGAGAGCCTTTCTAAGCAGTGAGATGTTCTGTGTCAGACTGCTCTCTTCGACAAACGAATCGGGCCAGAGCAGCTCCATCAGGTGGTTCTTCTCTAATACATGCCCACGATGTTCGATTAAAAACAGCAGTGTGTCGAACACTTTGGGAGTAAGAGGAACTAACTCGCGGTCGCGTTCCAACAAACGATCCGCAACGTTTAGACGAAAAGGTCCGAATTCAAAAAATTGGAAGGACTCTCCGTTCATCGTAGATCTTTCCCGGTTAGAATTCTGTCAACGCTTTATCAGAAATCACTCAGGACGATTAGACGCTCGTACTGTAAAGTGGAGCCGAGGTGAGTTACCGCTTTCTCCAATGCCTCAAGTTGCTGAACGATCATCGGAGGCATTTGGTTCACCTCGTATTCTCGCTACCGCAACGCACTGCGCTCTAGCTCATAGATGTTTCAGCGATGGCTGATCGATGTCTTATTAGTCTGTTAAAAATTCTGTTATGAAGGTCGTAAGGAGCTTAAGGATCAGTGTCGTGAACGAGCGAACTCTTCGCCTTAGCACACGAGCGACACGAGAAGTTCACTGCGAACAGTGTAACAATGGCCTGATGATCTCAGCCGAAACGGCAGCTGCATTCACTGCGTTAACGTTACGAACAATTTTTCGTTGGGTTGATGAAGGCCGAGTTCACCACACTGAACAGCAAGGAACGTTTCTCGTATGTCTATCGTCGATAGCTGAACTCGCAACAACTCTTCACCGAAATCCGGCCCCGTGAATAGCAATACAATAATCTGCTCATCGTGCTTGATCTCACCCCGCCAGGCTTTCTGATTGAGAAATCTATCAGCGCTTTCTGATCGTTTCTTCAGGACTTTTAGCGCCTCGATCGATAGCATCCGAGTCACAGAGTTTGAGCACGAAGGAACTCAGATACTATGCAAGAGCTAATTGAACTCGAAGAAAATATCCAGTCAGGAACGACGAAAGGCCAGTTGCAAGGGACGATCGGCAACAGAGTTGAAAACCTGTCGGCGCTCGCGACGGCAATCACATCCGCTGCTGAAGACCTCAAGATTGTCGCGTCTCAAGTTCTCGCTTACCCGTCGGATTCGCTGTCTGCGAATGCAATTGATTTTTACGCACAGGTCAGCAACTACGAGATCTATTTAATTCAACGAGCGCTCAAATATTCGGGAGGCTCGCAGGTGAAAGCAGCCAAACTGCTGAAGCTGAAGACAACCACGCTAAATAACAAGATAAAGTCGTATCAGATCAACATTCGATGAGCTAACTCCATGAATGTGCTTTCACAATCCAAACTGATTCGGAACCTGGTAGAACCATCGACTACGCCTCTGCGTCCTGTCACACGGCGCGAGCGCAGATCGCCGGCAACTCGCGTCTCCACTCTCGCGCCGGTTACGGGAACGCACGTCTCCATCAATGCGTTGAAAGTCCTCGCATCTTCGCTGCTGAGAGAGATTGAGTATTTGGAGAAGCTCAGCGAATCCGAAAATAATGATGAGGTCAACTTAAAAGACGAAGTTTGCCGGTTTGAGGCTGAACTGATCCGCAGTGCGTTACGGCGCACTGGTGGACGTCAGAGACCTGCAGCGCGATTGCTCGGCACAAAGCTCACAACACTCAACACCAAGATCCGTAAATATGGAATTCAGCTTGATATGGAATGGTGATGACGGGCGGCCACGGAGGGCCGCCCCTACAGTTATTGTCTATCAGGCGACTCCCACTACATTGTCCGATTACAGACAACTTTAGGGGCGGCCCTCCGTGGCCGCCCGTCGCGATACTTGTACGGGGTTCAGAACACTTAATTACTCAAGAACATCCCATAGTCGCAATTTTTCCAAAATCCGCAAGAACCTTTTCGCCGACATCCCGAATGCATCAATCCAGCAACGCAGTTTTCGTTCGACTCTGAACCACCACACTCGTCGGCACAGTCATTGCGCTTTCAGTGTAGGACCACCGCCCTCCCGTTCCAGATTCGGAACACTGCGGGATATGGTCGATTAAGAAGTAGAAAGGAATGAAGTATGACCAGTGTTAACTTAAAACCTTGTCGAGGAGCGAGCACTTTGGTAGCAGCTCTCCTTCTATTAATGACTGCCGCTTTGGCAGCGGCGCAGACAGACACCGGACGGCTTGTCGGTAAGATTGTGGATCCAAGCGGCGCAGTCGTATCCGGAGCCAACGTTCGGGTCAAATCAGTCGCTACAGGCCGCGAGGTAACGACGACTTCGGACAATGAAGGTGTCTACAACGTGGTCGGATTGCTGCCGGGCTTCTACGACGTAACTGTCGAGAGCGGCAGTTTTAAACCCAATACTCAGCGCGTCCAGGTCACCGTCGGTTCGAATGTGACATTGGAGACGAAGATGGCGCTCACCGAGGTTTCAGGCGGGACCGTTAACGTTGTCGCAAGCGAAGGCCTTGCGGTCAACACTCTAACCCCCGAAGTCTCGAATGTTGTTACAGGAACTCAGATTCGGGAATTGCCAACGTTGACGAGAAATCCTTACGACCTCATAGGTCTGAGTGGCAACATTAACAACGACGATCCGGGACCACCAGTTCCGGGTGTGGGCTTAACAGGACGTGGTGCAGGTTTCAGCATCAACGGCCTACGTGCGTCCAGCACGAACGT
>DASUYO010000527.1:0-2276 GCA_036377375.1 Pyrinomonadaceae bacterium
GACCCGGCGCTACCGCGCTCGGTTCCGTTGCTTATGCGCCTCACCCGTAACCAAGTCCTCGCCGGCCTGCTGGTGCTCCTCCTAATCTGGATCGTTATACTTATTCGCATGTTCGCGATTGTAGGTCCAACCGCCTCGGGCAAAAGTCATCTTGCGATCGAAGTCGCCCTCCAAATCAACGGCGAGATCATCAACTGCGATTCGGTTCAAGTCTATAAAGAGATCCAGATAGCCACCGCCAAAGTGCCCCTCGAGGAGCGCAAAGGCGTGGCGCATCACTTGATAGATTTTGTCTCTCCGGAAGTGAACTACACAGCCGTTGAATGGGCCCGCGAAGCAGCAACCAAAATCGAAGAGATTGAAAGCCGCGGACGCGTGCCGTTGCTCGTTGGCGGCACAGGTTTTTACTTGCGCGCCCTCCGCCATCCGTTCTTCGTGAGCCCACCAACTGACGAATCGCTTCGCCTCCGGCTCAATCGGCTTCGTGAAAGACATGGTCCCGAACACCTGCACCGGTTGCTGTGCCGAATAGACGTGGACGCCGCCGCGAAGCTTTACCCACGGGACTGGCCGCGCGTGCAACGTGCGATCGAAGTCTATTTCCAAACCGGCCGCTCGATTGTGGACCAGCAGCCGGATCGCCCTGAACCACCCGAGAGCTCGCGTCGCCTGCGCATCCTCGCCCTGAATCCGCCGCGCGACGAGCTTTACAAACGCATCAACGAACGCACGGAAGCACATTTTCGCGCCGGGCTCGTCGAGGAAGTTGGAGACTTGCTGGACCGTGGTTTCTCCCCTAATTCGAACGCGCTCGGTGCACACGGATACCGGCGTGTCGTCGAGTATTTGCAGGGTTTACGCGACTTGGACAGCGCCATCGAACAGACGAAGCTGGACGTGCGTCACTACGCAAAACGCCAATTGACATGGTTTCGCCATGAAGCGGGGGTCGAGTGGTTTGACGGTTTTGGTGAGGAAAACCGCATTTTGAGTTTGGTTTTGAAATCCATTTTCGTCGGCCCGCGGTCCAAATAATCATCTTTCTCTCACATCTCCGGCAATCTCTTGTCAGGCAAAGATCCGTGTTGTAATCTGAATTCAACCGCGCGATCGATAAATCCACCCCCAGGTTTCAGCATGTCAGACGGTAAACAGGCACCACAAAATATTCAGGATGCATTTCTCAACACGGTGCGCCGCGAGAAAACGTCGGTCATCGTTTATCTTTTGAACGGCGCCAAATTGACGGGCCGTATCAGAAGTTTCGATAAGTTTTCGGTGCTACTCGAATCCGGGTCTCAGGAACAACTGATCTTCAAGCACGCCATCTCGACAATCTCACAGTCGAGACGCGCAACCGGCGACCTCCATTCCCAGCCTGCGGCTGAAGCCAACCCGCGAGATGTCCGCAGCCCGGAAGCCAACTCGCCTGAGGCGTGACATTCGATTAAACTCTCGCGAGCACTTCACACGGATAACGAGGATCTGTGCCTGGAACTTTCATTACCTTCGAGGGTATCGACGGCAGCGGGAAGTCGACTCAGTTGCGTTTACTGGGCAATTTCCTGCGCGCCAACGGCTGTGATGCGCTACTGACTCGCGAGCCGGGCGGCACCGCCATCGGTGTTCGATTGAGAGCTGCATTGCTCGACGCGATGGAGGAAGTCGATCCATTGACCGAGCTGCTGGTCTTTGCTGCCGATCGCGCTCAGCACGTGCGCCGAATGCTGCGGCCGGCAATCGAAGCGGGAAGAGTTGTGATCTCTGACCGGTATGCCGATGCGACAGTGGCCTACCAGGGCGCAGGCAGAGGCTTTGCCCCGGAACTCGTTGCGCAGATTGTTCAGTTGGCGACCGAAGGACTGAAACCGGATCTGACGCTGCTGTTCGACTTGCCAATTGAAGAATCGACAAACCGCACAGCGCGGCGGTCCACCAGCAAAACCTCCAGCAAGATTTCGCGCGATCGCCTGGACATCGAACACGCTGACTTTCACGCACGCGTGCGCAACGCATACTTGCAGATTGCACGCTCGGAACCGGAACGTGTGAAGTTGATCGATACCAGTGGACCAGTTGAACACACGCATGAACGCGTTAAGGAAATCATCATTCCCTTTCTCCAAAGTCGGGGCCACCTCGCAATGAACTATGTTTGACGAGCTCATAGGAAACGCGCGCGTCAAGGCGGTGCTGAAGCGGATGCTGGTTTCTGATCGGCTTTCGGGCGCGATGCTGTTCACCGGTGAAGAGGGTATCGGCAAGAAGTTGTTCGC
>DASUYO010000528.1:0-2456 GCA_036377375.1 Pyrinomonadaceae bacterium
AGCTGTCATTAGCACGAACGCATCACCGTTGATGGGCGAGAGAAGGAGTAGCCAATACGATGCGCTCCTCTGCAACTGGGTTGCAATGCGCGACTTGGAACTCGGTACATTGTTTATGTGTGTTGCCGCACGGACGTAATCAACAGCTAACCTGTATGGTTCCACTAAAGCCTAGCCTCCGCCTTTCCTCTGGATTAGGAGAAGTTACAGGTACAGACATGAAAGTAGTTGATTTTCGAAACGTTAAGAAACGCCCGCTGATCCTGGTCGTGGAAAATGTCTATGAAACGCGCGCAGGCATTGACACGTTGCTGAAGGCCGACGGGTATCGCGTGGCTTTGGCAAGCGCCGAGCGAGAAGCGATAAACATTGCTCGGCTGGAGCGACCGGACCTGATACTCGTGAGCGGCTCGGCGTTACCTGACAACGTTCTCGTCAAGGCGAGGCGCGTACGAAAGGAAGCCAGCGCTGACGATGAGATTCCGGTTGTAGTCTTTTGCGCTCAAGACATCAGTGAAGGCGAAGAAGTCGCAATCGGTGGAAACGTATACTTAACGAACCCTGACAACTTCAATCAGTTGAGAAGTCTCATCGCCCGTCTGCTGGAGGTCTCGCAAGGTGACATTACCGACGGAGAAGAGCAGACACTTGAAATTATGACAAATAACAGTAGCAGAGCACCTTTGGTCATCAGGTTCATGGACACCAAACCGCGAATGCTGATGGAAATCACCAACACCACCGCGAAGACACTCAAGTCCGTTGAGATTCTGACAGTATTTTTGAAGGACGAAGAAGGTCACGCTGGTCCATCGCGTGCGCATATTCGGTTTGACACCATCAAGTCTGTCCAACCAAACGAAAAGGCGGTTGTTTCTCACAGGACCTGGATTAATGGCAGGCCGGTAAGTGATGCACAGGATCAAATCCGACGGCTTGAGATCATAGCTGGAGCGGTCAAGCCTTATGTCCTGGACATTTCCTGGGAGGACCTGGATGGCAAGATCCAGTTTCAGAGAATCCCCGTCGGTCACTAGGTAGGAACTAATTTATGTTATACCCGCAATTGGAACAAACGTTACAAGCGTCGAAACAGGCAGTGAATAGAGCTACGAGCGAGAGCATTGTCGAACAGTGCAAACAGTATCTTGCGTTACGCCGAATATCGAACCCGGCTTTACGAGTTGCAGGGAACGCCTGGTATAAGTCAACGCACCGCCTCGCCTTCTCCGCCCCAAGTAGTGCCGGATCGGAAAACGATTCGTGAAGCCATAGAGACAACTACGCGGGAGCGAAATAGAACTCAACTGCTTCTGCTCTCGTTCACCACGGTTAGCGGCTACGAGGCAGTGGAAATATTTAACCAGCGTAAATACGAAGGACATGACGACTGGGAACTGCGGGCGAGCGGGGTTAAATTTCGTGGTGGAGACAATAACGATCTGATGACGATCCAGGAAGCAGTCGACTTGGCCGGCCTGCTTCGACGGGAAGATCACCTCGCACAAAATGCTTTTTAGTGCCCCTGTGATTAGTTTCTACTGCCGTCCAAGTAGCCCTTGTAGCTGGAAGAACATCAGCACTGCGAACCAAATCACAAATAGGCTGAGGAATAGCGCGTTCGTTTTTGCGCTGAAGGCTTTTTCTTCAGCAACTGCGGATGCCTGTAACAAACCCGGTTGAAAGGTTTGCAAGCAATTCGGACAGGATGCTGCATCAGTAAAGCAACGGCGACTACAGTTGGGACAATGCGTAAGACTCATATTTTTATTGCTGCTTCACCCTCGCCGTCATCCTCGTGATCTCAAGAACGAGTTTCCGGGAAATTCGACTATATAAAGAAGGGCTGATGCTCAACAATCCTTAAGGTTTCCCCCATAAAGCTGGCAAGGGCTTCCGGCTCATCGTTATAAACATCCAAGACCGTTAGAAGCTTTGTGATCGTCATCAGTTCACGGACGCTCTCCGTCATGTGCATTAGCTTGAGCGCTCCGCCTTTTTTGTCGAGAGTCACGTGGCTTGAAACAAGCTCGCCCAGCGCGCCCGAATCAATATGCTTGACCCAGGCAAGGTCCAGGAGAACCTGAACTTTTCCTTCTCCAGCAAGGCAGCGAATCGACTCGTGCAACGCTATAGTGGCGCCGCGAATTCTTTCCCTGCCCTTTAGATCGAGGATCGTCACGTCGTCCACCCGACGCTCATTGAGATAAAGATTAATCATTTGCGTTTCATTCAAGCTGTCACGGCACCGCCGTTAAGGCGCCAGGAATCACTTCACATGGAACATTTTCCATCGTCGCTTCAATCAAACGATCCACGACAATTTTAAGGTCGCCAGTATCCCGCCAGACCTGAAGCTGCTCGTCGGCTGAAGTTCCCCGCTCAAGAATTGTATAGATGTGGCCAATCTCTTCCCGCGAGCCGAGATCGTCGATAACATCTTCCACGAACTCCAG
>DASUYO010000529.1:0-6594 GCA_036377375.1 Pyrinomonadaceae bacterium
GAGTCACTTCTTCGGACCGGTCAGCGGGGCTGACGAGATTGTCGTCAGCTACGCCACTAGTTTGCACCAGGCCGGACACGATGTTGACGTCGTCCTGCTATACAAACCTAACGAGAACGATCGCTTTTGCCGGCGGCTGCGACAGGCGGGCGTGCCGCTGGTGCACGTCATCGAGCGTTCGATTGCGTTCACGATCCTGCGAAGCTTGCGCGGTTTGCTTTCGGGCTTTTTGCTGTTATTTCTGTTGATTCCACGCTCTGAAGCTGGCTTGCGCAGGATCTGGCAAGTACTGCTCGATCTGATCTCCCGCGTTCATTACAAAAATTGCCGCGCTTACTTCGCGAAATCTGATTATGACGTGCTGCACGTGTTCACTCCCGACACGGGCGCCACACTCATGATTCGTGCCGGCAAAGAAGCCGGCATTCCAGTTCTGTATCACGAGATGGGAACGCCGTTTTATCTTCCGCCGCTTGAACCGCATTACAAACGTCTCGAAAAGGTCTTGCCTCTGTGCTCGGAGTTCGCAGCACTCTCGCCCATCCTGGCGAAGCAGTGGTCGGAACGGTTTCCGTTTTTGTCGTCCGTTTCCGTGTTGCCACTGCTAACTCACGATTCTGAAATGCTGGAGTCATCGGCGAAGTTCCGTACAAACGGCAAGCGCGAAACGATCTTTGGCTATGCAGCGAGAATCGAGGTCGGCAAAGGACCGTTCGTGTTGGCGGACGCAGTCGCGCAGTTACAGAAAAACCGGACCGGCGTGCTGGTGCGGCTGGCGGGCACAGGACCGGCCGTGCAGGAAGTGAAAGCGCGTGTGCGCGAGTTGAAGCTCAACGGCGCGTGGGAGTTTGCGGGCGCGTATGATGGCTCGGTAGGTTGCACTGCGTTCATGCGCACTCTCGACGTATTTGTCCTGCCATCTTTCGCTGAAGGAACGTCGAAAAGTATCATCGAGGCGATGGCACATGGACTTCCAATCATCACCACGAATGTTGGTGGTTCACCTGATCTGCTGACTCCTGAAACGGGAATTCTCATTCCGCCCGGTGACAGCTCAGCACTGGCAAACGCGATGGAACGGCTGGCGGCAGATCCAGCCTTGCGCCAGCGAATGGGCCAGGCTGCACGTGAACGATATCTCCAACTCTTTGCGCCGCCGGCAGTGATGTCGATGCTCGTAAGCACCTACGCCCGCCTCACAAGTAATGACTCCTCGCCGTCACAGAACAGACATCATCCCTGGGCACAGCTCAGCTTGTTGTGCCTTTTTGTCGCGCAACTATTCGGATGACAGAAAAGCTGAGGATTGCATTCGCCACTCCTGAATACGTCACAGAAACCCACTTCGATGGCGGTTTAGCCAACTACATCAATCGCGTTTCTCAAACACTTGCCGACCTCGGTCACGATGTTCACGTCATAACCCTGTCGCAGAAAGATGAAGACGAATTCGAACACGACGGCGTGATGGTCCACCGCGTGATGCTCAAGCCCGTCTGGAACTGGCTCGACCGCGCGACGCGATACTCACTGGCAACGACGCTGCACTGGGTCAACTTCAGCAGCCAGGCCTATCGCAAACTCAAACAACTCCATCGCCAAAATCCATTTCACTTAATTCAGTATCCGAATTACTCGTTCTGCGGCGTGTTCTCGATTCCGTTGCTGCGTGCAGCCCACGTGGTGCGAGTTTCTTCATATCAACCGGCATGGAACGATGCTGCCGGAATCAAACGAAACTTCGACTCAGCTGCGGCCGAGCGGCTGGAAGCTTTTCAGTACCGGCTGACCAGAAACGTTTTCGTGCCCAGTAATGCAATGCAGAACATGCTGGGCAACAAAGCCAGCGCGCGATTGATTCGCACTCCTTTTTATGTGGAGACGCGTGAGTGGGACAACACGATCTACGAACAATTCCTGCGCGGGAAGAAATACGCGCTCTATTTCGGTCGCTTTCAACTGCACAAAGGATTTCACAGGCTTGCTCAAGCCTTGCCGCGTTTTCTAAATGAGTGTTCGGATGCGTATGTGGCTTTGGTTGGAAGAGATATGAAGACGAGTCTCGCTCCGTCGATGGCGGCTTTTGCTCGTGCTCAGTGTGGTAGTGCCGCCGAGCGGTTGATTCTTCTGGAGAACCTGCCGCACAGTCAGTTGTATCCGGTGATTGCGGGCGCACGTCTGGTCGTCTTGCCTTCGTTGATCGACAACTCGCCAAATACGTGTTTGGAAGCGATGGGTTTGGGCAAATTAGTCATCGGCACGCGAGGAGCTAGTTTTGAGGAGTTGATAATCGACGGCGTGAACGGATTTCTGGTTCCTCCTGATAATCCCGATGCGTTGGCCCAAAAGATGATCTCGGCGTGGTCCGATCCGCAGTTGGAGATAATGTCGGCGGCAGCGAAGGAACGGATGCTGGAGTTTGCGCCGGAGAAAACCGTGGGTGCGTTGTTGAGTTACTATTCGGAAGTTCTGCGTGCAGGCGCACATCGATAATGGGAATCAAGAACCAAATCGCGATTTATTCCTCTCGTCATTACGACTCACTGCGATCTGTCTTTGGTGAATCGCTCCTTCATCGCTGCGGGGTCCGCAGATACTGGCACGAGATTGACGGCTGGTTCACTTGGCGTGAAGCGCAGGAAGAGGCAGTGAGCTCGTTTCCGGAAGGCAGCCGGTTCGTAGAAGTCGGGACGTACCTCGGTCGCAGTCTTTGCTCGTTGGGCGAAGTTGTTGAGCGCTGTGGCAAGGACATCACAGTGATTGGAGTTGACACTTGCCGGGGCAGTGGTCCTGAAGGTGCGAGCGGCAAAGATTATCATGCGCGCGCTGTCGAGGAGAGTGGTGGAACGTTCGCGGGCGCTTTGCATAAGAACGTTTTAAATTGTGGGTTTGGAGATAAGATCGTGTTGATTATCTCTGACTCGGTTAGTGCCTCTCGACTGTTCGCTGATGCGTCGCTGGATTGGGTACATCTCGATGCGCGGCACGATTACGTGAGTGTCAAGGCTGATATTGCGGCATGGCTTCCGAAAGTCAGACCTGGCGGCTGGTTATCTGGTGACGATTACGACGAACAGTGGCCCGAACTTGTGAAGGCTGTCGGCGATGCCTTACCCGGGGCGAAGCTTTGGACCAACGGCCAATGGCGCTGGATTGTTGAGTAGCATAGATGGATCGGAAAAAGTTCAGAGTTAAACCTTTAGGTTGCTCTTTCGCCGATACGAACTTTACTCGCCTTTAGGCCCACGTCCTTCATGTGTGCTTGAGGCGGCGAGCTTGTCAAGGCTGTCGTAATCTACCGTCCAGCCCGCGTACGCAGCAGCCAATCCAATCACGCCTCCCTCTCCTGTAAACACACCTTTGCTTTGCAGGAATTCGGCCGCGCGTCCCCAAGCCTCGAAAAACCTGTTTTCATTTCCATCCTTAGTTACTGCAAACAACGCCTCATTAAACCAACGCACCCTCTCGAGCATTTCGACACCACCCCCGAGATGCAAAGCGAGTTGCTCAAAAACCGGCCTGCGCTCTGAGCCCCATCGACTCAAATGTTCCGCGATGCTCCCTCGCAACACCTTCGTCACTGCAATACCTGGGCGAAACTGCGGAAGCCTCGGGAGTGAGCGGAGCCGCGTGTCAGCATCCATGAAAATAGCAGTATCGAAGTCCTTCAGCGCTTCCTGTAAAACAAACCGCTTGTCGTGATACGCCGGCAGACCGGTTGTGTTACCCGCCAATGCCGGATTCACGAGAAAATCCCTCGCCATTGGACCAACGGCCACGTGTCGAACCGCGCGCACCGCCAACCCCTCGAAATTATCCGGCTCATCCGTCAACACTACCCACGGCACACCACACATATCGCCAATAAGCCGCCGCGCCCTCCGCCGGTACGGCGCATGAATAGCTAGCGTGCAAAAACAAACGTTCATGGGCTTTTCAGTGGTGCGAGAGATTTGAAGCTAAGCTCTTAGCGTGCGAAGCAGGCGAAAAGCATAAAGCCTCCCATTTGAAGCTGAGCCAGAAGTTTACCGCGAGAAGCGGCGCACGATTAAGGAAATGGGCAGGCCGATGCAAAACATGATAATGAGCAGGCCAATGATGCGGCCTGAAAGTGGCACCGGCCGCGGCGTAGCGCGCGAAAGCGGCAAGACGACAAAGTTCATAAACAGGTACACAACGATGCCGTAGACCAGGCCGAACGTTACCGGACGTTCAACTAGAAACAGCAACTTGCGACTCGCCAAATAGAAGATCACGGTCCATATCGTCGCAATCAGGAAGTGCAGCACGAGTCCGAGTACGGCGATCTTAGTGCCACCCTGAAACGCATCCGGCCCAAGCAAACCGCTGGCGACAGAGTGCAACACGCGAACCGGACCAACACCGGCGCGTAGCCACGCCGACACGAACGCCGCGCAGATGTCGAGCGTGCCGGCAATCAGCCCGCCCCATAAAATCGGTTGAAAGTTCATAAGGGTACTTACGCCGTCGCCGGAGTCTTTATTAGCCACAAAGAAGCACAAAACGCACAAAAGACTTCTGCGATCTTTTGTGCCTTTTGTGCTTCTTGTGGCAATGCTTCTTTGCGGCTCAGGATGCCGGAGATGCTGAGTGAAAACGCTCCGCGGTGCGTGCT
Organism: Pyrinomonadaceae bacterium; assembly: GCA_036377375.1. Lineage (GTDB taxonomy): Bacteria > Acidobacteriota > Blastocatellia > Pyrinomonadales > Pyrinomonadaceae > PSRF01. The sequence goes on from DASUYO010000529.1 coordinate 4,637, forward strand.
CGAGCCTTGGCTGCTTCGATTTCGCGATCCCGCGGAGGCGCATTCGTAACAAGTGAATCGAGTAGCTCCTGTGCAGCGTGGGCCACTTGTTCCACCGCGCGGTTGAAAGCCATTTCGTTTGACTTCGAAGGTTTCGTAAACCCGCTTAGTTTCCGCACAAACTGTAATGACGACGCTCGAATTTCGTCCTCCGTTGCCGGAGGTTTGAAGTTATGAAGTGTTTTAATATTTCGACACATGCTGTTTTGTTGCCACCTTACCTGAAAACGTTGCGTAGATTCTAATCCCAAAAGTGTGTGATAGCGTATGCAACCACTGCTATAAGCACGCCTGCTCCGATAGCGACGCCGATGAGCGTCTTTTTCGTTTTGCTCATACCTCTGCCTTCTACGTTCTGCACATCAGCATAGGCGATCTCGGTGCTGGCGTGAGTCTTGTCGTTAAGTAGAGTGAAACCATTTTCACTCGTCTGTGTGATGTGCCCCCTCACTTCAGAGCCGTTGCGTAATTTGACCTTCACATGTTCTTCCTTCTTCGTGAGGCGGCTAACTACTTCGGCTTTAACTTTCGCCGTTCGATCCAACTGCTGTTGCGCTCGTGCTGCTGGTCCAAGCGAGCACAAAAGAATGGCCAGAGCGAGGAAAAAAGCTGTCGGGATTTTTTTCATGATAAGCCTCCTGTGGGGCGGCACTCCGTCACCCCGGGTGAGTCGAAAAGGGTGGCCCTCAACCGGCGCCGAGAATAGTTCAGAGTTCAAGCTTTAGCTTGCAGTCGTGATGGCGAACGGGCAGCCTAAAGGCTGAACTCTGAACTATGTCAACTTCCTCTTGAATATGAGTAAGGTCAATTGTCCTTGCGCGCGCGAATGCGAGAGTCTACTACGTGTTCAAGGGCCAGGACAAAACGTCCATTGTTATCGATATCCAAAGAATCCCGGATCCATCAGGAACCAGTTAATCAGCCCGGCGATCAGGCCGACCGCAAACACGGCAAACACAATTAATCTTTCCTTTGTCGTGTTGGGCTTCCCGCTCATACTCGGAAACAGCAACAGGAAGATCCCACCCACTACTCCAAGCGGAGCAAACGTCGCCATCTTGACGTAATAAGCACCTTCCGTTCGCAGCTCATACCAACCGTAATAGATCATACCGGCACAAAGGATGATCAGGACCAGAGCGAAAAGACGTGTTTTCAACATAGGGGCCTCCGAATCCGCGTTTTGGGTGTTATCTGAGGCCCCTTAATATAAACCCGATACGGCAATTTTTCCTGTAACTTTTGCTGAACCCAGGTGTTTTAGGAGACGTAGCGCAGCTTATGGCGAGCCAAGATGACGAGTTCACCATGCTGTTCCAGGATTTCTACCCTAGCCTATGCCGCTTTCTGGAGTGTTTATTGGGAGGCCGCGCGCCGCTGGCGCAGGATCTGGCACAGGAAAGTTTCCTGCAACTACATCGCACGGCGTGGGGAACTGTGCCGGTCGGTGAAGCGCGGTTCTGGCTCTACCGTGTGGCGCGCAACATGGCGATCAACGAGTTTCGTAGATCGCACACGCGCTACCGGCTGTTTGATCGAGTCGTCGAAGTCATGAGCCCCCGATCACGCAATCCGGAGCAGGAATACGAAACGCGTGAGCGAAACGCGATGGTGTTGGAGATGCTGCAAACTTTACCGGAAGACCAACGCGCCGCGCTGCTGCTGCGAGAGCAGGAACAGTTGAGCTATCGCGAGATCGGACAAGTGCTGAACATCTCCGAGAGCAAGGTGAAAGTAGACATCTTTCGTGCGCGTGCGTCGCTAAGAGAACGCTGGAACAGGGTGTCAGGATTACCAAGGGTGCAGGCCAAATCATGTTAGAGCATATATGTCTTAATGCACGGCAAGGCACAACTGTAGGGGCGGCCCTCTGTGGCCGCCCGTTCCTCTAAACAAGCGCTGCGGGAACGCTGGAACAG
>DASUYO010000530.1:0-3995 GCA_036377375.1 Pyrinomonadaceae bacterium
GTCTTCACATTGATTGCTTCCCCGCCGATTAACAGACATTGTAGCGACGAGAGTTTTTCAACCAGAGAGCGACTGGAATCAATCATTTCCACCAGAGCATTAAATATTGACGGCACGAAGTCAGTCATCGTGATCGACCGCTCGTGAATGATGTCGATCATGCCGGCAAGATCCAGGTGGTTCGCCTTTTCAGGAATCACAACTTCGCCGCCAACTGTTAGCGTCCACAAGATCTGCCAAACACTCGGATCGAAAACATGCCGGGAGTTTAGTAAAACCGTTTTAGGCTGGCAGAAGTCGAAGTGCTTCGCCATGTAGTGGAACCGGTTGAAGATTCCGCGATGCTTGTTGAGTGCACATTTTGGGAGTCCGGTTGAACCTGATGTGAAGAAGCCATAGATGAGATCGTCAGGAGCAATCTGCGGCAAACGTAATTGATAATCTGATGTAACAAGGCTGCCGGCGTGGACGTTAATGACCTCACTCCCGCAGTCTGAAATGCCATCGAGCTCCGCGTTTACCAGAATCGTTTGCGATCCAATTTGTGCGAGATTCGTTTGCAGTCGCTGAACAGGCCAGTCGGGATCGAACGGCACAAATACCGCTCCTAACTTGACCAAAGACAGCCACGCGATCGGGAGTTCGAGAGAATTACCAATAATTACAGGAACGATATCTCCCTTTCCGACGCCGCAAGCTTGCAACTGAGCGGCTAAGGTGTTCGCTTTCGCGTTTAATTCCTGATAAGTCAATGTCTCGCGGCCGTATCGCACCGCGATCTTCTGAGAGCATTCAGTGACTTTCAGATTGAAGAAGTCGAGAAGGGTTACATTTTCAGGATAGTCGACTTGATGACCGAGAACGGAAACGTCCATCATTGATAGACCTCTAGATCTCCAACTGAATCAAGCTTAAATGAAGAGGATCTTTCGGGATTGAGTATGGTTTGAAGCATGCCCTTCCAACCATAAACCTGGTTCATGGAATTGTAGTTAGCGTCTTCCACCATGATTCGATGTGCTTCGGGCAGGCGCCAGGAAGGAATGAATGGAAACGTGTGATGGACCAAATGATAGCCGTCGTACTGTTTCAGACCTAAAAGAAAACTCGATAACCAACTACAGCGGCGATTCCGCGACATGTAAATATCAAAGGTGCGCTGAGTTTCGATCATCGGGTAATGCTCAACCAGTTCGAGGAAGGCTCCGATCCAGGCTTGTGTTGTGACGAGAGGGATGAGCCAATAAAACAAAAGCAAGTGTGCATACCCGAATGAGCAGATCAAAATTGTAACAATGGCGACAAAGGAAATTCGAAAGACTCTTTCTCGCGAATTTTCCGTTTGCGGGAAGATCCTATGTTTCAGCAGATATTTTATGTAATTGAGTGTGCTGGCTGGCGTGAGTGTGCGTAGAAGGTGGCGGCGAACGGCGGCGGCAGTGAGGTTGGCTCCGCAAATTTTCCACTCTCTGTACTGTTCGTAGTCTGGATCAAGCGTGGTGTCGCCAAGGAAACCGTGATGCCTCACCACATGCGAAAAGCGATAGCCACTGAGGCTCTGTAAGACAAGATAACCGGATAAGACTGTGCCAAAGAAATCAGCTGCACGTCGATTCTTTAACAACGTGCCGTGCGCGGCTTGATGCAGTATATCGGCAAGTGCGCGTTGCCGGCCGCCGATAAGAAAAATTGCAAAAAGATAGATTGGAAGCGCCAAGGGCCAGGCGAGATATCTGAAAGCTGATAACGAAGCGTAGGTGCTAAGCGCGATAACGAGCCAGTCTTGTGCCCATTCGATTACGCCATGGTAGTTGTCATTATGCCGGCATTCCCTGACGCGCTTCAGGATTTCAGAATTAAAGCGATAGCGCTCTACTTCCTTTTCCTGCCGACGATTGTTCACTTCATCCGTAGTGGTTGTCGAAGAGCTTAGTGAAGAGAGTGACGGCACGCCGTTCATAACTCCTTGCGTCGTTTGACGAGCTTCAATGTCACACAATCAATAAGTTGTCAAGAACTTTATTCAGACTGTCAACGATCAAAGTAGTCTTGTCACGTTCGTTGATCGAGCGTAAGATGTGGGCTCTTTCTAACGATGAGAGCTGAGCGGCTGCCAATGTAGCTTCCGCTCGCTTTTGTAAACAAACACCTCAACGCCCTGAGGGCTTCGGGAAGAGCGGTGTAAATCCGCCACTGCCGTCGCAACTGTGATGGACCACAGTTTTTCGTGGTCATAAGTCAGGAACCAACCTTCAGAGCGTCTTCAATCACTCTCCGAACGGGAGGGTAAGGAGACCTTATGAGACTCAAAAGCAGCCTGCCTGCGCTTCTCATTCTTATCTACGCAAATTTGGTTTTTGCACAAACAACGACGACCATAAACGGCAGCGTGACCGATCCGAAAGGAGCCAAGGTCGCGGGCGCCACGATTACGCTCTACAGTCGCACTAACAAATTGTTGATTACGACCACCACTGATGGAGACGGCTCATATCGTTTCGAGGGCCTGTCGCCCGTCGAATATGTGGTGGCGGTGGATGCGCAAGGCTTTTCCCGCACCGCACGTGCTTTGCGCGCAGAATCCGGCGGAAATACAGTCGATTTCACTTTGGAACTCGCAGCCATTAACACTGAGGTTGTCGTCACTGCGGAAGGCACACCGCAGACTATTGACGAGACTTCGAAAGCGGTCAGCGTAATTAATACCGATCAGATCGAGCGACGTGACGAGAATTCGCTTGTCGACGCGCTGCGGCTAACGCCGGGTGTGCGCACTGAACAACTCGGCGGTCCCGGCGGGTTCTCCAAAATTTTGATTCGAGGCTTGAGAGTTGTTGATACTTCTGTACTGCTCGATGGAATGCGAGTGAGGGATGCCGCTGATTTTCGCGGCGGGCTGAATCCCTTCATGGAAGACATCCTGACCAATAACATCGATCGTGTTGAGGTACTGCGCGGCTCTGGCAGCTCGCTCTATGGAAGTAACGCGGTCGGCGGTGTAGTCAACATAGTTTCTCTTGAAGGTGCTGGATCGCCCAAGGTCAATCTGGGTTTCGAAGGCGGCAGCCTGGGTCTTTTTCGCGAGCGAGCCCAGGTGAGCGGAGGCGTGGGACAACGATTTGGATACAGCGCTTCAGCAACTCGACTTGACGTGAATCACGGCGTTCACGACGGCGAGATTTATCGCAACACCAGCCTCGGAGGACACGCTCGTTATGTTTTTAGTCCAAAGATCAGCTTGAAGGGAACAGTTTCTTATACAAGAGGTTTCGGTCGAGTCAGTGATGGTCCGTTTCCCATCGGTCCGGACAGCAACCCATTCGGCTTTGCCATCGGCACTGGACCAGTCGTCGGCTTTCTGGAGAACGATCCGGACCCTGACAACTTCAGAAAAGCGTACCTCTTTGTGGGCTCGCTGACGTTCTTACATCAAGTCAATAACGTGTATAGCTATTCAGTGGCATTCCAGGCGGTCGCCACCAGTAAGCGCTTCGACAGCGGTCCTGATCAGAGTCCGACAGCTAAGAGATTTGACTTGTTTGCGGATGTTTCAGTGTTTCGAAATACTGGCCGCATACAGACCTTCAACTTCACGAACACAATTCGGCTCGACCGCCATAACCTGGTCACCGCCGGTCTCGAAACGGAACACGAGAAGTTCTCGCAGGTGTTTACGTCTCCTTTCTTCTCCACACCTGAAACGACCGATAGACAAAGTTCACTCGCCTTTTTCGCGCAAGACCAATTGACATTTCTCGATGGTCGCTTGCAATTTTCTGCGGCGTTTCGAACGCAGGGCTTCAGACTCAAGAATCCCGGAAGCATACCGGAAGTCCAGAACATAGACATCAAGCGCGCGTTGACTGGCGACGGATCTGTTGCTTACTTGTTGCGACAGTCAAATACAAAATTGCGAGCGCATGTCGGTAATAGTTTTCGGGCTCCGAGCCTGAGCGAACGCTTCGTAACTTTTCGCGGACAGCGTATCGGGAATC
>DASUYO010000531.1:0-36183 GCA_036377375.1 Pyrinomonadaceae bacterium
CGATGCTCATCACTCTTTAGTGTGGGAGGTTGAGCCGCGCATTTGGCCGTTGTTGAGTTGTCAAAGACGCGCTTATCCTAAACGAGACAAGCCCGGTCGTAAATAGAAAAATTCAGTTGGGCCACAGATTCAGCGAAAATCGGTGGCCCATTTCACTAACTTTGACTGAGTTGCTGCCCAAACGCGCAAAAGACACAAAAAAGTAAGCTAGATCTTTTGTGCTTTTTGTGCCTTTTTGTGGCAGAAAGAGACTGTGACTATTGCGTGATCCGGATTGTGCCCACGTTACTGTTCAGATTATGCGCTGTAAGTTTCACCTGACACGTGCCGGCAGGCAAGTTGTCGGGGAGGCGGAAGGTTACCTGAGCAAAACTAAGCCCTTTTGGAATCGGACGCACGTCTTCAGCGGGCAGATTATGCACGATGCCGTTTGCATCGGTGAGATTGATCGTTACAGCCGCAGGCGTCTCGCCGACATATAGTTCCAGAGTCAACACAAAGATCATGACCCGCGTATTCGGATCGTTAGGGTTCTTCAGCAGGTTCGCCGGATTAACGATCAAAAACGGATCTGTCGTCAGCAACATTGCGTCGAACGCCGCAAGCAGATCCGGCGCAGGAGGATTTTGAGCGAGGTATATGATCGGTGGTCCATTCGGTGCAGTCGACTCAAATCCCGCGAAGCTCGTGCCACTGGGAAATAATCCCGGCTTCCAGGCGCGCGCACGCAATGACGTATCGGTTGTTATGTGCAGCGTTGAGCCGGAAACAATCAACGCATCATTCTCAGTCGGATCGCTGCCATTAGTCGTATAGTGAATCGTGGCGCCCGGTGTCAGTGCAGTGATCGTCACGTCAACTGAGTTGAAAAACTTTCCGCCCCCCGGGTTGATCACAGGAGAGTTGACGGTAACAAGACCGCTTACTCTGACAGGCGCTGCATAGACAGTATTAAAGGTGCCGTCGCCCACTTCTCCTTCAAGATTCAAGCCCCAACCCCAAACTGATCCGTCACTCTTCAGCGCCACACTGTGATGGTTACCACCAGCCACCGCAGTGACGTCGCCAAAATTTGGAATCTGTTTGGGAACCGGAGTCTGCGAAGACCCATTGCCCTGTCCGAGTTGAAAACTGCCATTGTTTCCCCACGACCAGATCGTGTGATCGCTTGCGAGTGCCAGACAGAAATTATCCCCAGCGGCAATGTTCGCTATTGCGGGCAATCCTGTAACCTGGACAGCATTCGGGTGCGGCTCAAAAGCCATGTTGCCGCCATTTGGTCCCAATTGTCCGTTGAAGTTGAGGCCCCACGCCCAGACTGTGCCGTCCTCCTTTACAGCCAGACTAAACTCCTCGCCCGCGGCAATGCGCGAAACGTTTGAAAGACCTGCGACTTGCACGGGAGTCGTGCTGTTCGTGCTGTTGCCATTTCCGAGTTGGCCCATCGCGTTGACGCCGATGGCCCAAACGGTCTTGTCCGTCTTCAGCATGAGTAGATGTTGAGCGCCGCTCGCAATCGCCGTGACATTCGAGACGCCACTCAACTGTACCGGTGTCATATTTAAGTCGAAACTATTAACCAGACCACTCGGCGCGCCCCACACCCAAACGGTGCCATCTGTCTTGACCGCCGCACCATAAAAGCTGCCCGCGGCGATCCCTTTCACATTGTTGATGAGAGTCTGTACGGGCCGCGTGCGAACCTGGAAACTCGTGCCATCGCCGAGTTGTGCGTTGAAGTTATTTCCCCAGCCCCAAACTGTGCCGTTGGACTTCAACGCGAGCACAAAACCGTTGCTGTCTTCGACTGTATCCACGCCGTCGAGACCTTGCACCTGGAGTGGGGTCAATGTGCGCGTGCCGATCCCACTGGTGCCGTCGCCCAGTTGGCCTTGTGATCCAATACCCCACGTCCAAACGGTCCCATCATTGCGCACGCTCGAGGTGTGTGTATTTCCGGCAGCGATCGCGCGCGTGTTACCCGCAAACGTCTGACTGACGACGTTGCTTGTCACGGTTGCGGAGTTGTTCGCTGGATTTGGATCGGGACGTGCGCTGGTCACAGACGCATTGGCCTGGAGCGATGCTCCCGGTGCTGCATCTACTTTGACGACTATGGTGAAAGGGATGCCGCCATCGAATACGGAGAGCCCAAGAATACTGAGTCTTCCGGTAACAGTTCCCGATGTGTTGGTACAAGTTGCAGAGAAAGAGGTCGCACAGCTCACAAAGGATGTTCCCCCAGGGAGCAAAACGGTCAAGACCGGAAGGTCAGCCGGATTTGGACCAAGATTGGTGAGAAGAAGTTGGTAAGTGAGATTCTGGCCTGCTATCACAGGTTCCGGAGTCACAGTCATCTTAACCGCGATATCACTAATCGGTGGAGGTGGAGGATTGCGCAGCGCAAAGGTGACGGTCTGAGCATTCGTCAAGCTGAGTTGCGAATTCTCAGATGAATGTGAGCTGACAAGATAAGCATCGGGATCGCCGCCGGAGATTCCCACAATGACCGGCTTGAGATCCGCGTTTCCATTTCCGTAACGCATTTGAATCGTGCCGTCACGCCGCAGCTCGACCTCGAAGTTAACCGGGGTCTCGCTGCCGAACGTGACTCCCTGCCAGCGAAAGATCACACGATCAAGATCCGGTCGGACCATGTAAACGTTGTCAGTAGCATTGCGATCAGTGCGCAGATCGGCCCACATCGCCGCGATCATCGGAAGGTTTTTGAGGTTGGGCTCGTTTGCGACCGCAAAATCAAAAGGTCCGAAACTTGGATTTATTTCATTCGTAAAATACAGCGCGCCGTTCGATGAAACGTAGACGCCACTCACTTGCTGTCCGAAAAACGGAATCGGAAAAGGAAGACTGACAAATTGAGTTATATCGTCACCCTTTGGTCCAACGGCCGTACCGCTATTCAGATCTGTCAAGGGACTCGCCGGACTGACGTTCACTGTATATGGATCGACACTGTCGAGAGGAACTGTGACATTAACGGTGGCAGTGCTCGTATTGCCGACGTTGTCGGTGAAACGTAAAGACAACTGCCCGCTCGTATGTCGAAAAGGGATAAGCACAGTCGTTGACGTTGAAACTCCGGGATTCTCCGGCTGCGCTGAATTGAGTGGAAAAACTTCACCTGTAGTCGAGTCTGTAAATAAAAACTCTTGGAGCGAAGCGCGGCCGGTCATTCCATCGTCGCCGGCCACTCTATAGAAAAGAAGTACGCTTCTTCCGTCTTGTGAATTGATGTGGAACTCGGGTGCGACATCCGGAGGCGTTGTGTCGTTTTCAAGAGCATACTGAACCGTTCTGCTTGCGTTTAGACGGCCGCTGGTGATCGTGCTGAAGAAAAAGACACCACTCTCATCAACGCCGAAGAGCACTGCGGCTCGTAATTTTTCGAGAGTGATGCCTGGATTTGCGGCGAGTGCAAGTGCGGCAGCACCGGCCACGTGTGGCGACGCCATGGAAGTTCCGCTAAACCTTGAGTAGGTTGAGCCGTCCGGGTCCGTGTTAGCTGCGACGAGCCCATCACCGGTATAACCGTGCGGCGTGGTGCTGAGAACGTTATCACCAGGCGCTGCGAGATGGACAGTCTGCCCGCCGCGATTAGAAAATTGCGACGCAAAAAAACCTTGCTCTGTCGATGCTGCTACAGCGATGACATTCGGCGCATCGTAACTGGCTGGAAAATGCTTTACGAAATCATTATTGAGGGTCTCGTTACCGGCAGCGGCGACGAAGAGTATGCCTGCATTACCGAGTTCCTTGATCGCATCAAGCAGCGACTGTGAGAAGCGCTGCCCGCCGTAGCTGTTATTGAGCACGCGCAGGTTGACGCCGCGCTGCCGCATCATCTTTGCGTAGTTGTATGCTTCCACCAGGCCGGAGTCAGTGCCCCCCTGCGCGCCGATCGCCTTCAGCGGCATCAACTGAACGTTCCAGTTAATGCCGGCGATACCCGCACCATTATTGCCACGTGCACCGATGATGCCGGCCACATGTGTTCCATGTGCATCTTCGTTGGCGTTATCAAAAACTGTACGGTCGTGGTTTGCGAAATCCCAGCCGTTCACATCGTCGATGAAACCATTGTTGTCGTCGTCGATGTTGTTGCCGGGTATTTCGGCCGTGTTGACGAAGATGTTGTCCTTGAGATCGCGATGATCGATATCAATGCCCGAATCGATGACCCCGACCACGACGCTCTGGTTGCCGGTGGTTGTATCCCACGCGGATTCGGCGCTGATTCCGCCGCCAATTTGCGGGAAAGGCGGGGCATTCTTGAGCGGCCATTGAGAAGCATAGAAGGTGTCGTTAGGTACAGCGTCGAGTTGCCGAATGAAGTTCGGCTCGGCATAAAGAACGTCGGCACGAGAACGTAAGGCCTTGAGGGCGTCGAGTGTATTTTCAGGTGAGACGCGCGCCAGCATCAGACCCCGGACCAGGTCAGAGCCGCCGAAGTGGTTTACTTCAACGCGAACACTTCGCCCGCCGCTCAGCATCGAGAGCTGAAGTCTCGTTTTGGTATTTGCGACAGTTGTACCGGGACGAAAGCGAACCAGAAGTTCGCCAGGTACGGAGTCAGGTCCTTTAGTGCGCGCGGGTGTCGGAGCGCTTGTGGTCTGGTTCTGTGCCTTTGCCGCTGGATCGAGGCGGGCCACGATCAAGAAGAGCGCAATCGCCAGTAGTAATGCTGCTGTCGCGACATTACGAATATTCAGGTATTGGTTCAGTGAAGAACTGGGAGGGGGTCTCAAGGTTCGTTAATCTCCTGCCACTAAGAAGGAATAGGGGAGAGTGGCTGGGCCAACTTACCATTTTTCGCGAGAAATTTGTAGCTGTTAAGTGGTCAAATCCACGGCTCTTAGCCTGCAAAGCAGGCGTGAGCATAAAGCCTGGGGCGTGAGCCCCCAGGAAGAAGATTGCATTATAGGAGGAGCCCGCGATAGTGGGCGACCGATGAAACATTTGAGGCTGTCATCCGTTTCACGGACTGCACAAAAATTGCGTTGCATTATCCTGGGGCTCGCGCCCCAGGCTTTATGCTTGCGCGTGCTTCGCACGCTACGCGCGTTAGCCACATCCGTCGTAGTGGCCGGAGCGCCCATATGGCACCTTGCCTGGCAATCTGGCGGGAAGGGGTATGCCATCCTCGACAATGTCTTCAAGATGGACACGCGCGAGGCGAGCGTAGGCAAGGAGTATCAAGAGGGACGGCTCGCGCTGGTTCAACTCATATTCTGAAATTCTGCCGACATGGATCGAATCCTCAAATCCCAAACGCTGGACCAGATCTGCCTGCGAAAGCTTGAGAGCAATTCTAATCTGACGAAGTTTTCGACTGAGGTTCGTCGGCCTGGGACGGCCCTTTGTGCCCATGAGAAACACCTCCTCCTTTTATTGCCACTCTCAATTGAGAGAGAGTAGCACGCACTTCACGAAGGTGTAAAGAGGAAAAGTGTCTTTTGTGGCTTTATTAATGCACCATCGGATCGCCGAGTGATTCGTCGCTGCCGATGCTGAGCGCGAGGGCGCGGATGGCGGTGCGGGCGTCGCGTTGTTGCTCTTCAGTTAACAGAGACCACGCGAGTGATATTGGACATTCCAAATCGTGAGAAAAAGCTTTGTGACAGACAGGACAAGCATCTACTGACAGCTCGAGCACAATGTACAGCTTCGCCAGTAACGTGATGATCAGTTCAGCGCGTTTCTTCTGCTCGTCGGACTCAAACATGAATTAATACTGGAGCTTGTTTTCCCACTTCACTCGCTTCAGCAGGGCAAAATCGGAAAGCATCTTACCAGCGCCCAGCACCACCGACGTGAGCGGATCATCGGCTACAAAGACGGGCAAGCCAGTTTCATTGATCAGACGCTTGTCGAGATTTGCGAGCAACGCGCCACCGCCGGTCAGGACCACACCACGGTCAATGATGTCTGCCGACAGCTCCGGCGGCGTGCGCTCTAGCGCTATACGCACTGCATCTACGATCGCGCTGACAGCCGGATCGAGTGCCTGTCGCACTTCCTCATCCGTCACTGTAATCGTTTGCGGAATGCCTTCGACGAGATTGCGGCCACGCACTTCCATCGACAAAGGCTCAGCCAACGGGAACGCGCTGCCGAGGTGAATCTTAATTTCTTCCGCCGTGCGCTCGCCAATCAACAAGTTGTACTTGCGCTTCACGTACTCCGCAACAGCGTTATCCATCGCGTCGCCGGCAGTCCGCACCGCACGTGCGTAGACTATTCCGCCGAGACTGATCACAGCGATGTCCGTGGTGCCGCCGCCGATATCGACCACTATATTTCCCTGCGGCTCGGTAATGGGCAGACCAGCGCCAATCGCTGCGGCCACCGCTTCTTCGACGAGATAAACTTCCGACGCTTTGGCACGATAGGCTGAATCTTCGACCGCGCGGCGCTCGACCTGAGTAATCTCACTCGGAATTCCGATCACCACGCGCGGGCTCACCCACGTGCGGCCATTATGCGCCTTGCGGATGAAGTGCTGAAGCATCTTTTCAGTCACTTCAAAGTTGGCGATCACTCCGTCTCTCATCGGCCTGATGGCGACGATGTTGCCGGGCGTCCGCCCCAGCATCTCCTTGGCATCCTTACCTACGGCCTCGACGTTATTAGTCACTTTATTTATAGCGACGATAGAAGGTTCGCTCAGGACGACGCCGCGTCCTTTGGCGTAAACGAGGGTGTTGGCGGTGCCAAGATCGATGGCCAGGTCGTTAGAACGCAGTCCGGAGAGCAGCGGGAAGGACATGGTTACTCCTTAATATATTTGGTTGTGAATTCGAGGAAGGGTCCGCGCCTTGTTTAGGTAAACAAAGACAAACAAACTTTAATTCGTTGCTGCATAAGTGTCAAGAGGTTTTATAACCACGGATGACACGGATCAAAGCCACTGATCCGTGGCTCTGATCCGTGTTATCTGCGTTACGGTTTTTCAGTACTGCCAGTTCACCGTGACGAAGCCGGTGCCGCTGGTGGGTACGGTGTATTGGTGATTGCTGCCCGCTTCCCACGTCACTGCGCCGTTCGCGGCGATCTTGATGAACTTGAACTGTATCGTTTGCCCTGCCGGCACCGACGCCACGAGGAACCAGCTCGGATAGTTGGGCGTGAGCATCGGACCCACCGCCGCATCCCACGTTGTCGACCAGTTACTAAGCTCGACCGTATTGCCGGTCAGGAAAATGTAGTCGCCAACTTGCGTTGGCGATGCGTTATTGACCGTGAACGTGACGGGAATCAGTTTCGCCGTTAAGACTGTGTACTGGATCCCATTCGAAACCTGGCCGCCGGAGGTCGTAACGGTGACGTTGTAGTTGCCATTCGTCACTGAAGGCGTAGTCACAGTGATTTGCGTCGCTGTCCAGGAGTTCACGGTTGCCGTGGTTGTTCCGAACTTTACTGTGCCTGTCGTCGAGCCGAAGTTCTTGCCGGCGATAACGGTCTTTACGCCCGACTGTCCGCTTGTTGGTCCAATTGAACCGATTTGTGGCGTCGTTGCGCTGTCAGTGGCCTGCCACACTGCAACCGTGTGCGCCGGCAGCGTGAAGGTCGTGACCGGATTGTTGCCGCCGGATCCGGTGCTTACGTTAATCGACGATCCGCCCAGCAGGCCGGTTAAATAATCCGAATAACCGCCTGCCGGAAGCGACGTATTCAATCCACTGATGCTGTAACCGGTGGTCTCGTTCTTGTTGATTGCGATCAGCACGACATTGCCGAAAAACTTTCGTTCGTAGATATAGACGTCGTTATTGATCCAGCGTTGGCCCATCGAGCCGTACGAAATCGCAGGGTTGCTGCGACGAAGCGTCGATAACTTATTGACGAGTTGGTACGCCGTTGTTGTCGTGCTGAAATCCGTCATCATCGGCCGATTGTAAGGATCGGTGCCGCCACCCGTGTCGTTGTGCAGGTACTGTTCTGTGCCGTAGTAGATGCAGGGAATGCCACGGCTCGTCAGCGTGAAGGCGAGCGCTTCATGCAGGCGATTGTTGTTATTGTTGAGCGAGAGGAAGCGCGACATGTCGTGATTGTCGATGAACGTGACGAGATCTTCCTTCCAGGTGAAGTTGCTTCCTTCCGTCGAGATGACTGAATCGATATCAGAAAAGTTGGTATTCGATCCGAAGACATTCCGGATTGCGGTGTTCAGCGGAAAGTCGAGCAGCGAGATGCCGCTCTTGTTGGCAAACTTGTACGAGTCGCGATAGAGCGGATCGGAAGTATTGCCCTGATACCACTCGCCAAACAGAAAGCTGTCGCCATATGTGTAGATCGAGTTTGCGAAGCTGTACTCCCAGCCCCAGTTCACGTGCTTGACCGCGTCGATGCGGAAGCCGTCGACGCCGTGTTGCTGGAACAACTGCGCCGCTGCCTTGAGATATCCGTCCATCGTCGCGTTTTCCTGGTTGATGTCCGCGAGATCGAACAGCGTGTAGTACTCCACCTGATAACGATCGTCCCAGCCGCTGCCGGAGATGTTGGCGTTATGATGAAAGTAACCGTTGCTGTCGCTGCTGAAGTTGCCAAGGAACGTGCCGTTATCATAAAGGGCGCCAAACTCGCCCGCATTGTTTTGCGTTGAGTGGTTTGGAGCAAAGTCGATGATGATCTTGATACCGTTTTGGTGGGCCGCAGTGACGAGATTGTCAAACTCGGTCCAGGTATTACTCGAGTTGCCGAAGTGTTCTTCGATCCGTTTGAAGTCGCGTCCCTGGTAACCGTGATACGCGGCAGTCGGATTACCGTTGCCGTCGGGAATATTTGTGTTGAGATTATCGACGGGGGGCGATATCCAAAGTGCTGTCACACCCAGGCCTGCAAGGTACGACATCTTTTGTTGGATGCCAGCCAGATCTCCACCCCAATAAAGACGCCAGTTGGTTTTGGTTGAATCGTAAAGGCCGGAGCTCTGCGAAGGATTGTTATTTGAGCTGCTACCGTCGAAGAAGCGATCGGTGATGATTTGATAAATGACTTCGCGCTTGAAGTCTGCCGCGGTTGTTGTTTTGAATGGTGCGAAGAGAATTGATAAGAGAAGGACGACGATAGAAAGTCGCTGTGAGAGCTTTAGCATGAGAAACACCTCCGTAGTGAGTTATAACAGATCTTGGCCGCAAAAAAGGCACAGAATATAAAACCAGGCGAGGAAAATTTTTTGTGCTTTATGTGCCTTTTTGTGGCAAAGTTTCGGTGTTGCCGCCGCAGACGATCACACCAACACGTTCACCACGTTCGGGTTTGTACCGGCCGGACAGTAGTCCCGCAAACGCGGCGGCGCCACCGGGTTCGGCAACGATGCGGCACGATTCCCACAGTCGCCTCTGCGCTTCGAGAATTTCTTCATCCGAAACAAGCAATGAGCTGTGTACGAACTGTTGTGCGATCGGAAACATCTGCTGGCCCACCTGGCGCGGTGCGAGTGAATCCGCTGCGATGCCACCCGCAGGTGAATCAACCGGTCGCCCTGCGCTTAAAGCGCGATGAAGTGTGGGCGCCTCGATCGGCTCAACTGCTACGACCGTGATCCTGTTTTGATACCACGCCGCAACACCGCCGATTAATCCGCCACCTCCAACAGCGACCAGCAGCGAGTCGAGCTCGGGATCCTGTTCTTCCAATTCCATTCCCAACGTGCCCTGGCCCGACAGCGTTTCCGTTCCTTCATACGCGTGAATCCGTAACGCGCCGGATTGCGCGGTCCATGCTTCACTGGCCTCGAGTGATTCTGCGTAACGATCTCCGGTGATAACCAACTCGGCACCATAGGAACGGATGCGATCCTGTTTCGACTTCGCGGCAACAGAGGGCACGAAGATCGTGGCCGGCTTGCCGAGTTTCATTGCTGCGTAGGCGACGGCCACGCCGTGATTTCCACCGGAAGCAGCGACAACACCAACGGGCGGAACTTCACGCGTAAGCATGTTTGTGAATGCACCGCGTGGTTTGAAAGATCCGGCGTGTTGGAAGAGCTCGAGTTTCAGAACGATCTTGATTGAGTCAAGTCCAAAGTCCGCGCCGTTGATTTCGAGAATCGGCGTGCGGCGGATGTAGGGTCGTATTACTCGTTCAGTGGATTTAATTTTGTCGCGGGTTATTTCAGTTGTTTGCATTCAGGTACGTCCAATAAAAAGTTTATGATAGCATCCGCCATTATGAGTACCACTACCGAAACCTTGAGCGGCGAGGAGATCGTTGAGCTCTGCCGCCGTCACTCCCTCTTCGAATGGTCTGTTCAGTCTGCGATCGATCCGGTTCCCGTCGCGCGCGCAAAGGGCATTTACTTTTGGACGCCGGAAGGAAAGCGTTTCATCGACTTTAACAGCCAGCTGATGTGCGTCAACATCGGTTACGGTGACGAACGCGTGATTCGCGCAATCAACGAGCAGGCTGCGACGCTGAGTTATGCCGGCCCATACATGGCCACTGAGGTTCGCGGTCGACTCAGCGCCAAACTCGCTGAGCTAACGCCGGGCGACATCGACGTGTTTTTCTTCACCAATGGCGGCGCTGAATCAAACGAGAATGCGATGCGGATTGCGAGGATGTTTACCGGACGTCATAAGATCGGCTCGCGCTATCGCTCATATCACGGCGGCACCGCAGGAGCGTTGACTGTCACAGGTGATCCACGTCGTTGGGGCGCCGAACCTGGTATTTCCGGAGTGTTCCGGATTCCCGATTACTATCACGGTATCCAAAAAGGTTGGGACACGACTGAGGATGTGCTTGCACGCACTGAAGAGATTCTGGAGCTCGAAGGACCCAAGACTGTCGCGGCACTCATCGTCGAACCGGTTGTTGGGACGAACGGCATCCTCATTCCGCCGGATGGTTACATGCAAGGACTGCGCGCGCTATGCGACAAGCATGGCATTCTCCTGATCGCTGATGAAGTGATGACTGGTTTTGGTCGCACAGGTGAGTGGTTCGCCGTCAACAATTGGGAAGTGGTCCCTGATCTCATTTGCATGGCGAAAGGTCTGACAAGCGCGTACGTGCAACTCGGTGCTGTGGGAATGCGACGCCACATCGCCGATTTCTTCCGGGACAAATTCTTTTACGGCGGTCTCACATACAACAGTCATCCACTCGCTTGCGCGACCGCACTGGCTACGATCTCTGTTTACGAAGAAGACAATCTGATCGAGAACTCCCGCCGCTTGGGCCAGGTTATGCGTGGACTGATGGAGGATCTGGAGCAACGTCACCCGTCAGTAGGCGCCACGCGTAACATCGGGCTCTTTGGCATCATCGAGTTAGTACGTAATCGTGAAACTCGAGAGCCGATGGCACCATTCAATGGGACATCAACTGAGATGCAGGCACTCGGTAAGTTCTTCCGGCAGGAAGGGCTTTATACAATTGTGCGTTGGAACACTTTCTTCACGAACCCGCCACTCTGCATCAATGAAAGCGAGCTGCGTGAGGCGTTCGCGATCATCGATCGAGGCCTCGAGATTACAGACCAAGCAGTTATTTAGCCGCAGATGCACGCAGATCTGATCCGCGGATTTTATCTGCGTTCATCTGCGTTAACGAAATTCGATAACGCAAAAATCCGCCGACGCCGCCCACTTGCTCCAGCCGTGTGCTGTCTTCAATAAACGTGACTTTCGCAGACGAAAGCACATTCGCTCGTCGCACCAGCTCGTCAGCAACAGTACGTTGACTAAGCTCCTCCGGCAGCGGCTCATCAGTCGCGGTCTCATAGAGCTTTAGAACTTTTTCAACTTCCTCCTCGTCAAATTGAATACTGTCAGGCTTAGCTGCAATTAACATCTCTTCAACCTGCCCATTTGATAACGCCGCAAGCGTCTCAGGCACGCCGGCAACCCCGAGATCGTCCGCGCGATACTCGTTCAGCAGACGTTCAACTTTCTCCATATCGCTGAGCGAGTCGTGGCGCCGAAACGCCGTCAGCGATTCTTCCAGCACTTCGTGCTCGGGCGTGTTAATGCCGAGACTCAGAGCGTCGATGACTTTTTCCTGTAGCTCCTTCGGCATTTGCTCCCGCAGCAATGGAATTACAGTCTCTTCGTCTCCCGCAAGAATCACGTGCTCGATATTTTCGTCACGCACGATCCGTTCGAGTATTTCGACGACTTCTTTTGCATGCTGCATGTGGTAGTTCTGCTCGTGTCGTTGATAGCGAGCCTGAGACCAGCCGCCAACCTTTGCGCGCTTCGTTTTCACGTTTTCCAACTCCTCGTGCTCGACTGCGCGGCCCGCAGCGAAGACGAAGATTTGCGCGCGATTTGTATCCGCAAGTGCGACCGCATAACGGCGATACTGATCGATCAAGCGCGCGAGTGGATACAGGTGAGGCCGATCAGACACAAACAATCGATTGCGCTCGAACGGCGCTTCAAACTGCCCCACTTCAAACCAGTCGTTGCAAGTAGAACAGGCGAAGATTGCCAGGCCCTGAACCTGCGTCGGAACTTCACCTTCGAGATAGCGCACGATTCTCACAAAGTCTTCTTCAAAACTCAGTCGTTCGTCTGATTGGTTTTCGTAAGACTTGCTTAGCTCCGTCAACTGCTTGCGAACGAACGGCATGAAATTCCGCTGGCCTTGCTGATCCACGCGTGCATCAAGGTACAGACTGATCACCGGCGTCGGCATGGGCTCGAATTTCAGGAGATGATCGAGCAGTTTGTCGGGCATGGTTGTTTTCTTCGCTTTTGTTACATTCGAGGTCTCGTTAGCCATAGCTATCCACACTCCCGTCCGATATACATACAAGACTGTCCACTGAGAGTTAGATGAGGCACGTCCGGTTCCAAAAACTCCGATTGGAGCAAGACTTGCTTGTATTCCGGCGTCATGCTTACAGGGAAAGACATCATCAAGCTCGCGGCACTCGGCGCTGGAACGTACGTACTCAGATCAGCTTTCAATCGCTTATTCGAATATGATCTGAAAAACAAGACAGTGCTGATCACCGGTGGATCGAGAGGACTGGGCCTCGTGATGGCGCGGGAATTCGCGCGTGAAGGCTCGCGTCTTGTTCTCTGCGCACGCGACGAACAGGAGCTTGAAAACGCACGCGCGGATTTGCAGAAATTTGGCGCCGAGGTGATAGCCATTCCCTGCGACGTGACGAACAAGCAGTCAGTGAACGAGATGGTTGCGGCAGTTCACAATCATTTCGGGAGCATCGATGTGCTCGTCAACAACGCCGGCGTGATTCAGGTGGGTCCACTAGAAGTGATGACGACTGAAGATTTCGAGCTGGCAATGCAAGCGCATTTCTGGGGTCCACTCAATACAATCATGGCTGTCCTGCCATCGATGCGTCAGAAGAAATCCGGGCGAATCGTCAACATCAGCTCTATTGGCGGCAAAGTGAGCATTCCGCATCTCGTTCCGTACAGCGCCAGTAAGTTTGCACTAGTCGGACTCTCAAAAGGCTTGCGCGCGGAGTTAATGAAGGACGGAATTGTTGTAACGACTATTTGTCCCGGGTTAATGCGAACCGGCAGCCCTCGCAACGCAGACTTCAAAGGCAAGCACCGGTTTGAATATGCATGGTTCAGCATTAGCGACGCTTTACCGCTGCTTACCGTCAGCGCAGAAAATGCTGCCAGGCAGATCGTTCAGGCTTGCAAGCGAGGCCAGACAGAGCTTGTGATCTCAATACCAGCGAAGATCGCGGTGCTGTTCGATGAGTTATTCCCTGAGTTCACTTCGCAAATGCTTGCGATGGCAAATCGGTTGTTACCGGAAGCGGGCGGTGTTGGAACTGAGCGGAAGAAGGGCAGAGACAGCGCATCAGCATGGTCTCCATCGTGGCTAACAACTCTAAACGAAGAAGCAGCGACGCGAAATAATGAAGTCTTGCACTGATAGAGTCATAATTCCCCACAGGATTTACAGGATTCACAAAATATCCATCGTAAAAGATTCGAGAGAAATTATAAAAAGTTGTAACTTAGAACGTACGTAGGCGTACAATACTCCTCACCCGCTAACATCTACACTCCTCTGCACGCGGCATCATGTTTGCCATGTGAGTCGAATGTGACGGAAGAGGTTCACGGACGGTTGAGAAGCAAACAGCGCGAGACTTTGTTGTATTGAATTAAGGCGAGAGTCCCCAATCAATCCCGATGGTTTAATGGGCCTGTAGTAATCAACCCATAACGGCCGGTGGAAACAACAAATTCTCAAGCCCAACCGGCCTAAGAGAAAAAGTCGCATGTTGTGGGAAGTCGCTCTCCGCACTCGGAGTGCGCGCGCGATAAACTCGCGGTCTCAGTCTTAGGTAGTACGGAGAAAACGATGATTAACCAGACCGACGAAATGTTTGTGTCTTCAGTGCAGCCTCCTGGCGAAAGGACAGATCTTGTCTGCTTCTCTCATTTGCGGTGGGACTTCGTTTACCAGCGCCCGCAACATCTTTTGACTCGTTGTGCGAGACAGCGTCGCGTGTTCTTTATTGAAGAACCTGTTTTTGGTAACAGCTCGATGCGGCTCCACGTGCGCGAAGCAGAAGAGGGAGTTCACGTCGTCGTTCCGCATCTTCCCGATGGATTGAGAAGCGAGATTGCGATCAATGCCGTCATGAAGGAGATGACGCGCCAGCTTTTTCTCGATCACAATATTAATGAGTACGTCTTTTGGTACTACACGCCGATGGCGCTCAGCTTCACCGATCGTTTCAATCCGCTTGCTTCTGTTTACGATTGTATGGACGAGCTGTCGGCATTCAAGGGCGCA
Organism: Pyrinomonadaceae bacterium; assembly: GCA_036377375.1. Lineage (GTDB taxonomy): Bacteria > Acidobacteriota > Blastocatellia > Pyrinomonadales > Pyrinomonadaceae > PSRF01. Next base: position 14,764 of record DASUYO010000531.1, read on the forward strand.
CACTCCAAGCTACCGGCTCTGGAAAAACGACTGTTCCAGCACGTCGATCTCGTTTTTACCGGCGGGCAGAGTTTGTATGAAGCGAAACTTGGTCAGCATGAGAACGTGTATGCGTTTCCGAGCAGTATCGATGCGTCACACTTTCGCAAAGCAAGGAATGTCGTGCGAGATCCTGAAGATCAGTCGCACATTCCACATCCGAGGCTCGGCTTCTTCGGCGTCATTGACGAGCGGTTCGATACAGAGCTCCTCCAAGAGATTGCGACGAAACGTCCCGATTGGCACTTCATCGTCATCGGACCAGTAGTAAAGATTCATCCGGAGACGCTTCCCAAACTTTCAAACATTCACTATCTCGGAGGAAAGAAGTACAACGAACTGCCGGACTATTTGGCCGGTTGGGATATCGCGCTGCTGCTGTTCGCTCGCAATGAATCCACGCGTTTCATCAGTCCCACGAAAACGCCGGAGTATCTCGCAGCCGGCAAGCCTGTCATTTCAACTTCGATCAGAGACGTCGTGCGGCCTTATGGTGAATTGAAACTAGTGGAAATCACAGATACCGCAGATGAATTCATCGCGGCAGCCGAAAAGATTCTCTCGCGCTCGAGCCCAGCAACTCGCTCTGAGTGGTTGGCGAAGGTCGATGCATTTTTGGAAAACATCTCGTGGGACAAGACGTGGGCACAGATGTCTGAGTTGATAGATGAAGTAATACGAAGAAAGCGTCCTGCACGCTCAGCCTCACTACCACTCAGTCGTTTCAGTCAAAGAGTGGGTGCAGTCGCACGTACATAGATCGCATATCGAACAAGGAGGGTTTCATTTAATGTTTGATTATTTGATTGTAGGAGCCGGCTTCGCCGGCAGTGTACTCGCTGAACGACTGGCAGCGGGATCTAATAAGACGGTTCTGCTTTGTGACAAGCGATCACACATAGGCGGCAACGCTTATGATCATTACAACGATGCAGGCATTCTGGTTCATAAATACGGCCCGCATATTTTCCATACCAATTCACGCGAAGTATTTGAGTACCTCTCGCGGTTTACTGACTGGCGTCCTTACGAGCATCGCGTTCGCGCGAGCGTGGATGGGCAGATAGTTCCCATTCCGATCAATCTCGACACAATCAACAGTCTATACGGGTTGAAATTGACTTCGTTCGAAGTCGAAGAGTTTTTCAAAAAGGTTGCTGAGCCGGTAGAGCGTGTACGAACGTCCGAAGACGTGGTTGTCAGCAAAGTCGGAAGAGAACTGTATGAAAAATTCTTCCGCAACTACACGCGCAAGCAGTGGGGACTCGATCCTTCCGAGCTCGACTCCAGCGTAACGTCGAGAGTTCCGACGCGAACGAATCGTGACGATCGTTACTTCACCGATACGTACCAGGCTATGCCTTTGTACGGCTTTACACGAATGTTCGAGAACATGCTTGATCACCCCAATATCAAGATCATGTTGAATTGCGATTACCGCGAAATAGAAAAAGACATTCCATTCCGTGAAATGATCTATACCGGCCCGATTGATTCTTATTTCGACTACTGTTATGGAAAACTGCCTTACAGATCGCTCGAGTTCAAGCACGAAACGCACGACGTGCCGGTTTACCAGTGTGCGCCGGTAGTCAATTATCCAAACGAGCAGCTCTACACACGCGTGACGGAGTTTAAATATCTCACGGGGCAGGAGCACTCTAAGACCAGCATCGTTTACGAGTTTCCGAAGTCGCAGGGCGATGCTTACTATCCGGTTCCGCGCAAGGAGAACGCAGATTTATACGGGCGGTACAAAACGCTTGCCGACACGACTCTGAATGTTCACTTCGTTGGTCGGCTCGCAACTTACAAGTATTACAACATGGACCAAATCGTGGCCCAGGCTCTGACGACCTACGGCAAGATCGCCGGCATGAAGAGGGTCGAGGCAATGGTCCATACCCATGGAAACGGGAATGGCAAGGGCTACGGCTTGAGAACTGATCACCTGGTACTTCCGGAAAGAGTGATCACGGCAGTTAACGGCTAGTGTGTGCTATGGCGGTGAGAACGTTAGCGGCCCAACTGCCTGAACTGTGGGCCGGAGTTGAATGCACAGTCAATCGGGTTGGTGATAACTACTCAGACCAACTCGAACGCAGCGGGCACGCGTTACGACTGAAGGATCTCGAACGGCTGGCGCAGCTGGGCGTAGGCCGTTTGCGATATCCGATTCTTTGGGAGCGAACGGCTCCTGATGATTTGGATACTATCGATTGGTCCTGGTCGGATGAGCGGATGGACGGTCTACAGCGATTCGGCCTCGAGCCGATTGTCGGATTAGTTCATCACGGAAGCGGTCCGCGTTACACGAATCTTCTCGATCCGGAGTTTCCCGAAAAGCTCGCAAAGTATGCCGCAGCAGTGGCCCAGCGTTATCCCTGGGTCACTGCTTACACGCCTGTCAACGAGCCTCTAACAACCGCGCGATTCAGTTGTTTGTACGGTCACTGGTATCCGCACGAACGTGATTCGCTGCTGTTTGCAAAGGCATTCCTGACGCAGTGTCGCGGCATTGTTCTTTCGATGCGTTCTATCCGAGCGATCAATCCTGCGGCGGGCTTAGTTCAAACCGAAGATCTCGGGAAGACTTTCAGCACTCCGACACTCGCATATCAGGCCGAGTTTGAAAATGAGCGACGCTGGTTGACGTATGACGTTCTGTGCGGGCGACTCGTCCCACACACTCCGATGTGGGATTACTTGCGCTGGCTCGGAGTTGAAGAGGACGAGCTGCAATGGTTCATCGACAATCCACTGGTTCCTGAGCTGCTCGGAGTTAATCACTATGTAACGAGCGAGCGATTTCTCGATGAACGAACCACGCGATATCCCGCCGAGTTTCACGGAGGCAATAGTCGTCACGTCTATGCAGACGTCGAGGCGGTGAGAGTGTGTGCTGCGGGTGTTGCCGGTCCGCGAGAGATTTTGAAAGAAGTATGGGAGCGGTATCGGCTGCCGCTCGCGGTTACAGAGATTCATCTGGGCTGCACGCGTGAAGAACAACTGCGCTGGGTTAAAGAAGTTTGCGATGCGGCTGTTGAGTTACGGTCGCAGCACGTCGACGTCAGGGCTGTCACTGTGTGGGCTGCGTTTGGAGCGTTCGACTGGAACAGCCTGTTAACCTGCGATTCGGGTTGTTATGAGCCAGGTATTTTTGATCTGCGTTCACCAACGCCGAGACCGACTGCATTGGCTTCAATGATCAAGACACTAACGTCGGGAGAGCAATTCGATCATCCGGTGCTTGACACTCCCGGCTGGTGGCATCGTTTGGACCGGTTATGTTATCCGCCCGTCAGTCACCATCACGAACAATCACGGTCGCCCAAAAGCAGACGAGTTAAGCGCGCTGGTGACGAGAGTCGCTGTCTGCTGATTACCGGAGCAACTGGCACGCTGGGACAGGCATTTGCGCGTATCTGCACGAAGCGTGGTCTTGCGTATCAACTATTGCGGCGTGATGAGCTCGACATTGCCGATCGTGACTCAGTGCTTAAGGCGCTGGACCGTTACGAACCATGGTCCGTCATCAATGCTGCGGGCTACGTGCGCGTGGACGATGCTGAGGCCGACGCTGAGCGCTGCATGCGCGAGAACGTTGTCGGGCCGGTTTGTCTCGCGAAGGAATGCGAGCGGAATCAGTTGCCGTTTGTTACGTTCTCATCGGACTTGGTATTCGATGGGTTAAAGAACAAGTTGTACGTTGAGAGTGATACCTGTTCGCCGCTGAATGTTTACGGAAAGAGTAAGGCTGATGCAGAGCTGCGCGTGCTGGAGCACTTTTCGAAAGCACTCATCGTTCGTACGAGCGCTTTCTTTGGTCCATGGGACCGTTTTAATTTTGTGCACGCCGTGCTTGATGCGTTAACAAAAGGACGACCATTTTACGCTGCGGCTGATATAACTGTTTCGCCGACGTATGTTCCTGATTTGGTGCACGCTGTGCTGGATCTTTTGATCGATGGCGAGCATGGCATCTGGCATGTTGCCAATGCGGGAGAAGTGACGTGGGCTGAATTTGCGCGCATGGCAGCAGTGAAGGCCGGACATGATGGGGCGGGAGTGAAGCCTCGTCCGGGACGTACGCTCGGGTTTGTGGCGCCGCGTCCGTCGTTCACAGCGTTGTCGAGTGAGCGCGGACATTTTATGCCGCCGTTCGAGCACAGTCTCGATCGGTGTGTTAGAGAGATGACCTGGCAGTCCGCGCTGCGTGCGCAGGCGTAAGCGAGCGTGCGCAGAGCGCCAACTACGCGAGATATACGCGAGATATGAAAGCCAGGGGCGACGCGCTCCGCTTCGCTTCGCGCTTGCCCCTGGCTTTCATATTCCGCGCCTTTGGCGCTGTAAAAAGAACGAGCATGGGGGGAAGAAATGGGTTTAAGGGTTGGAGGTATTTACTGTCTTCCCAACGGGCGCGAACTCATTGTTTTGGGTAAACGTCAAAACGGTCAGGTTTCATACCGGCTTTCGTATGGTGCGAGCCAGTATGAAATCAACGATGAAGGCCGTCTAATCTGTGAAGGCAGATTAACCGCCTGGGACGTTTCCAATTTGACTGATACAGGCCGCTCGGTAGGTGTTGAGCGCGGTGTAGCGCAACAAGAAAACATAAGCACAAACGATTTGAATAACGCCTTCGCGCCTTCGTGACTAATGTCGTTTTGTGCGCCCTAAACTGTAGGCATGATTTTTAACCAAAAAGATTTCCCCCGCTCAGAGTACCCGAGACCGCAATTTGTACGCAGCATCTGGTTCAATCTCAACGGCGAATGGGAATTCGCTTTTGACGATGCCGACGAGGGATTGAGTCTCGGTTGGCAAGACGGCCGCACGTTGCCGCTGCGAATCACCGTCCCGTTTGCTTACCAGACCGCGCTCTCCGGCATCAACGACAAATCGATTCATGAAGTCGTCTGGTACGCGCGGTCGTTTGAACTTCCCGAGGAGTTCTACAAACGAGATCTGCTGCTGAACTTCGGAGCCGTCGATTACGCCTGTACTGTTTGGATCAACGGAAAGGAGGTCGGGCACAATCGCGGCGGTCACGTTCCTTTTCAATTCGACATCGCTCCGTATCTCAAGTCGGGCGAGAATCGCTTAACTGTTCGCGTTGAGGATCGACAGGATCCGGAACAGCCGCGCGGCAAACAGTCGTACACGGGACTGCCTGAAGGTATCGATTATTACTGCACCACCGGCATCTGGCAAACCGTTTGGCTCGAGCCGGTGCCGCCTATACGAATCGAAGAGCTGCGCTTCATCACTCACGCAAAACGCAATCTTCTCGAAATGACTGTGTTCCTGCACGCGCCTTCGTCCGAATGGCGCGTCGAAGTCGAAGTGCTCGAAGAAGGGAAGCGCGTTGCAATTTCTGAAGACAGCACAGCGGTAGCAACTGGGCGACTCGGCATAACGATCCCGTACGCGAAGCTTTGGTCTCCCGAGTCGCCGCATCTCTACGATCTCCAGGTTCGACTGTATGACGGCAAGAACTTGCTCGATGAAGTGGGCTCGTATGTCGGACTGCGAGGCATCGAGGTCAGGAACGGAAGGATTCTCATCAACGGTAAACCTACTTACCTAAAGATGGTCCTGGACCAGGGATTCTGGCCGGATGGTTACCTCACCGCTCCGTCTGACGAAGCTCTACAAACAGATATCGGCTGGATCAAGATGTTTGGATTCAACGGCGTGAGGAAGCACCAGAAGATTGAGGATCCACGCTGGATTTACTGGTGCGATCGGCTCGGGCTTCTGGTTTGGGAAGAGATGCCGAACGCGCGGGAGTGGTCACCAAAAGCGGAAGACTTGTTATCGGCTGAATGGCAGGATGCGGTGCGGCGCGATTTCAATCACCCATGCATCATCGCGTGGGTGCCCGTGAACGAGAGCATGGGCTTTCCGGGTTTGACCGAGGAGCACGCTGGGCAGTACGCGTTCATCGAGCGGATGGTCCGTGTCACCAGACGTCTCGATTCCTCGCGTCCAGTTATCGACAATGACGGGTGGGAACACACGGACATAACTGATATTTGCGCAATTCATGACTACACTCCGACTGCGGAAAAAATCCTGAGTCGTTACCAGCAGATGTTGAGTGGTGGCGGACTGCCGCCGAAAGTCTGGATCGACAAGCCGCTGTTTGCGCGCGGCTCGAGATATCGCGGACAGCCCATCGTACTTTCGGAAGTAGGAGGCTTCCTGGCGATACCGCAAGACATTCCGCCGGAGAAGCGGGATCTGCTTTACAAGTTTTATGACTCGTTTCAGAAGCCGGAAGAATTGCTGGAGAAATATCGCGACCTGATGCACGGCATCGGGACGTTGGAATTCCTCGCAGGGTTTTGTTACACGCAGTTGACTGATATCGAGCAAGAGATCAATGGATTACTTACGTACGATCGTAAGCCAAAGGTCGCGCCTGAACTCATTGCCGCGATACATGAGGAGATGTTCAGAAAGCCTTAAACAAGAGCAGTTACAGGATCTTTGCAGATATGGCCCGAGAATTGATGGGTTTCTCCTTGATCAGGGAGGAATTCAACCATGGAAAGTAGGGCAAAGATCTTCGGGCACGCGATTCATCCGATTCTGATTGTTTATCCACTTGGACTTCTTTCAGCGGCTGTGATCTTTGACGTGATCTACCTCGTCACAGGTAATCCAACATGGACGACAATTTCATTTTGGATGATTGCCGCCGGCATTGTCGGTGGCTTACTCGCAGCGGTGTTTGGTCTAATCGATTTTTTGAGTATTCCTTCAGGAACCAGGGCGAACCGGATTGGTCTTTTACACGGGCTCACGAATCTTGGAGTCATGATTTTGTTCGCAGCCAGTTGGGCGCTGCGATGGAACTCTCCGGCAGTTCCTTCGACTGCGGCGTTTGCACTGTCGTTTATTGGAGTGGTGGCGGCATTGCTCGGTGGTTGGCTTGGCGGTGAGCTGGTTGAGCGACTCGGTGTGAGTGTCACACCCGGCGCTAATTTGAATGCGCCGAATTCTCTGACTCACAGTGCGCGCGAAACCGCACGAATGAGCGATGACAGAGAAAAGAAGGCGGCGGCTTAGGGTTCCATGCGTAAGGTACTTGACGTAGACCGGCTTGCCGTACGGCATCGACCGGACGGCCAGCCGGTAATGCACCAGGACTGGGGCAAACTGCTCTTCATTCACTGGCGCATCAATGAAAACCTTCTGCGCCCGCACATTCCTGCTTCACTCGAGATCGACACTTACGGTGATTCCGCATGGATTGCGATCACGCCCTTCACGATGTGGGACATACGTGGCTTGCCGCCGTATATGCCTCCTATTCCCGGTCTTGATTCAATGCACGAGCTGAACGTTCGTACTTACGTTCATCATAATGGTGTTCCGGGTGTGTGGTTCTTTTCGCTTGATGCGAATAGTAAGGCGGCTGTCCTGGCGGCGCGTGCTGCCTATCATCTTCCTTACCACTCAGCCGACATTGAGATGTCAGGTAAAAAGAAGATCAAATACAGGCTTAATCGTCGCGATGATCCGCCAGCAGCTTTTCGAGCTGAATGGAGCGTTGGCGATCCATTGCCGCAGTCGCAACCGGGATCGCGCGAGTTCTTTCTGACTGAGCGTTATCTTCTTTACTCCGAGTATCACGGCGAGCTATTCCGCGCTCGCATCTATCACGAACCGTGGAAACTGTACACCGCTGAGTTGACCAGGCTCGACTCGACAATGATCGAAGCCAAACAGTTACCGCAACCAAAGACCCAACCTATTCTGCACTACGCCGAAGAAGTAAGTGTCGACATTTGGATGTTAGAAAGTGTTGACGACTCGAACTCTATTTGAAATCAACCGGCTTTACGGATAGTTCAGACTTCAACCTTTAGCTTGCTGGCCTTGAATTCACGCGTGCAAGCTAAAGCTTGAACTCTGAACTAACCTTGAATTCCACTATGCGAATACTTGTGTTCGTCAACGTACGAACTACACGCCTTCAACTTCATATTCTCAACGTTCTAAACATTTTCATGACACAGGTTTCACTGACTCTGTTGGCATGACAATTGTTGGGACTCGCGTTGATGAAGTTGAAAGGCAAGCAGGGAATGAAAGTCGAATGCATTCGCACACTGAGCGGTCCGAATGTCTACAGTTATCGTCCAGTGCTCCTGATGCAACTGGACCTCGGCGAGCTTACCGAACGCGAGAGTCGTGAGTTTGACGGGTTCAACGAACGACTCCTCACGCTACTCCCCGGAATCAAGAATCATCATTGTAGCCTCGGGCGCCCGGGTGGCTTTGTGACCAGGCTCGAGGAGGGGACTTACTTCGGCCATGTAGTCGAGCACGTCGCGCTGGAGTTAACTGAGCTCGCCGGTATCGGGAAGTCGCATGGCAAAACGCGACACGAGTGTGGCGGTTTGTACAACGTTGCGATCGAGTTTCGTGCAGAGAAAGCAAGTACGTACCTATTGCAGCAGGCCGTGAAGCTCGTAGAGTCGCTGCTCCGCAAAAAAACTTTCAACGTACACAGCGTAGTTGAAGAAGCGAAGCGGCATGTCAGCGATGCCGACGTTGGGCCGACCACGCGCGCTATCACGCAGGCGGCTGAAAACCGCGGCATTCCTTGTCGACGCGACGGCACGGGTAATCGCATTCAGCTCGGCTACGGAAAGTATCTTCGTTACGTCCAGGCGGCGATGACCGACCAAACTAACGTCATTGCCACTGAGCTGGCCCAAGATAAAGAAGAGACCAAGGATCGGCTTGAGCGCAACGGCATTCCCGTCCCCAGAGGCAAGGTCATCTACACACTCAGACAGGCGAATAAAGCCGCGGACGAGATTGGACCACCCGTCGTAGTGAAACCAGTCAACGGTCGGCAGGGCTACGCGGTTTCGCTTGAAGTATCCACTCCAGAAGAGATGAAAGTCGCTTTCCAGGCAGCTAAGGAATTCTCTTCAGCAGTTTTAATCGAGGAGATGCTTGCCGGTAAAAACTACCGCGTCGTAATCGTCGGTGGCCGCATGGTTGCGGCGAGTGAGCGTTTGCTTCCTCATGTAGTCGGCGATGGCGTCAGCACGATTCGAGATCTGATCGCAACTGAAAACCGAAATCCACTGCGGGGCGACGGTCACGAGAAGCCTTTGACGAAGATTAGGGTTGACTCTGACGTAATCACACACCTGCAACACGCCGGCATGTCGCTCGACACGATCCCGAAGCACGGCGAGCACGTCACACTATCGCATCGATCGAATCTTTCCACCGGGGCTACTGCGGAAGACGCCACAGACAGAGTTGATCCGAGTATTGCGCGGATGTGTGAACGTGCAGCGAGACTGATAGGTCTAGATATTTGCGGCGTTGATTTAGTGATTCCTGATATATCGACTCCGATGACGAGCGGCGGAGTCATCGAAGTGAATGCTTCACCCGGTCTGAGAATGCATCACTATCCGTCAGCGGGTATGCCGCGCGACGTTGCGCAGGCACTAGTCGATGCAATGTTTCCGCCGGATGCACCGAGTCGCATTCCCATCATTTCCGTCACCGGGACGAATGGAAAGACGACCGTTACGAGGATGATTGGTCATGTGCTTGGCAGCGCCAAACTTTGCGTGGGAATGACGACGACGGATGGAATCTACATCGATGGTGAGCGAGTTGTTGAAGGCGACACCACTGGCCCACAGTCTGCACAAATCGTGTTGGCGGATCCGGCTGTCGAAGTCGCGGTGCTTGAAACGGCGCGAGGCGGAATCTTGCGACGTGGGCTCGGTTATGACTGGTCCGACATAGGAGTGCTGACAAACATCAGCGACGATCATTTGGGGCAGGATGGAATCAAGACAATCGAAGACGTTCTCTATGTCAAATCACTTGTCGCGGAACGTGTGAGAGAAGGCGGCATTCTGATTCTGAATGCCGACGACGAACATCTTGCGAAGCTGATGGAGTGCGAACGGGTAAACAAGATCCCGAAGAAGGTGGTCTACTTTGCACTCGATGAAAACAACCCGGTAGTGAAGAGTCATTTGCAGTCTGGTGGCACTGCTTATTTTGCCAGGAAACAGGCGCTGATCGAGTCAACTGGTGAAGTTCAGGGTCCCCTCGCGGATCTTTCAATGTTGCCGGTGGTGATGAATGGAGCGGCAGATTTCCAGGTGAGTAATTTGCTGGCGACGATCGCTGCCTGCCGCGCATTTGGCGTTGAACAGGATGTTTTGTTGAAGAGCCTAATTGGTTTTTCGAGTCTGACCAACAATCCCGGGCGCGCAAATCTCTATCGTCTGAACGGCGGGCATGTGATGTTGGATTATGGTCACAACACTGAAGCGTTCCATGCGATCTGTCGGATGGCGTCGAGCTGGAAAGACAGACGCGTCACCGGAATCGTCACCGTGCCTGGCGATCGCGACGATGCCATCGTCGATAGTGCCGCGCGGGTCGCAGCGAAAGGCTTCAATAAAGTGATCGTTCGCGAAGATCGTGATCTGCGTGGACGCAAGCCTGGTGATATCGCAAACATAATGTGTCGCGCAATCCGTGAAGTCTCGCCGGCGACTGAGTGTGAAGTGATTCTCGACGAGATCGAGGCGTTGAGACAGGCAGTGAGTCGCATGGCTAAGGGTGAAGTGATAGTTCACTTTTACGAGAAGCTACAGCCGATTCAGGAAACTTTGCAGGAGATGTCGGCGCAGCCTGAGGTCGCTTTACCACCGGCGCCTGTTAAGCGCATGCCGCTTACTCCTGCTTCGCGGAGAATGGGCAGGTTGACACCGACGATGCCCCCCGCGTGAGACGAAACTTTCTTACGACATGTTCACGTTGATCGAAAACGGAGAAGTGTATGGCCCAGAACCGCTGGGCCATACTTCCGTTTTGTTGGCTAACAGCAAGATCTGCAAAGTGGGCGAAGTGGATGCGACCATCCTGGAGCGGTTGGATTTGCCTCTCGAAGTCATCGATGCTTCAGGATGTGTTGTGACTCCTGGGAAGAGTGTGAAGGAAATCGTAGCTGAAGAACAGGCGAGGGTTGCGTATGGAGAGAGCTGATCGAGCTTTAATCATCATTGGCGGTAAAGAAGATCGATCGCAGGACAAGATCATTCTCGGCGAGGTTGCGCGGAGAGTGGGTTCGGGCAAGTTGGTAGTGACCACGGTCGCTATGTCAAACGGGCTCCAGCAGCTTTTTGACGAGTATCAAAAGGCGTTTCGCTCGCTGGGAGTCAAACACCTCTACAACCTGGAAATAGCGGAACGAAGCGAAGCCACGCGCGAGAGCAAGGTAAGAATTTTAGACGATGCGACCGCGGTATTCTTTACGGGTGGCGATCAAATAAAAATCACAAGCCAGATTGGCGACACGCCCGTCTTCAAACGCATACGCGAAATCTATGATGAGGGCGGCGTGATCGCCGGCACAAGTGCAGGCGCCGCAGCGATGTGTGAAACCATGCTGGTTGAAGGTGGTGACGAAAACTCACACGTCATCGGCGGCTCGATGCGAATGGCTCCGGGGCTGGGACTCATTAGCGGTGTGATTATCGATCAGCACTTCATGGAGCGTGGGCGATTTGGGCGTCTCGTGGGCGCGGTGGCCCAGAATCCGAAGAACCTTGGAATCGGCATTGATGAACAGACGGCTATCGTTATCGAACGAGAGAATGGGTTCTACGTGCTCGGCTCGGGTGGCGTTTACGTCATCGACGGCACCGAGGTGACCTATTCAAACGTTGCTGAAGAGGACGTGAATAAGACGCTCTCCATTTACAACGTGAAGTTGCACATGCTGAGCCAGGGCGATCGGTTCGACCTCCTGAATCGCATGCCGCGGCAGATGAAGGGAGGCGCGGCCGAGAAGCTTCCGGAGAAGAAAGAAGAGTCGGCCCAACCCGCGTAAACGAAATGCAAAAGCATCCGAGCCTGCGAAGCGGGCGGCAGCATAAAGCCTGGGGCGCAAGCCCCAGGACGATTAATACAAACGCAACGCAGCCCGTGAAAACGGGCGGCAGCGTGTGTTTTTGTGTGAGCTGGCGCCCGCTTCGCGGGCTGATTGATTACAAATTTTATGCAGTCCTGGGGCTTGCGCCCCAGGCTTTATGCTGACGCCCCCTTCGCGGGCTTGATCCGGCAAAAAGATGGCTTTTGGGCCACGAAAATGGTATAAGCAACCATCCGATAACCCTGAGTACGTTCGTTCGGTTGGGCCCCAACCTCCGGACATCTCCCTCGTTACGTGCGGGTTTTTGCGTTTAACTCCTATCAGGGGGTTCTCAATGTTCAAAACACTCGCTTTCTTCGTGGTCCTGCTGCTTGCTGGCCCATCCGCGAGCTTTGTCTTCGCTCAAACTGCAACCAATTACGCTGATGATCCGAAAAACACTGGGACCAGTGAGCGAACAGTTTCGCCCGAAGCACGAACCGAGGCCAAACGACTGTACAAAGAAGGTGTGAAGTACGGTCTGGCAGGACTGTTTCCGCAAGCCATCGAGATTCTTCAGCGGTCAATAAAGCTGGATCCGCAGAACGCGGACGCTCATTTTGCCCTGGGGCACGCATACTACGATGTGAAGCAGTATCGAAATGCCATCGAGAGTTTGAAGATGGCAGTTGAACTGAACCCGAAAGATGCAGAAGCGCGGGACCGGCTCGGACTCGCGCGGGCTATGCTTTGGGAACAGGACAGCGCGAAGAGAGTCGCAGAGCGACGCACCGCCACTCCTCAACCAAAGGCGGAACAGGTGTCACAGCAGGTATCGATGAATGTCAAAGCGCCGCCTCCAACGGAAAAGGTTGAACAGCCTCCGGACGAGGGAAACGCCGCCGCAAACGAAGTAGCACTTACAAAGATCTATCGTGTTGGACCAGGCGATGTGTTGGATATTCGCATCAACGACAACGTCTCACAACAATCCACGTTATTCACGATTACGCCTGCGGGACTCTTGGAACATCCAATGCTCGCCGAGCCTCTGCCGGCAGGAGGTTTAACGATCGAGGAGATCAGCAGCAAGTTTGAAAGCGAGTTGAAGCGACGCGCGCTGGTTGAGAATCCAAAAGTGGTGGTCGGTATTCGCGATTACGCCAGCCACACGATTCTCGTTAGCGGTTTGGTTAAGGAATCCGGCACGAAGATCATCAGACGAGAAGCTATTCCACTTTACGTCGTCGTCGCTGATGCGCAACCGCTGCCTGAGGCAGCGCGAGTGACAGTGCTTCGCAACGAATCAGGGGCGACATTTGACGTGGATCTCACGCAGTCGAGTGAGATGAACCGTTTGGTGCGTCCGGGAGATGTCATAACGCTACTGCCGAGTGTTACGCAGTTTATTTATATCGCCGGAGAAGTTAAGGAGCCGGGCGAGAAGACTTATCGTCGAGGCTTGACGTTGACTCAAGCGTTGATCGCTGCCGGTGGTGTTACGTCAAAAGGAAAAGAAGCACGGCTTGGTCGAGATGACGGCAACGGTTTTCTGACCGTTTCTAACTTTAAGTTGAAGGAGATTGAATCGGGTAAAGTGCAGGATCCGGTTCTTAAACCAGGTGATCGGATCACGATTCGTGACTAGGTATGTCAGCGGCGCCAAAACAATTGACTACTTCAGATGCTGTAGCCGCAGAGCTGTGGCGCGTCGCCGAGAGTGGCGACGTGAATGAGTTGCTGCGTCTGCTGCCGCGTGTCGGTAACGTCAACGTGCGTAATCGTCACGGTATGACGGCGTTAATGAAGGCTGCGTTTTACGGTCACGAGCCCGCAGTCCGCACACTGCTCGAGCACGGCGCCGATCCAAACTTAACGCGCAACGATAAATTTACTGCGCTCGCGCTGGCTGCGTTTTTTGGTCACGCGGAAACGGTTAATACTTTGATCGAGCACGGCGCGCGAACTGAAGTCGTAACGCGCTGTGGTGCGTCTGCGCGCACATGGGCCGCCGCACGCACTTTTGACGAAGTTGCGCGTTGTCTTGAGACACATTCGCACGCACCCGCTGCGCCGGTAGCTGTGAAGACACTCAAGGATCCGCCGGAAATCTGGGACCTCGTTCATGAAGTTCCGCGAAACTTCAATGCACGGTCTGCGTTTTTCTCACGCGTTGGAACAATGAAGAGAACATTTGCGATCGGTGTGTTTGCGGCATTGATATTAATTGTTTGCTGTGGTGCTGGAGCGCTGGTGTTGCGCCGCTCGCAAGCTCGGGATGTCGCGGCGGAGATTCCTCCGCTAGCGACGCCAGTCGAAAGCACAGTGAGCGAGCCTGCGCCACCCGCGCAAGTTGTCGCGGAGAATCCGCCGGTTGAAATAGTGAATGACAATCATGTTCGCGCCGTTGCTAACAAAGCGCGCATGCTGATTCGGCAGCCGCGATCGGCTTCAGTGATTAACCCGGAGCCGGTGGAAACAACGCAGCAGAGCAAGGAAGCACCGGCAGTTGCGAGTCCGCGATTCGAATCAACGAAGCCGGCTCAGGCTTCGGTCAAGAGTAGTCCAGTGAATCCTCTGAGCCCGCAGGTGATCTCACCTCCGAAGAACTCGCCGCCAAAGGCCAAAGTCATCCAGTGGCCTTAAGCCCACAAAAAATTTAGGCACAAAAGGCACAAAAAGCACAAAATGCATTTGAAAAAGTTTAGAGTTCAGCCTTTAGGCTGCGGCTTTTCACATTCCAGTTTTGTTTTCTGTTTTGTGCTTTTTGTGCCTTTTTGTGGCTAATATTCAGCGACGGTGTCATCCGGATAGCAGTACAACCAACGTTCTCCACGTTCTGCGGATGCAATTACCGGATGACCACTCGCGTGCGCATGCTTGGACGCATGCTGATTCGGTGAGCTGTCGCAACAACGCGTCGTGCCGCATTGCTGGCAAGTACGCAAGTGAACCCAGTGATCACCTGTCTTCACACACTCTTCACAAACCCGTTGCTTCGGTTGCTTGATGTCAGTAACCGCGTCGATATGAGCACAAACCTCTGTGGCCATGCGACTAGTATACAGGCTGAGCGCGGTAATCAGCCTGTCGCTCGCCGCGATTGTAAAAGCCGTCACCCAGCGGCTGATCCATTTTTGACGCCGGGGCGCCGTGCTTGTCAGCGGCACGAACGATTTCTGACTCGTCAACGTAAAAAGATCTAGTGCCGGTGCCGTCATATGTCATCGGAACACCTGTGACGACAAACCCATCGTTTGTCACCTCGAGCGTGAAGTTGTAGCCGTGCTTTGTGCCCGAAGCGAGCTGCGGCTCGATCAAGTTTTCCGATACTAATTCTTCAAGCGTCGCATACTTGTGCAAGTTGAGGTAATAATCCGTCTCAGCCGACGCGATCTGTCGCATACTGTGGATTGCTGAAGCCTCATTCGCTGCCCTGCGTGATGCGAGCAGATTGGGAATCGCAATCGCGCCAATGACGCCAATGAAGACCAGAGTAACGAAGGGAACGATACTCAGAATGAGACCAGCGATCGCCATCCCGTGTCCACCATATCTCCGCGGGTCGCGTTTGGCGCGATTCATCGCGACCCACGACAGGATGGCACCCACGATTGCGCCGACGCCGAGTAGACCAAAGCTTAAGAAACTGAGAATGCCGAGCACCAGTCCGGCAATTGCCATTCCTTTTTTCGGGTTCTCGGGTTCATCCCAGCTGGAATTGTAACGGGGTGCGGCAGGTGGGAGGTCGTGTGAACGCTGACCGAGGGGTGCGCCACAAGCTTTGCAATTTTCAACGTCTGACCAGCCGACAAAGCCGCATGCGCCACATTTTGTACTTTTCATACTGTTTGTCCTCGAGGTTGAGTGAAAAGAGGCGGGCGCCCTGAGTGAAGGGCTGTAGGCATAGTACTGATGTGACGTTTAGCAAGTCAACAAAATAGGCAACAAAAAAGGCACAAACAACTTGTTTGTGCCTTTCGTGCTCTTTGCAGTCGTTAAGGTGAACGTTAGG
The DNA here is from genome assembly GCA_036377375.1 of Pyrinomonadaceae bacterium. Classification (GTDB taxonomy): domain Bacteria; phylum Acidobacteriota; class Blastocatellia; order Pyrinomonadales; family Pyrinomonadaceae; genus PSRF01. Next base: position 30,738 of record DASUYO010000531.1, read on the forward strand.
CGCCTGCGCCCTTCGCTTTTGTCCGCTCCTGCTGTATCCACTCCCTCATTGCTGCAATGTGGCCGGGAGCCCGTTTGTCAGACCACTCCTCAAAACGCTTGGCGGCCTTCTCGAGATTCGCGCAAAGACTCGGGTTTTTGAACGCCTCGCGAAACTGCGGCACTAAATTCTTTAACTGCTCCCAGACGCCGAAGAACTCGCCGCTGGTTTCAAAGAAGAGATCCTCGTGAAGCAGGCCATAGTTGAGCAGCGCACACGCCTGCTCCCAGTATCCGAGCACCATTCCGAAATACGTTCCGTGTTCGGTTCCGGGTCCCGCGATACTCATCGCCTCTTCCACTGTTTCAGCGTGGTAATTCTGCTGGAACCAATCGCGCGCCTGGCGCAGTCGGGGCTCGCGCCGTAAATCATAAACTTGAAGATGTAGTTGTGCTTGTTCGTGCGTAGGTTTAGTTGCCATATCTGTCCTTTCTTTTATTTTCCGGGTCAATTTTATTGCTTCAAAACTCCCTCAATCGGGAAAATCGTCGGGAAATCGCACTCCAACATTACGTCGAATGGCGCATGCCGGAATCGACACTGCTACCCTTGAAAATGTGGGTTAAGCCTGAAACTACATCAACTTTGTGACAAAAAAGTGACGCCGCTTGAGAAAATCCGTCTGGCGTAGTTTTTGCTCGACAGCAACACCAGCGAGGGGGAATGACTGAAATGGCATCACTGGGGGCGCGCGGTAGTTTGAGCTGGCGAGAATTAGCTAAACGAGTTTGGCATGAGGTTAACGAAGACAACGTATTCGGACGCGCGGCCGAGTTGTCTTATTACTTTCTCCTTGCGCTCATCCCGTTTCTGATTTTTCTCACGTCTGTAATCGGCCTGGTGCTGGGTTCAGGAACGGGCACGCGGCACACGCTATTTCAATATCTCGCGCGCATCATGCCGCCTTCCGCTTTTCAACTGATCGACAGCACGATGTGGGAAGTGTCCGCGGCTAGTAGTGGTGGGAAGTTGTCGTTCGGAATTCTGGCAACGCTGTGGGCAGCGTCGAATGGACTGAGCGCGATAACCGACTCGCTCAACGCTGCATACGATCTGACAGAGAGTCGCCCCTGGTGGAAACGGCGTCTGGTTGCAATTGGATTAACGATGGCGCTCTCGGTTTTGATTATTGGTGCTCTGATTCTCGTTGTTGCAGGTGGACGTATTGCTGAGTCACTGGCCGCAGCTTACGGTTTTGGACCAGTCTTTCCGTTAGCGTGGAAGATTATTCAGTGGCCGGTCGTGCTTGGCTGCATGATCCTCGCGTTTGCATTGATTTACTACTTCGCTCCTGATTTTCGCGAGCAGAAGTGGAAGTGGCTGACTCCGGGTGCTGCGATCGGCGTCGCGCTCTGGTTGTTAATTTCGATCGCGTTTCGCGTTTATTTGCACTTCTTCAATTCTTACAGCGCCACCTATGGCTCGCTCGGTGCCGTAATCATATTGATGCTTTGGCTGTACTTTACGGGTGCCGCTGTGTTGACTGGTGGCGAAATAAACTCCGAAATCGAGAACGCCGCCGCGAAACAAGGCGAGCCGGAGGCGAAAGAAAAGGGAGAGAAAGCGCCCGAAGAGAAGGATGAAAAGAAAGGCCACGTGCAGGCGGCGTGATCCGTTTAGTGATCGATACCGCGACCAGTCTTCTGCTGCAACTCCTCGATCCGCTTTGAGGCCTCAGCTTTGGTGAGATTGGAATCGATCTCTTCACCTGCTTCACGAGCGAGCGTCTCAAGATACGAGCGCTGCGCCCCGGTCATCTCTTCATCCCCGGTAACCCACTCATCCGGATCCTTGATCGTGTCGTCTGCTATTCGTGCTTGACTCATTCGTGAAGTCCTCCTGAGTCAAATTATTCGCACTGTATTTCACGGAGCTGTTTCGGAAATGCAACAGTATTTCAACTGTAGGCAGGCCTGAGTTTAGCCATGAATCCTTCGACTCGTCCTGGATCGATCGTGTTTGACCAAAGTCCATCGACTTTGAAAGCAGAACCGATGATGAATCCGTCAGCTTCGTTGTAGAACTGCTCTATATTGGCTTCACTGATTCCGGAGCCGAGAATGACCGGCAAATGACAATGACTCTTCGCCTCCTGCACGTCAGCGACTTTTGGCGCTTCGCCTGTGACGCTGCCTGTGACGATCACGCAGTCGGCACCCATGAACTCGACAGTCTCCGCAGTTTGTCCAAGGCTCACGTCGGCGGTGATCGCGTGTGCAGAGTGTTTCTTCTTGATGTCTGCCCAAACCTGCACGCGCTCAGCGGCGATAGTGCGGCGATACCTCAGCAACTTCGCCGCTGATGCTTCAATCAGTCCCTCGTCCGCGATGTGAGCGTACGCGTAACCCTCAGCACGTATGAAGTCGAGATTTGCTGCGTGTGCGACCGCCATCGCCTCGATGTTCGCACCTGCCAGAATCTGAACACCCGCCGGCAATTCACACGTTGACTTCACTTCAATCCCAATCGCCGTCATTGCCGCCACGATCTCCGGCCCCACCTCACCTTTGAGATACGGCACATCGTGCATGTTCTCGATGATCACACCATCGACGCCACACTCTTTATAAATCTTTGCTTCTTCTCTCGCTTGCATCACCAGATCCGAGACAGTCTGCGAACCCCGCGGCGTCCCCGGCAACGCCCCGACATGAATCACACCGATAACTGGTTTAGGACGTGAAAACAGTGAAGTCATTCAATCCGTAATCAGATTACACGTATTCAAGCTATAGCGAAATGTCCGAGGTATATACTGTTGACAGTAACTACTGGCAAGAGTATAGTGTGGGGCCATGACACAGATGGTGCTGAAAGAGAGGGGAAGAAAGTACGTTGGGCTGCCGGAATTTGCGCGTGCCGGGGAGCAGATACTTGCCGAGATGGGACTCGAACAGGCGCGCGGGACGGTGACGAGTGTGCCCGATGAACGAACGATTCGTTACTACATGGCCGAGGGACTGGTCCAAACTCCGGAAGAGAAGCAGGGAACCGCATCGGTGTTTGGTTATCTGCACCTCTTGCAGCTTTTGACTGTGAAGAAGTTACAGGCTGAGCACTTGCCGATTCGCAAGATTCGCGAGTTAGTGGCCGGAAAGAGCGAGCAGGAACTCGAGACGCTGCTCGGTGTGGGAAGTCCTGCGGCGAAGAAGACTCGAGAGAGCGATGCGAAACGTTATCTCGAATCGTTGTTAGCCCCGTCGGCAGCATCGCCTCCACGACAAGCCGCTGCCGCACCTACAGCGCCACTACCACAACAACTCGATACCTCGGCCTCGTGGAAAAGAATCGAGATCGAGCCAGGCTTGGAACTTCACATGCGCTCAGACTACTCACCACCAGCAACAACCGGCAAAACCAGAAGTCTTCTGGAAAAAGCCATTCACCGTTTACGCAGACTACGCGGATAAAGGAGATACAGATCATGGAACATCCAAAGGTAGAATTTTTCACCACACGCACGAAGCTCGAAGCACAACGAGAGCAGACTGTCGATGTGCTGATTCGCATTACGCCACCCGTCCCAAAACCCGATCTCAGCACTCGGCCCAACTGGAAAGGCCGTCCTGATCTGAATCTTAGCCTCGTCCTGGATCGTTCCGGCTCGATGGAGGGCGAGAAGATGATCCGCGCACGCGAAGCAGCAATGTTTTGCGTCGACCAGATGCTGCCGACTGATCGACTCAGCGTTGTCACGTTCGACGATCGCATTGAAGTGTTATTTCCCAGTGAGCCCGTAACGAACAAGCAATCGATGAAGGATTTAATCTCCCGTGTGATGGCTCGGGGTTCCACCGCGTTACACGAGGCATGGGTTCGTGGTGGTTTGAGTGTCAGCGAGCGCATGCTCAATCAAGGCATCAATCGTGTGGTCCTCATAACCGACGGTCTCGCAAATGTCGGCATCACGAATACGGACGAGATTGTTTCGCAGGCAATGGGGCTGTTTCAGCGCGGTGTTAGCACGTCAACAATCGGTATCGGCGCTGACTTTAACGAAGACCTATTGATGCCGATGGCCCAGTCCGGCGGCGGAAATGCCTGGCACGTCGTCGAGCCCAACGATATGCAGCACATTTTTCAGATCGAGCTCGAAGGTCTGATCGCACAGTTTGCACACACAGTTTCTTTGTCATTAATTCCAGCAGATGGCGTTCGTATCGTTGACGTGCTCAATGATTTCGATCTGACGGAAACAGGGCGTTATCGATTACCAAATCTCCAATTCGGTTCACCGCTCGATATTGTCGTGCAACTTAAAGTCGGCGGCGAGGAAGTCGGCACTCAGATGCGTTTACTCGATCTGCGTCTTGGCTTCACACCGCAGGACGCGAAGAATGCGGAAGTGTTGAAACAGGCGCACACTGTTGAGTTTGCCACGCGCTCTGAGGTGGAACGAAGTGCGGTAAATGACGAAGTGATTAAGGCAGTGCAGTTTTTGATAAATGCGAGGGCGCGAAACGAGGCAATGAAACGAATGGACCAGGGGGATTTCGATGGAGCCCAGGCAATTCTCGGTCGTTCGCTGAGTGCCACGCGCGCAGCGTGTGCGGATTTTGCCTCGGCGCCGGCAGTGATGGCAGAGTGTGCCTCGTTGGAAGAGACGGCGAGGTCATTAACAGATCGACTCAAGGACAAGATGAGCCGGAAGAAGCTGGCTTATGCGGCATACAATCGCCGCAGCGGTAAGTAGCACCGCGGCTTAAGACAGATGATGATATTCAGAGATCATCTGCACACATAACCGTTCCGCGCGCTCATGATCGGGTTCAGGAGGGAGAGAAGAACGCACGTACGCTTCCTGGGAAAGCTGAAACAAACGCTCCGCCTCTGCTTTCACTTTGTCCAGCGGCCACGCGCCGCGTTTGATGGCTAATAATTCCGGCGCGTCGGCCCGCTCGACGTGCAATGTACCTTCCGTCAAAAACTCGATTCCCGTACGCAATAACCGAATCAAGTGCGCCGCATTCTTGGCATCATAACCAACGCGGCGCACTAACTCTCGTCGTTTCTGGCCCATGTAGCCGCCGCTGTAGTAACGGCGCCGCTCACCTCGATACCTCTTTACAATTTCCATCATCTCAGGTGTGGCTCCGACGAACGGTCGACCCTCGAGTGTTCGCAATGGATGACCCGCGTCACATGAATCGGGATTAATACCAAATGAAGTGATCTGCTCCTCGAGCTGCTGCATCAACGCCTGCGCTTCCTGATTGAACGAAATCATCTTCTTAAACTGCGCGTGAGCGTAGCCTGAGAAAGAGTGATAAGCCTTCTTCGTGACGAACAGATCGCGGTGCTGACGGAGACGTGCGCCCAGTTCAGATTCATAGATGATGCCGTTTGGCTTCAGCCAAAGCAGACTCAGCACATTTGGATTGCAGTGGAGCAAGAGACCAATAAACTT
>DASUYO010000532.1:0-5532 GCA_036377375.1 Pyrinomonadaceae bacterium
TGCGCATCTCTTTCTTCAGGGAAGCCCGAATCGATCAGCATTGACTCGCGTAGTGGCGTGACGATCAAAGTCGACGCACCACCTTCGACATCGATGAAGTAGATATCGAGAGTTCTCCGGGCGGCGTTTGAATAAGGGGCAATGGTTAGAACGAAGCCGAGAATCAACAAGGTCTTTTTCATACGAGTAATTCCTCTTCGGCGCACTCTGCGCTTGAAAATGTCCGACGAACTTTAGTTTGTCGTGCGGCGGATTTTGAGACTCGCGTTCTTCAGGGTAGCAATAGGCGACGCACGACAAACTAAAGTTCGTCGGACACCATTCAATGTATCTCCGGTTCAGGCGTTTCTGGTCCAGCTTCCAAAACATCAAAGTCACAACCCTTGTCCGCTTGCGTCACGTGTGCCGCATATAGAGCTCCAAACCCTCGTTCGTACCTTGGAGGTGCAGGTTTCCATTCTCGCATCCGAGATTCGAACCATATCTCGAACACCGCGCTGCAACAGTTTCTTTGGCACTGGCAACATTCCCCACTCCGGCATTCCAGGGCCCGCCGAGTGGACCAGCGTTTTGCAAAACTAGTACCGAGTTCTCATCTACTTGCAGATCTTCGTTATCGATTCGCGCTGCCAGATCGTTATAGTCACTGAACACAACGGCCGGGCCTTTGTGCTTCAACAGTCGTGGTTCCGCTGCGGTAGGTTTGATCACGGCGCCATCAGGTGCGAGATTACCGAATAACACTGCTGTGCCACCTGATGAGGAAACTGGATTACTCAATGAACGAATGACGTCGTTATTCGTAACTCGCGCATCCTTAATATTGCTGCCGATTGTCTCTCCCGATACGGTCACATAGGTCCTATTTTAGCTTGGAGATCAATTTCCTCCTGGATCGCTGCCACTGCTAATCCAATGCCTCCATGCACAATTGGTTCTCGGCCTTCCATGATTGCACGAGCGAAATCATCGATCAGCGGTGCATGCAGGTTCGACGCTGCCGGATGAGATTCTTCGCGGATTCCTGCCTTGGTAATCACGCGTAGTTTTCCCTCATTCAAAACTGGAACATGAATCGATCCTTCTGAACCAAAAATATCGAGGGTGTCCTGTGGCTGGTGGGCAGAATGAGCGACAGTCAGAGTGGCGATCGTTCCTCGCTCAAACTTCATAACGACTGTCGCGACATCTTCAACCTCGCGATGAAAGAATTGATTGGTGGCTTTAGCTTTCACTTCTTCGACACTGCCAAATAAATCGAGCAATACTTCTATCCGATGACAACCAAAGTCAAACATCGGACCGCCACCCGATAATTGCTTCTTCAATAGCCATAAACGGCGATGGTCCGCGGGTGGATCGAACCATTCAAACGCGTTCATTTGTGCGATTACCGGTGTTCCAATCTCACCGTCGTCGATGATCTGCCTGATCCGCTTAACGACAGGATAAAAATGCCGGTAGTAGGCGATGCCTAGTTTCCGTTTGTGACGATCGCGCGTTGCAATCATTCGATTACAGTCGGCGACAGTTAAAGCCATCGGCTTTTCACAAAGCACATGCTTCCCGGCTTCAATCGCTGCGATTGTTTGCTCCGCATGTAAATGAACGGGGGTCGCGACGTAAACAGCCGCGATGTCATCATCCCGCAAAAGTTCTCGCCAGTCTGCATACCAACGACGCGCGCCAAACTCATTAGCGAAAGACTCTGCCAAATCGGAACGCCCGCGAGCCACGGCAATAAGTTCACAGATTTCCGAGTCGCGTAGGGCTGGCGCAACTCTCTTGTGTGCGATGTCGCCACAACCGATCAAGCCAAATTTGATCATTGCCAACGAATTAGCCACAGATTGCACAGATTCAGTTTTTCTGTGTTTGCGCGCTGTCGTTTTTGATCTGTGAGATTTGTGTTCATCTGTGGCGCTTACAAGAACTTTTCCCATCGTCCCAGAATCACGCGCAGCTCGTCCAACTCTTCCTCAGTCACATTTACCAGCGGCGGGCGCACTGGACCGCCATTCATACCCACCATGTCCATCAGCGCTTTCATAGTTGAGACTTCGTAGCCGTTGCGACGCGAGCGAATCGCGAATAGGGGAATGACACAGTTATTAACCAACTCTGCAAGATGTTTGAGTCAAATGCGGTCCGTTTTTTAAGATAATCTGTGTAATCTGCGTAATCTGTGGATAAGAAGCGCAGAGGCAGAATTACGTTGTTTCCAACACCACAACCGTAGCAATCGGATCCGGCGCTGTTGCAGGTAACTTAACCGATAATCCCTCCGCGGTCTCGCTCACCGTTAATGATTGCTTGGGAGATGCCAATAAATACGCGCGGCTGACCGGCTTCCCAATCGCAGGCACAACCAGGTTCCCATCACTCGGCCACGTAAAAACATGCAGATATAGCTTCCCCTGTTTACTTGTTACCCGTCCAAACTCCGGTTGCGTTGTAAACGGACTCGCAGTCGTACCATAGATCGATTCGCCATTCACTTTCATCCATCTGCCCACAGCCGCTAAACGTTCGACACTCGGTTCGGGGATTAGCCCCTCTTTGGTTGGACCAACATTCAAAAGATAATTCCCACCTTTGGAAGCAATATCAATTAGATTGCGAATTATTACCTCCGGAGACTTCCACTTGTCGTCATAAGACTTAAATCCCCATGTCGTGTTCATCGTCATGCAGCTTTCCCAGTCAACGCCGGGCAAGCCATTTGGTGGAATCTGTTGTTCAGGCGTGCCGAAGTCGCCGGCGTACGTCTGATCAGTCTTGCTTAGTCCTTTCATACCTTCGCGACCACGCCCAACGCGATTATTAATAATGATGCTCGGCTTCAGACTTCGCACATATTCGTAGAGTTGCTTTCCATCTTCTTCGGTCCACCAGTCTTGCCATTCGCCATCAAACCAAAGCACGCCCGGATCGTAATTCGTGACCAACTCACGCAACTGCGCCTTCATGTACTTCAGGTATTCTTCCTTGCCGCCCGGTTTCAACTTTGTCGTGCGATTGCCCGCAGTCGGATCTTTGCCGGGAGCATCGACGTATGCCGCCGGATAATGCCAATCAAGTATCGAGTAATAGAAGCAGAAGACGAGGCCTTGCTTCTTGGCCTCGGCCGCAAGCTCCTTAATTGGATCTCGCTGATACGGAGTCGCATCAACAATGTCGTAGTTACTGACTTTGCTGTCGTACATCGCAAAACCGTCATGATGCTTTGAAGTGATGACGATGTACTTCATGCCCGCGTTCCTGGCAATACTCACCCACTCTTTAGCATTGAACTTGACGGGATTGAAATCAGCAGTGAACTTCTCGTACTCGGCTCGTGGAATATTTCCCCATTCCATAATCCATTCGCCGATACGATCAGATCGTTTCCCATTATATTCGCCGGCTGGGACTGCATAGAGCCCCCAGTGAATAAACATTCCGAAGCGTGCTTCACGCCACCAACGCATCCGCTGATCGCGCTGAGCTTTGGTCTCGTTGCTGAAGGAATCTTTACGAGCAAATTCCTGTGCTCCAATTTGTCCGCTCAACATGAACAAAAACAACATGCAAATCACAAGTCGAGTCCTCATGAGCTCACCTCGAAATATCCGCAGATTACACAAACCAAACTTGGATGAGGTAAGTACCACCTCGCGCTAGCGGGTGGATACAAGTCTGTAAACAAGGAACTATTAGATCATGTGCCCTCTGACTTCGTACCCACCCGCTACCGCGAGGTGGTACTGACCTCATCCAAGTGCAAGTTTCAATTCCACAACACCGGCTGTCGAATAAAAAAGTTTCGTATGACTTCATCAACCTTCGAGTCTGCCGGCAATGTTTTCCAGAGTTCGATGTACTCAGGTCGTTTCAGTGCTCGACCCGCAAAAAACAAACTGCAGTGGCGCATGGGCCACTCGGAGTCATACATCACATCCGGTTTCAGTGGCCAACTCTTCTTGTCCTTTATATATGGATACATGTAGGCAAGAGCTTTGGAAATGCCGCGGCCATCAGTTGTGCTGAATGTCCAGAGGTCGTCTTTCTCCGTGGACAACAGCTCGCAAATCGTCGTCATTGCGTCCAGATTGAATAATGAATAACCGTAAGGCTTGGTGCGACGCAGTTCCTCTGGAAAACTACCATCGGTCGCAATCTGGTTCGGAACGAGCACAGTTTTGAAGCGGTTGCGACAATAATCGACTAGATCACGATGGCCAACGAGCAAAGCAAAAGCTGCGACCTGCATTACCCAACACGTACCGTGATTGTTTTTCGCCTCACGCTCGTCGATTCCGTTCTTGCTGCTCGTCATCCACCGAAGATAGTCGCTGAACCATTGAATGACTCCGCCCAGGTCGGTTGTGTTGAAGGATCGTGAATCTTTCAACCATTCGATAGCTCGCGCCACCTCGACCAAATGAATCGTATCGATGATGCCGATGCCGCGTCCGGTAAAGCGACCGTGAATCGCCTGTGCATACTGCAGGTTCGGATTCATCTTCGTCTTTTCATCGATGAACCATGCGTGAAGATGTTTCACTGCATGTCTGGCATAACGCTCATCTCCCGTTAGTTTCCAGGCTGCAACGAGCGCAGGTACCTGGACACTAAGACGCATTAGATATTTGCGATGATCGACGAAATTGTTTGGGTTCGTCATGCCATCGCGTTGAATGTACGGACCGTCGGAATTTTGCGGATGGGGCCACCAGTAGTCACCTTCCGAGAAGAAGTCGTGCAAGCCACCGGCGCTACGAGGCGAAGTTGATGCCGTTACAGTTATCGGCTGTTCCTTTAAGTATTGATCGGCGGCCTTCAATACTCGAGCACGTTCAAACCGCGCGAGATCGAATTTACCTTGCGCGAACGTCGAACAGGCAGAGAAAGCTAGTAAAAGGATGATGGCACGTGGTCTTTTCAACATGTTGCTTCTTCTCTGTGCATCCTCTGTGTTCTCTGTGTCTCTGTGGTTAAAGGTATCGACGGAATATTGCACCACAGAGACACAGAGAACACAGAGAATGCACAGAGAAGAATTCATCGGATCTCTGGTTCAATCTTTACTGTGTTGCTGTCCCAGTCAACCGTCACCGTCGTCCCATCTGCAAAGGTAGTTCTTTCTCTTCGATAGTTCGCATCCAGGAACTCGTGCTTTGTCATCTCCAACATTCCAACTCGCTTATGCAACGCCATCATCTGACGCATCAATGCCGTGGATCGTTCATCGACCGGACCGATCGGCCACTCCGGCTGACCTCCGTAAAGAATTCCCTGTAACAACGTTTTGTGATCGCGAGCTCCGAATGACGTAATAACAGCATCGTGATAAACCAACTGGTAAAGAGGTACCAATACCGCCTTGCTTCCTCCACCTGACTGGTTGATGACATCGACGTAAGGGATCACCCAATCGGCGCCAGCTTCAGTTGCGACGATTCCCAGGTTCTGTCGCGACCAATTCATCATCAGTATCTGGCCACGCATCGCGTCAGTGTGCGTCGTTGGATGTTCCGGATTGAAATCCTG
>DASUYO010000533.1:0-8791 GCA_036377375.1 Pyrinomonadaceae bacterium
CTGTGGGATCGTGATGTGTGCGAGATTTTCCTCGCGCCAGATCCGGAAAATCCGTGGCGGTATTACGAGTTTGAGGCAGCGCCGACAGGTGAATGGGTCGACTTGGGAATCACTGTTAAGCCGTCAGGAAGAGAGACTGATTGGGACTTTGCTTCAGGCTTCACAACTGCGGCGAAGCTTGAGCAGGACCAGTTGTTCGTGGGAATGAAGATTCCGTGGAGTGTAGCTATTCCTAAACCTGAGCCTGGAGATGTTTGGCGAGTGAATGTATTTCGGTGTGTAGGGCCGGAAGCACCGGAACGTTATTTGGCGTGGCGACCGACGAGGACTGAAGAGCCCAACTTCCACGTGCCGCAAGTTTTCGGAGTCTTGCGCTTCCAATAAGACTTATCCACAGATTTATACAGATTGGTGTTGCATCACATTCGCCACGTACTTCTGGAAAGTCGCTCGATCCGTGTCACTCATTTCCAGAATCCGCGCGCCGATCAGGTAGCCGCTACCATCCTCGAGATTCTCGTATCTCACCGTCACGACCTTCATCTCGATTGGCCCACTCGGCAGCTCGAGCTTAACGTGCAGTTTCCGATCAGCTCCGGCGAGGTAGTGTTCACCAATCCGAATCGCCGGAACTATCAATGCCAGGCCGGTGACGCTGACATCGAGCGTGTGTCCATCGAGTGTGGGCAGGCGGCGCGAACCATTCGAGCTCACGCGCTGATCCGACAAACTCAAAGTGAAACTCAGACGCGCCCGCACACGCCTGCTACGCCGCCGGTTGCCAATGAAACGACGTAGCTGCGACACGATCCTGCGGGGCAGTTCCGACATCCTTCGAAACCACTAACTGTTCTCGGACCAAATGAGGAAGGGCACAGATCGGGAAGCGATTGGGGGAAGCTCGCAAGGCCATTCTAAAAAACCTACTCGCAGTGGCGCAACAGTTTAATTCTTTACAACCAGAGGCTTGCCGCCGGTGTCGCCGCTTCGCACTCCCGAAGCGTCGAGATAGAACGAAAGACGGCCCGTACGTCCGTATTGGGCGGGTTCCGCGGTAGCGTACCAGGACTTGCCGTCGGCCGCCCGCACCACCTGGAAGTGATAGCCGGTCGTTTCGGTGCCCTCCAGGTCTTTCGGGATGAGGCCGGCAGTGATGAGCTCGGCAGTGTTGGCAAACCGGCCGTCGTGGCCCTGGCTATAAACCACTTGCGCAAGTGTGATGCGCGTCAACATGTCCTGAACGTCGCTGTGGTGGGCGTTTATGCGGGCCTCGAAAAAGAATTTCTTACCCGACTTTTTAACGAGCTCCAGACTTTCCTTATCGCCGACTACCCAGGCGTTATCGATTCTGATCAGCGACGCGGGCTCGATTCGTTCCTTGCCATCCGCGTCCAGCACTTTGACGAAAACGGTTGCCACGTCGCCGCTAATCTGTTCGCCCGTAATGTCGATTTTTTCAGGAATCTTTTCACTCACTGCGGCCGCCATCTTCTCGAAGTCAGGTCGCAACTCTTCGAACTCCTGCGTGGAAAGTCCTTCGAGAGCGGGGCGATAGATGGAGATCGCAAACGCCTCGCGAAACTTCTTCTCGCGCATCATGCGGTAAAACTCGCGCATGGTTTCAGTGGGTGTGAGCGACGCTTGTGCGAGAGTTGAGGAGGAAGTAAACAAAAGCGCCGTCAACAGGAGAAGTGCAATAATTCGCGTGTTCATATATTCGAAAGAAATAGGTCAGAAGAAGAATGGAACAGGTCAGGAAGGGCGGCTTGCCCCCGCTCATCCTAACAGCGGGGGCAACCTCTTCCTGACTTGTTCTTTTTTTAAGTTATTCCTTTCCCTAACTGTAGGCGCCGCATTCGATCACCATTCGTCACCCTCGCGACGAACGATTGCGCGTGGTTTCAAAACCAACTCTCGCCCAACAAGATAAAGCAGAATCGTGAGCAGGAGAAACGGAATCATCCCCAGCACATCTGAATTCGGACCCTCAAAGAACGGATTGTGATGCGTGGCCCATTCCTCGAACCCCTTCAACCACGTCACAATGCCCTCCTTCAAATTCAGGAATGCAAAGATAACACCCGCGAGCGTCGCGCCGGCAATGTAGCCGGAAGCAAGCAGCACCCCTGGACTCTTATCAGTCTCCGCAGCCATCTGCTCTTCCGTCAGACGAAGGTTCTCAGGTTTCTTCCGCAGATACTTATCAACTAGCCAGCGCACCGCGCCGCCAACAAAGATCGGCGCCGACGTCGAAATCGGCAAGTACACGCCGACCGCAAAAGCAAGCGACGGCACGCCACTCAACTCCAGCACAACCGTGATCATCACTCCGAGCAGAACAAGACCCCACGGAAGCTCGCGACTCAGGATGCCTTTGATGATATACGACATCAACGTCGCCTTCGGCGCAGTGAACTTGGCTACTGTGTTGTTCGTGCCCGGCACTTTGTCGTAAATGCCGTTGATGCCTGGGTCAGCAAGATAGATCGGCACGCCTTCGGCATTCACTAAATAACGTCCCGCTGGACCGTAATCAGTGCTCGTCTTGTGTACGACATAATATGCGTTCGTGTCCGCGCTGGCCTGACCACCGTGCAATGTCTCCTGTTTCGGCTGATCGCCGCTCTTCACATACTGATCCGGAGTGAACTTAAAACCAGCCGGAAAGCTGAAGTCTTTGTTCTGAGCAACAGGAACGTAAACACTGCCCGATTGATTCATTGCCAGCAGGATTGGACCAAGCGCGAGCGCAGAGGTGAGTGCGCCAACAAGAATGGCAATCTGCTGGTACTTCGGTGTCGAGCCGACCAGAAATCCGGTCTTTAGATCCTGCGACGTGGTCCCGCCGTTTGAAGCAGCGATACAGACGATACCTCCGATTGACAGCGCAGTCACAAAATACGGAGGTGCGGTCCAACCAATGATCAGAAATACCAGACACGTCAGGAGCAGTGTCGCGACAGTCATTCCTGAAATCGGATTTGACGAAGAACCGACTTCACCCGTTAGTCGAGACGAAACCGTTACGAAGAGAAATCCGAAAGCGATGATCAGGATCGCGCCGAGAATGTTGAAGCGAAGATTGAGTTGGGGAACAATCATGATGACGATCATTAAAGCGATGATCCCGCCCAACACAAACTTCATCGAGAGATCCTGGTCCGTGCGCGGTGCATTTTCCGCTGAGCCGGCACCCGATCTTCGCAGGTCAGCAAGACCGCCTTTCAAACCACTCCAAATCGTTGGAAGCGATCGGAAAAGACTAATGATTCCGCCCGCTGCGACTGCGCCCGCGCCGATGTAAAGAATGTAGCCCTTTTGAATCTGCGTGACAGTCATGTCTTTAATGAGGTGCGTAGTTTCCGGAGCAAGCGGTGTCATCCAGCCGCCGCCGAAATACTTGATCGCCGGAATCAACACCAGGTACGCGAGCACACCGCCCGCAACCATGATCGAAGCGATGCGTGGTCCAATGATGTAACCGACACCCAACAGCGCAGGGTTATTTTCAATTGTGATGGAGCCACCTTCAAACGGTTTGCCAAACTCTTTGCCCGGATATTCTTTCCACGTCTTAAAAATCTGTTCGATACCGTAGTAGAGAAAACCGATACCGAAGCCACTGATGATCGTCTTGCCTCCCGTTGCAGCTTGATCGACTACTGTCGTGTCTCTCGATCCCTCAATCGCGGCCGCACGAGATTCCTCCGATGCACCTGCTTTCAAAACTTCGGCGCACGCCGTGCCTTCGGGATACTTGAGATATCCGTGTTGAGCGACGATGAGTGCGCGTCGTAAAGGAATCATCATCAGGATTCCGAGCAGACCGCCGAGCACCGCAACCAACATCACGCGCGATAACTCGAGATCAAAACCGAGAATCAAAATCGCCGGCATCGTGACGCCGATACCGAAAGCAATGGACTCTCCGGCCGAACCCGCTGTCTGAACGATGTTGTTTTCTAGAATGGTGGCGTCGCGCAGACCCATCTTCGACAACACTCGGAACAGAGTGATGGAGATCACTGCCACTGGAATCGACGCGCTGACAGTTAGACCAACTTTGAGGACAAGATAAAGTGAGGATGCACCAAAAACGATGCCAAGGACCGTCCCCATGATCAGGGGTAGAATCGTGAGCTCACGCAGCCTGACTCCGGCCGGAATGTACGGTCGAAAAGTCGCCAGATAGGGATTATCCGGCTTGAATCCGACCTTGTCTGGGTACTCGTTTGCAGGGATGCTTTCACTGGACATCCGATTGACCTCCAACAAGTTTTGTACTTCGGGGAGTGCGCAGGGGTTAGAAAACGCCGTTACTTTACACGGGCCGCACGCGCTCGGCAAGGCCCATGAATACAGCAATTTGAACCTCATTCGGGCGCCCCAGGTTGCCTTACTGTAGGGGGGCCCCTCCGTGGCCGCCCGTCGTAATCCGCGGACGGGCGGCCACGGAGGGCCGCCCCTACAGTTTTTGGTAAACTGCTCCAGTCCCATGCGTGTTCGAATCGTCACACTGATACTGCTGTTGCTCGTCACTGGAATCGCCACGGCGCAGACGAAGATTCCCGCGCCCGCTGAAGTGCTCGGCTTCGCGCCCGGTGAAGATCGAAAACTCGCTTCGTGGGATCAGGTTGTCGACTATTTTAAGAAGCTCGATGGCGCCAGTGACCGCGTGAACTTCGACACACTCGGAACGACCACGATGGGCAGACCATTCGTGATGGCGACCATCAGCTCGCCGGCAAATCTCGCGCGTTTGGAAGACTACAAAAAGATTCAGGACCAGCTTGCCGATCCGCGCAAATTAGGTCCACCCGCAACGCGCGACCGCAAAGCAGCGGAGTTGATCCGGCAAGGCAAAACCATCGTGCTGATCACTTGCGGCATTCACTCGACGGAGGTCGGCTCTTATCTCTCCAGCATGTTGATTGCTCACCGGCTCGCGTCAGCAACCGAACCGGAAATTCAAAAGATACTCGACAACACAATCATCCTTCTCGTGCCGTCTCTAAATCCCGACGGCGTTGACATCGTCAAGAACTGGTATGACAAAACACTCGGCACACCTTTCGAAGGCACTGATCCGCCCGAGCTCTATCACAAGTACACCGGGCACGATAACAATCGCGACTGGTACGCCTTCACGCAGGTTGAGACGCAGATCACAGTCGACAAGATTCACAACGTTTGGCACCCGCAGATCGTTCACGATATACACCAGCAGGGCGCGTTCGGCTCACGCCTGTTTCTGCCGCCTTACATGCCGCCGGTAGAACCCAATGTTCCGAAGGCGATCGTGCAAGGTTACACAGAGCTTGGAAACTGGATGGCCGCCGAGATGCGTGCCAAAGGCTTCGAGGGAATCACGACCAACTCGACTTACGACGCGTGGTCTCCATCGCGCGCGTATTCTCACTATCACGCCGGCGTGCGAATGCTGTCTGAAACTGCGTCAGCAAGAATCGCCACGCCGATGACGTTGAAGTTTGAAGAGCTCCGCTCGCGTGAAGGCTACGATCCGCAGAAGGAGTCGCCGAAGTTTGGCCCACTCTGGCATGGCGGTGACTGGCACTTGAGTGACATCACGAAATACATGACGACCGCTGCATTTCTGTTGTTGGACCATGCGGCAGAAAATCGCGAGCAGTGGTTGCGACGGTTCTACGCGATTGGGAAAGAAGCAGTGCGCGCGCGCAGACCCGGCGAGCTCTTTGGATTTCTAATCGAGCCGGCGAACGATTGCGACGCGCTACTCAATATCCTGAGACGAGGCGGCGTTGAGATCACTACTGCGAAAGAAGGCACTAACTTCAAAATCGGAGCTCGCGAGCTGCCCGCCGGGACGAAGTTGGTCAGGATGGACCAGCCTTACGCAGCTTTCGCGAAGGCGTTGCTGGAAGTGCAGCGCTACCCGAACCTGCGAGACGCAAGTGGTCATCCGATCGCGCCTTACGATGTAACAGCGCAGACGTTGTCTTTGTTGATGAATGTCCCAGTTCATCCTGTGAAAGCGCCCTTCAGATACTCCCGTGGAGCTGAATCCACTGACGTCGTTGAAACACCAAATGCTTGTGCGCCTGCGCCACGCCACGATTTATTTGCAATCTACCACTCGTCTGTACCGAGTCAGGATGAAGGTTGGACCAAATGGATTCTTGATTCGATGAAGATTTCATATGGCGAGCTCGGCGCCAAGGATTTGCGTGCGGGCATCACTGTGTACAAGCCGTCTCGAGGTGTGACCGGAAAGTACTACACGATCCTTATTCCCGATCAATCAGCGCGCACTCTGCTCGAGGGTTATCGCAGTGATGCAATGCCGCCTCAATTGACCGGCGGTCTCGGAGCACAAGGAGTCAAGACGCTGCGTGACTTTGTCGAGACTGGCGGCACGCTCGTGTTTCTGAATCGCGCGTCGAACTTCGCGATCGAGCAGTTCCAGTTGCCTTTGCGTAATGTGGTCGCAGAACTGCCACGCACGGATTTCTATGTGCCCGGATCGATTCTGCGCATCGAGCTCGACACGACGCATCCACTGGCTACTGGAATGCCTAAAGAGACGATTGCGTGGGCTGAAGACTCGCCGGTGTTTGAAGTGACGAACGATCCGAACGCAACGGTGCCGGCGTCGAACGTTCATGTGATTGCGTCATATCCAGCGGATAAAGATCCACTACTCTCCGGCTGGTTACTGGGTGGTGATTTGATTAAGGGCAAAGCCGCGCTGGTGGAAGTGACGATGGGAAAAGGCCGGGTGATTCTGTTTGGTTTCCGGCCGCAATACCGGGCGCAGTCTTTGGCCACGTACCCACTGTTCTTCAATGCCTTGAGTTCCAAATAGGCCCGCAAAAAGGCTAACTTTTGTGCCTCTTTGTGGCAGATCTTGAACTTTTCATACGGACAAGCGTATAACTATTATCGACCGCATGGTCACCCTTCTATTCACTTCGGTTTTTATTTTAGGTCTAATCGCTATCGCCATTTATTTCTGGCAGAAGCCTGCAAACACGTCGCAAGCTGGCGAATTGCCTCTGCCAGCACAAGAACCACCGCGAGGCTTGTTTTCTGACTTCAGCGTTAATCAACTTAGAGCGCCTGTTGCCGAGAAGGTTTCAGAAGGCGCGACCAAAGTAGACAAGAAGATGTTTGATCAAGCCGTCGTCGCAATCCGTGACTGGCAACAATCACCCAGCAGGAGCTCGACAGCCAGGCTGCTCCACGTTGCAGCGCTGTCCGACAATGCGAAGACCTACGAAAGAGCCGTTGAACTCGTGCTGCGATCGTGGCGCGACGGCAGTCTGTCGGATCTATCCGCTCAGGAACTACAGTCGTTATTCAACAGTGAGTATTGGGTTCTATCATCGCGTACTCGAATGTCAGGTGCTGGCTTCGTTTTGAAACAGACGCTTTCGAGTGCGAATCGTGAACTCGAGGCTACCAACAATCGCTAATATCAACGCCTCCGTTGATAGTGAAAGAGACATACCATGCAAAATCTTGACATGACAACCCTGATAGCGGTGCTCATTGGAGCATTCGTTCTTCTGATTTTCTTCCTCATCATCATCAACCGCATCTTCGTGAATGTGGGCGCGCGCGAAATCGCAATCAAAGAACGAAGATACCTGGGCGCAAAAATGCCACCGGGAAGAGTGGTCGCTACCGAGGGTGAGGTTGGTATTCAAGCCGACGTGCTGAAACCGGGTCTGCACCTAATTAAGTTTCCGTTTGAGCGAGTTGTGCGCAAGGTGCCGCTGATTGAGATCGGCGCTGACGAGCTGGGCATTATCGAAGCAGTGGATGGTGAGCCGATGCCTCCGGGTCGCATCTTCGCACCCGACCGCGCACAGAATGCTCATAACAACTTCCAGGATCCGATCGCATTCATTAAACAGGGCGGCGTGAAAGGCATTCAGCTTCGCACGCTTCCGCCGGGTCTTTGGCCCATACATCCGTATCTCTTCCGCGTTTCAATTGCGAAAGCGACACTGGTGCCGCAAGGCAAGGTTGGCGTAATTACTGCCGCTGACGGTGCTCCACTCGATCCGGGCCGGCTGCTCGGTAAGGCCATCGCAGATCACCGCAATTTCCAGGATGCGGAACAGTTCATCTCCGCAGGCGGACAAAAAGGACCGCAGGTCGACATCCTGACGCCCGGCGTCTATCGCATCCTGACGCAATCGGGATCGATCGAGGCAAGTAACGAAGCGAAGCCTGGTCTCTTCAACGTCCGTCTCTTCGATGCGACGGTGATCAACGAGAACCAGATTGGTCTCGTCGAAGCGTTGGATGGTGCTCCGCTTAACCCGAAAGACTACGTCGCAGAATCGGTTACAGGTCACGACAACTTCCAGGACGGACACGAGTTCATCGGCAAAGGCGGCCAGCGTGGTCCACAGAAAGATATTCTGCTGCCCGGCACCTACTACATAAATCCGTTGCTGTTCAAAGTTATTCCTGAAACAGCGAAGGAGATTAGCCCGGGTGAAGTCGCGGTGGTCGTGTCGAACGTCGGCAAAGATCCTTCAGAAGAGATCCGACGTGAGATGGCAGCAAAGGTGCGGCAACGAATGGAACGCGAGCAGAAGGAGCAAGTGGAAGAATCTGCAACTCGCCTCGATCTGATTAACGACGGCCGCACTGTCGAACAGATCAAGGCTGATCTGATGACGGGCGATCCCGCCGATCGACGTCTCGACGAAGGTGCGCACGAAGCGTACGTCGTGCCTGAAGGTTATCGCGGTATTCAGGAAACAGTAGTTGGACCAGGACGTTATTACGTGAACAC
>DASUYO010000534.1:0-17059 GCA_036377375.1 Pyrinomonadaceae bacterium
AAGACATCGTTCCCGACAAATCAACACGATTCATCTACTTCCTCGCGCCCGTGATCGTCACGATGACGGCGTTGATGACGATGATCGTCTATCCCTTCGGACCCGAGATCAGAATCCCTTTCACCGACATCACGATACCGCTCATGATCGCGCATTTTGATGTTGGCTTACTTTACGTTCTCGGCATTACGTCTGTCGGTGTTTACGGAATCGCGCTGGCCGGCTGGTCTTCGAACAACAAGTACAGTCTGATGGGCGGCCTTCGCTCGTCCGCGCAGATGATCTCTTACGAGCTCGCGCTCGGTTTGAGTTTGATTGGCGTCATACTGCTTGCCGGCACTCTTGATCTCGCACAGATAGTCGAGCGGCAGTCGGGCTGGCACGGCTTTCGTTGGTTCATCTTCTTTCAACCTCTCGGTTTTTTGGTCTACCTGATCGCCGCGATCGCCGAAACGAATCGCGTGCCTTTTGATCTTCCCGAAGCGGAAACCGAACTTGTTGCCGGTTTTCACACGGAATACAGCGCGATGAAGTTTGCGCTGTTCTTCCTGGCTGAATACATCAACATGCTTACGGTTTCGATGCTCGCCACGACGCTCTTCCTGGGTGGCTGGAACGTGCCGTTCGCGGAAGATATCTTCGGGCGTGGCACGTTTCTTTTCGGACTCGTCAGCGCGATCGGTTTTCTGTTGAAAGTCATCTTCTTTCTTTTTGTTTACATCTGGCTGCGCGGAACGTTGCCGCGCTTTCGCTTTGATCAGTTAATGAGTTTTGGCTGGAAGATTCTGTTGCCGTTGGCTCTCCTCAGTATCTTCATTACCGCAACGTTGATATTCCTGTTTCCGAATCTCTGATGCTGGCGCTTCTTTTCATTCTTTTTGCAGGACTGGCAATCGGCTGTGCGCTCGCCGTAGTCGCGCAACGCAACCCGCTCTACAGCGCTATCTCTCTGATCGGCGTCTTCATCTCGCTCGCGTGTCTTTACGTGATGCTGGCAGCGCCTTTTATTGCCGCGGTGCAGGTGATTGTTTACGCGGGCGCCATCATGGTGCTGGTGGTGTTTGTGATCATGCTGCTGAATATTGAGCAGGTGGAACATGGTCGCACTCGTCTCAAGTTCCTGGTGCCAACGGCTGTGGTGTTGGCCGCCGTTCTGATTGCCGAAGTCGCTTTCATACTCGTTTCAGTGCAGGAGTTCAGAGTCAATCCAACTGCCACTCCGTCGAACGTGGGAATTACGAGCTCCGTCGGATCGGCTTTGTTCACAAGATATCTTTTGCCGTTTGAGATCACTTCGATACTGCTGTTGATGGCGATCGTAGGCGCGATGACGCTGGCACGTCGTGGCGGACTGCTGTCGCCGCAAGCGCGAATCATTCCGGGAGCACAAACGCTTCCGTTGCACTTAGTCGATGCCTCGGCTGCGCCTGACGATCTGCGCCCAGTAGAAGTGGAAACTAGCGAAGAAGCAGCACGACTGCTGGGAATTGATTCAGAGGTTATAAGGAAAGAGTAATCTGCGTAATCTGTGGATGAAGTTTTAAAATGGAACCGCAGCTTTCATGGTACCTGGCACTCTCCGCGATCTTGTTCACGATCGGCGTGACGGGAGTGATCATCAAGCGAAATATCATCGCGATGTTCATGTGCATCGAGCTGATGTTGAATGCGGTGAATTTAACGTTCGTTGCCTTTGCGAGTTTCTTTCAGGACGTGACTGGACAGCTCTTCGTCTTCATCGTGATGACTGTCGCCGCGGCCGAAGCGGCGGTCGGTTTGGGGATCATCATCGCAATCTTTCGTAATCGCGAGTCGCTGGATGTGGATGACGCGAGCATACTGAAGCTATAACGAATGGAGAACAACCTTCTCAGTGTAATCATCTTCGCGCCGTTGGCGGGTGCGGCGATCAATTGGTTTGTGGGGAGGCGTGCACGCAATGAGCGCTTCATTGGAATCATGGCATGTGGGTCGGTGGGGCTTTCAACGATCGTTGCGTTCTATCTCGCGTTCAAATCGGGCGGTGCGCTGCGCTCTGACACGCCGGTGTTCGATCATATCTGGACGTGGCTTCAGGTCGGCACATTTCGCGCTGACTTCGCGCTCGCAATGGACCGCTTGAGCGGGACCTACGCACTCTTCGTCACCTTTGTCGGTTTTCTTATTCACGTTTTTGCAGTCGGTTACATGCACGGCGAGACAGGGTTCTATCGCTTCTTCGCGTTTCTCAACCTGTTCATGTTTTCAATGTTGACGCTCGTGCTCGCCGATAACTTCGTCTTGATGTTTGTCGGTTGGGAAGGCGTGGGCCTCTGCTCCTACCTGCTGATTGGCTACTACCTCGAAAGAGAAGAAGCGGGCGACGCTGCCAAGAAGGCTTTCATCACAAATCGCATCGGCGACTGGGGCTTTGTACTCGGCATCATGCTGACGTTCTTCGTCACTGGATCAGTCAGCTTCTTCGCTAATCCCGCCGCTGGTGAAGCAGCACATACAGCACTGTCGTTCTTCAAGACTGCGCCGGTCGAGCCCCTCACTGCCGGAGCGATCTTCGCCGGTGGAGCGACGTCGATCGCAGTGCTCCTTTTCATCGGTGCAGCCGGCAAGAGCGCGCAGATACCTTTGTACGTCTGGCTGCCTGACGCGATGGCTGGTCCAACACCAGTCTCCGCATTGATTCATGCGGCGACGATGGTGACCGCGGGCGTCTACATGATCGTGCGCTGCTCGGAGATCTTTGTGCACGCACCCACCGCGATGTTCATCGTCGCGATCATCGGTGCAGCGACTGCACTCTTTGCTGCGACAATTGGTCTCGCGCAAAACGACATTAAGAAAGTTCTGGCTTATTCGACGATTTCACAGCTCGGTTACATGTTTCTGGCGTGCGGTGTCGGCGCGTTCATCGCCGCGATCTTCCACGTCATCACGCACGCGTTCTTCAAGGCGCTGCTGTTCCTCGGTTCGGGCTCGGTGATTCATGGCATGCATCACGAGCAGGACATGCGGCGCATGGGTGGACTGAAGAAATACATGCCTATCACCTTCGCCACAATGGTGACCGCCTGGCTGGCAATCAGTGGTGTTCCGATCTTTGCGGGATTCTTCTCGAAGGACGAGATTCTCTGGCGCACGTGGAGCGCTCCCGCATTCAGTCTTCCTTCAACTGCGTTCAGCAAGTTTCTCTGGGCCATTGCTGCACTCACAGCGTTTCTAACCGCTGTTTACATGACGCGGATGATGGTGATGACGTTCTGGGGTCAGGAGCGATTTCGCGACACGCACGCGTCGAAACAACAGGAGCCGGATTCTCATCATGGTCCAGTCGAGCCGCACGAGTCACCGTGGGTCATGACGGCGCCATTGATTGTGCTGGCGGTGCTTTCAACGGTGGGTGGTTTCATCGGCGTCCCGTATGCACTGAGCTCCGTGTTTACCGATCGAAATGTCAATGTGCTCGAGCACACGCTCGAGCCGGTCGTAGCTACTGTGCCGCCCGGATTGCATGCTGAAGCAGCTGCGGCTGAAGAGACGCACGCGCCCGCACCTGTGCCTCAGCCCGCTGAGACACTCGCGACTCATTCAAGCGAAGAGGTCACTGCCGAACGTCTGCTTGCGGGATTGTCAGTGCTCGTCGGGTTGTTGGGAATCGGCGTTGGCTGGTACGTGTTTCAACGGCGGCCGCTGTTGGCGATGCCACGGATACTCGAGAACAAGTACTACGTTGACGAGATCTACGACGCGGCGCTGATCCATCCTATAGAGACGGGGTCTCGAGAAGGTCTCTGGAAGATATTCGACATCGGCGTCATTGATGGATTGCTTCACGGGATTGGCGAGGCAGTCACTGAAATGGGGCGACTGGCGCGTTACTTGTCAGCGGGGTTTGTGCGCGGTTATGCCGCGATAATTCTTTTTGGAGCGCTGATCTTAATTGGGCTGTTTGCTGGCTGGGCTTTCCGGTAACACGGATTTGCACGGATGAAATACATGGATTGATGACTCATTTGTTGACGATACTGATTCTGTTGCCGGTTGCGGGGGCGGTTGCTCTTGTTGGCTACAGCTTTGTGTCGAGGCGTGAGGAGAATTACCGGTGGATTGCGGTCATCACTACGGTCGCGACGTTTGTCGTGTCGCTGTTGCTCTTGCGCGGCATCGGTGCGAGTGGCAGTGAGTTCCGGTTTGAAGAGAATATAAGTTGGATCGGATCGATCGGCGCGCGTTATCACATAGCCGTTGACGGCATTAGTCTGTGGCTCGTTCTGTTGACGACGCTGCTGATGCCGATCTCGATCCTTTCCAGTTGGACATCTATTCGCAAGCGTCAACTCTCTTATTACGCCTTTCTGTTGATTCTCCAGGCAGCAATGATCGGCGTGTTCGTGTCGCTCGATCTTTTGCTGTTCTACCTGTTCTTCGAAGCATCGCTGGTGCCGATGTTCTTCCTGATCGGAATTTGGGGCGGTGAGCGTCGCATCTACGCAGCGATAAAATTTTTCATCTATACGGCGGTCGGGAGCCTTTTGATGCTGGCCGGTATTATCGCACTCTACTTCATCTATCAGCCTCATACGTTTGACTACCCGGCGCTTTTGCAAGCGATAGCGGCGAATCCGCTGACGCCGCGTGCCGAGTTCTTTCTCTTCGTCGCATTT
Source organism: Pyrinomonadaceae bacterium (assembly GCA_036377375.1). GTDB lineage: Bacteria > Acidobacteriota > Blastocatellia > Pyrinomonadales > Pyrinomonadaceae > PSRF01. Next base: position 4,659 of record DASUYO010000534.1, read on the forward strand.
GCGCTCGCGTTTTGTATCAAGGTACCGCTGTTTCCATTCCACACCTGGCTGCCCGACGCGCACACCGAAGCGCCCACGGCAGGCTCTGTAATTCTCGCGGGCATACTGCTGAAGATGGGAACTTACGGTCTGCTCCGTTTTAACCTCGCGCTATTTCCGAATGCTGCACGTAACTGGGCACCGGTGATCATCACGCTGGCCGTCATCGGAATCATCTACGGCGCGCTCGTGGCGATGGTCCAACCTGACGTGAAGCGACTTGTGGCATATTCGTCGGTCAGTCACATGGGATTCGTCGTGCTCGGTCTGTTCTCTTTTACTGAGCTCGGCATGCAGGGCGCGCTTTACCAAATGCTGAATCACGGTGTTTCCACGGGCGCGCTCTTCCTCTTTGTCGGGTTCATTTATGAGCGGCGCCATACGCGTCTGATCAGCGAGTTTGGCGGACTGGCGACGCCGATGCCATGGTTCTCGACGCTGTTTGTCATCGCTTCTTTATCGTCGATTGGTCTCCCGTTTTTGAATGGGTTTGTGGGTGAGTTTCTGATCCTGATTGGAACGTGGACGACGAATGCAGTGGGCAAACCATGGATCGTGACGATGCTTGCAGCCACGGGCGTGATCTGGGCAGCGGTCTACATGCTTTGGATGTTGCAGCGAGTCGTGTTTGGGAAAGTCACGAATCCTGAAAACGCGCGCTTGCTGGATTTGAATAATCGTGAGATGGCGTTGATATTCCCGCTTATGATTTTGATGCTTTTCATGGGTGTTTACCCGCGCGTGTTTTTGGATCGCTCGAAGATGAGTGTCGAGACGATTCGCGCGCGCGTTACTGCAAATCCGGCGGGCGGATCTTACACCACGCAGCTTAAATAGATCCTAAGACCTATGAGCTCATTTCTCGCGCAATCCGTGATGCCGATCGTCATCTGGTCGATAATCGCACCGGAGGTGATCGTCTGCGCTGCGGCAGTTATCGTGATGCTCGTCGATGCTTTCGTGCGCCCAACGCAGCGTTGGATCACCGGCGGCATTGCATTGGCGGGCATCATTGCAGGCGCGATCAGCACGATCTGGCTTTGGTTGACTGGAACGGCGTCTTCGAACGCCTTCAACGGGATGATTGTGCTTGATCAGCTGCGACTCGGCTTCACTCTGATTTTCCTGCTGGTTTCAGGTCTGACATTGCTCATCTCCACTGTCTGGGTCGAAGGCGAACAACTCCCTGCCGGCGAATTTCACTCGCTGCTGTTGTTTGCCACTGTCGGGATGATGTTGATGGCAGCGGGTAACGACCTGGTCATCATCTTTCTCGGGCTCGAGATCCTCTCGATCGCCACCTACGTGATGGCAGGATTCCGTCGCACAGACGTTCGCTCAAATGAATCGTCGTTGAAGTACTTCATCCTCGGCTCTTTCTCATCCGCCTTTCTGCTCTACGGCATCGCGCTGGTCTACGGCGCGACGTCCATTGCAGAGCCCGGACCCGGTGGCGCGCTCAGCCGGATCGTTCCGGGAACGACGAACATCGCCGAGATCGCCATCCGTGTGGGCCAGGCACAGTATCCCGCGCTGCTCTTTGCAGGCGCTGCGATGATGCTGGTCGGTTTCGGTTTCAAGATCGCCACTGCTCCATTTCACATCTGGACGCCCGACGTTTACGAAGGTGCGCCGACGCCAGTTACCGCGTTCATGGCTGCGGGACCTAAAGCAGCAGGTTTTGCGTCGTTCATTCGCGTGTTTGTTTTTGGTTTGCCGTTTGTTGTTTCCGCCTCGAGTGAATCAGCGAGCAATCTTCACTCGTTGTGGGTCAACGTCCTCGTCGTGATGGCCATTCTCACGATGACTCTCGGCAACGTTGTCGCGATAGTTCAGGACAATGTGAAACGCATGCTCGCCTACTCCTCGATCGCGCATGCAGGCTACGCGCTCATCGGCTGCATCGCCGCTGGATCGACCACCGATCTGGCTCAACGCAATACTGCGATCACTGCCGTCATGTTCTATCTGTTGACTTACGCAGTAATGAACATCGGCGCATTCGCGGTTGTGCAACTGATCGCGCGCACTGGTGATCGACGGACAGAGATCGAAGACTACCGGGGTATCGGTTTCGCGTCGCCGGCGCTTGCGTTCTCCTTCAGTCTCTTCATGCTGAGTCTGCTGGGCATGCCGCTGACGGCCGGCTTCATGGGCAAGATCATGGTGTTTGGATCCGCGATCGATCAAAAGTATTACGGACTCGTCGTCGTGGGTGTGCTCAACACCGCGGTGTCGGCTTATTACTACCTGCGACTGATCATCGTCATGTTCTTTGGCGAGAGAACTATGGCGTGGAGCGCGCCGAGAGTGCCCGTCAGCATGGCGGTGGCGTTGGTGATAACGGTCCTCGGCGTGCTGTACCTCGGAATCTTTCCGGGAAGAGTAATCAACGCTCTGCAAACCCGGGTGGAATCTTTGTTGTTCACACAGCAGTCGATCCACGGATTACACAGATAGTGCCTGCCGAAGACTACGCCCGAAATATCCAGGAACAACTCGGCGAAACGTGGCTGCCACGAATCTATCGCGAGCGCATTCTCAACCTGCGCACGCGCTCCTATCACTTCGAAACCGCGAAGGGCTTGCCGCGTGTCGTCATCCAACACACCCTGCTCGGAGTCGAGCTGAAGATTGGACGCCGGCGTCTCCTCTGCCCGGATCTCGCCACCGCCCGCTACTTGTCAGTCTTCGCGCGGCTTGGCTGTAATGATGTAGCAGTACCGTACGACATAACAAAAATCTCGCATTTAGCGGACGAATTGGAGTCGTCGTGGTATAGAATGTTGTTACTCGTTGACCAGGAAGCCCGTGCAGAAAGCACGAGGTTCAGGGGAAGACTTCGTGGCCTGCTAATTGCTAAAATCCGCGCAGAAATTGAGGAGGCGGGACCCGGCACGCGCATTCCCGAATTCCGGCAGAGTACGAGACAACGATCGCGAACATAAATGACCCAAAACCTAACCCCGACTACTTCGCTCCCCTTTCCGTTCAATCAGCAGACCTTCTGTCGCTACGAACCCATTCATCAGAGCATCGAAGAAGCGCGCGTGCTCGTGATCGACAATCTGCTTCGCGACGATCGCGATCTATCGAGCGTAGCGCGGCAGGAATGGGGTGAGTTGCGCAGCGCTGAGCTGAAACGCGAACGCCTGATCGCCGGGATGGCGGTTGAGAATATCCTCAACAACGTTTCTCGCCTGGTGAAGCGTCCGACAACGGAAGTCGCGCACCTTTCGGAAATAGTTCAAGCTGCGAAACGCTTTGAGCCGGATGCGATCGTGCTCAGCGGCACGTTGCGCGATTTTGATTATTATCAGCAAGCGATCCTCGACGACTTCGCGGGCTTCATTCGCAATACCAAGATTCCGGTGCTCGCGATCTGCGGCGGTCATCAACTCGTGGGTCTGAGTTTTGGTGCGCGCGTGATCACGCTCGACAAACTCGAGCAACACGAGCAGCGCTCGTCGCGACCGCTTGAGTACCAGTACCGGTTCATCCGCATCACGGATCCCGACGATCCGATCTTTAAAAACATCAACTGCTCCGACCCTGAAGCTCCGGCACGCATTCTTCGCGTCTGGCAAAATCATGGCTTGCAGATCGATCGTGTACCTGAAGGATTCCATCTGCTTGCGACCTCGTATCTGTGCCGCAATCAGATGATGGTGAAGCGCAGCGAGGGACAACTGATTTACACAGTGCAGTTTCATCTCGAAAAATCATTCGAAGACTGGAACAAGAGTCGCACGCGCTGGGAGCATCCAAACGACTCGCGCGACGGCCGCATTCTGTTTGAGAATTTCCTGACAATCGCGGCAACACGCAATTGATCCCACTCACAAAGAAGAGTCTTGCATTAGCGGCACGTGAGCTCGCTGCGCGAGACAAGACCCTGGCGGGAATACACGCCACCTACGGCGATCCGCCGCTCTGGCGCCGCGCCACCGGTTTTCCGACACTCGTTCACATCATTCTCGAGCAACAGGTTTCGTTGAAGTCTGCAAAGTCGATGCTCGTGCGTCTCGAGACTGCGATTCAACCGTTTACGCCGTTGCGTTTTTTGCAGCTTGGTGATGGTTACTTGCGAGGTCTCGGCGTGACGCGACAGAAGTCGGCTTACCTGCTGGAACTGGCGGCCGCGATCGTCAATGGTGAGTTGAGTTTTGCGAAGCTTGCGCGAATGAGTGATGACGAAGCGCGACGGGCGCTGACACGAATCAAGGGGATTGGATCGTGGAGTGCGGATGTATACCTTTTGATGGCAATGCGACGCGAGGATATCTGGCCCGCGGGAGATTTGGCGTTGGCAGTGGCGATGCAGGAGTTGAAGCGATTGCCGACGCGGCCTGGGCCTGACGAACTGGAGCGGTTCGCGGAGCAATGGCGGCCGCATCGCGCTGTCGCCGCGAGAATGCTCTGGCAGTTTTATCTCGGGAAGAAAGATTAGCCGCAAAAAGGCACAAAACATTAATTGAAGCTTTTGTGCCTTTTTGTGGCTCTATTTCGAGATCGTTGAAGCGGAGGTAGTTGTTTGCGGTATGCCGAGCTCCGTAGTCTCGGGAACGTTCTCCATCGTGAGCGTGATCAAGTCATCAACCACGGCTTTCAGATCGTTAGTCTCGCGATAGACCTGTAACTGCCGGTCCGCGGATGTGCCACGTTCAAGGATGGTATTAATGTGCTCGATCTCTTTTCTCGATCCAAGCTCGTCAATCACATCATCCACAAATTCAAGCAGCTCGCCTATCAGATCACGAATCGGCACTTCCGTCTGCTTCCCGAAATCGATCAACTTCCCATCCAATCCATACCGCACAGCACGCCACTTGTTCTCCTGAATCAGCATGCGTCGATACAGTCGGAACCCGAGGTTCTTGTCGATCAACTTATTCAGCTTCGCGACAATCGCCTGAAACAGCGCTGCGATCGCGAGCGTGTCGTCGACACGCGTCGGAATATCACAAATGCGAAACTCGAGCGTCGGGAAGTATGGATGCGGACGGATGTCCCACCAGATCTTCTTGCCGTCGTTGATGCAGCCCGTCTTGATCAATAGATCGACATAACGATGGAAACTGCTGTACGAATCGAAGTGATCGGGAATGTCGGTGCGAGGAAACTGTTTGAAGACTTCGGTGCGGTACGATTTCAGTCCCGTGTTGTGGCCCATCCAGAACGGCGACGATGTCGAGAGTGCCAGCACGTGAGGCAGGAAGTATCGCGCGGCATTCATGATGTGAATTGCGCGTTCGCGATCGGCCATGCCGACGTGCACGTGCAGTCCGAAAATCAATAACGATCGCGCGACTGTCTGAAGTTCCTGGACCAAAAGCTCGTAGCGCTCGTCGTCGAATATCTTCTGGTCCTGCCAACGTGAGATCGGATGTGTTGAAGCGGCGACGATTGCCAAGCCATTCTTCTTCGCGAGTCCTGAGATGATGCTGCGCAGTCGTGTTATGTCAGTGCGCGCTTCCTGAATGTTGCGGCAAATGCCTGTGCCTACTTCCACCATCGACTGGATCATCTCCGGCTTAATCTGCTCGCCGAGCAGCATCTTGCCCTCTTCGAGAATCTCTGCGACGTGCGAGCGCAACTCGCGCGTGTGCGGATCGACGATCTGAAACTCTTCTTCGATACCCAGTGTGAATTGATCGAACATTTGCCCTCTTTTCAGTTGGCGCTACGCGTCCAGAGATTTCGCAATTGTGCGCCAGTCAGGCTTCGTCTTGCCCAGAAACTCATATCGCAAGTGCTTCCATGCGCTGCCCGGTGAGTGAACGGGACTGTAAAGATCGAAGTGCACGTACCACGTGCGCGGCTCACCTTCCTGATAAAGAAAGTGCAGCACTGACTCAGGTCTGTCCTTTTCGTAAAAGCCGCCGTTTGTGTCGCCGTGATTAGCAAAGCGACGCGTGAAATCGCGCCGCCTCGACAACGTCGATGCAATCATCGGCCACGCTTCAAACTGCAATCCCACCCCACCTTCACCATATACGTTAGTCACTCTTTTGACGAGATGCCAGAGCTTCTTCTCATCCAGTCGCTGCGATAAGAGCAGCATCGCCTTTTTCTTGTCCAGCGGCCATGAATCGAAGGCCGCAGCGTCGGTTGCTGCACCCCATAAGCCGGCGAGTTTTCCCCGGAGAAGCTCTTTCGTCTCCGCAGAAAGATCATCCCAAGTCAACGATGTCTCGGCGTCAGCGCTTGAATTGTTACCTTCCATGCCGCTGAATTCAATTGTACCCGGTTTCGCTCACTTTTTGCTGATGATGTAGGTGGGTACCATGCCTCCACCCGAGCTGACGTTGGCGAGCTCCGAGAACGACAAACGCGTGAAGGCCGAGCCAACTTTGCCGTTAAAGAGGAGCGGATCAAGATCGACGAGCTGTTCGGCGAATTCAACTCGGCCGTCGTCGGTCAGTGCTGGAAAAATTTCGCGAGCTGTAGGTACGCGCTCCTGAACGAGATAATCGCCGACAGCAAGTGCGTTATTGATAGCCTCGTCCCAGCCGCGCTGGTCAACATTCCAGCCAATCGTGATTCCATGGCCACCGTAATCGTCATTTGGTTTAAGCACCAGTCGCTCGTTATCAGCGCGAATAAAATCCAGCAGGTTCACCTCACGACCGAAGTAATCAGTATGTTCATCTCTGACCATGCGCGTCCACGGGACGTGAGCTTGAATCGCCTGGAACTCTTCTGCGGAGAACAGCCCCGAATACTTCGGATTTGTCAGCACTGCAAATAGCGCCTTCTTGTGGATCAGCTTCGAACGAAAGCTGTTGACCATGCAGATCGCGCCGGCGCGATACGCGTTCAGCAACGCCGGATACTCGCGCATGATCGGCAAGTACTCGTTTACGAGCAGGCGCTTGTAAACAATATCGATCTCCTGACCGGCGACGCTCAAGCGATCATCATGGAATTCCAGTTCCTGTGGCGTGCAGATCAACGACGGATATCCCGACTGCTCGAAGGATTCACGGAAGAGCTCAAACTCGCTGACTGTCGGCACTCCCGGAAGATCTACGATTGCGATGCGAGGCGGACGTTCAGGTATGCCGCCAAGAAATTCCTGATACGAGCTGAGCAGGACTTCGAGGAGAAAGTGTCTGCCGTACATCGCGCGCACGTTGTAGTCGATCGCAAACTCCTTCATCACGGGCAGTGACGAGAAGATGTCGTACGCTGCGTCTGCATAAGCGATGCCTGCGGGACTCTCGCCGTTGAGTTCAACGAAGCTGTACGCAGACTTCGTCAAAAATGAATCGAGCCGTGCAGTCGGCGAAACTCCATCGTAACCGGGATCGATCGCCACCAGTTCACGCTCGATCTCTGTCAGACCAAGATCGTCGACGATTTTGGGATCTGCGACAGCGGCGTCCTTTACTTTTTGAATCGCCGACCAGACTGTTTCGCAGATCTGGCAAATGCGCGCGAAGTCTGTCTCTGAAACGAAGTGCGGGCGAAGATAAGGCGAAAGACGGCGACCGCCGAAAATTAGTTTGGCCTTCTCTAAGCCTTCATCAAGAAGAGCCCGAGACGATTCGGCGAGATCCTGGTTAGCGAGCAGTTCGTGATAGCGAGCAACGGCCTCAGGAAACATGGGCCGCTAGAGTATCACTTGCCACAAAAAGGCTCAAAAGGCACTTATAGAAGAGGCGAGAGCGGCAGCGTCGCACCCGCATACGTTGCTACCGCTCTCTGATGGAGCACAGTGGCTCTGGGCAGAATGGGCCACGTGCTCGCGTATGCTAAGATTCCCGATTGTGAACTATCTGAGAGGTAAAACCGGCTGATGCCGCCCGCCCTGATGCAAGGCGTCAGGGCGACTCGAACGGCACGGCAGACCGTATCACTATTTAGTGAATTAAACAAGATTGGCAGCGCCTCATCGCGCTGTTCCTCAGAGGGGACAGTTTGAGATGGGACGCTCCTACCGCTCCCGCCCTGTGAAGCTGGGCGCGAAGCTGAAAGCCATCAGATCTCAGTTAGGATTGACGCAGACCGAAATGGTCAAGGCAATCGGCGTCAGAGATGAACCGCTACGCGCCTCCAGTATCTCGGGATATGAACTCAGTCAACGTGAGCCACCTCTGCTGGTCCTGCTCAGATACGCGCGCCTCGCACATTGCACGATGGAAGAGTTAGTTGACGACAAGATCAAATGGCCTAAATAAAGCCCAGCCGCAAAAAGGCACAAAGAGGAATAGAGAATAGTTCAGAGTTCAAGCTTTAGCTTGCTTGCCTTAAATCCGAGACTGCAGCCTAAAGGCTGAACTCTGAACTATTCCTTTGTGCCATCTGTGCGTTTTTGTGGTTAGTTCTTTTTGGCGGCGACTTTGACGACCAGCTTTTGTTTTTTGCGTACGACTTCGAACGTGAACGAGTCTGATTGAGTTGTCGGATTGAATGCCGCAACGGGCTTGCCGTCAATCGACTGAATCACGTCACCCGCCTGCAATCCCGCTTCGAAAGCTGCTGTTGCCGGTTCCACATAAACCACTAACAGACCTGCGGTCGTTCCGAGTTGTGCTGCGACGAACGGCTTCAGCGCGATCGTCTCGATCCCCTGCTCCATTAGTGAGAAGCCTTTGGTCGATGGAAAACGAGCCCATGCATTGACGTTCCAATTCGCATCGAACTTCCCGCTCAACTTCACATTCAGCGGCTCTTCCGCCGGACGATCCGGACGCGCTACTGTGAACTCGACTGAACTACTTGGACCAGCCTGTTCGAGCCACCAGGTGAAGTCGTCAGCATTCTGAATATCCTTGTCATCGACCTTCAGGATCACATCCCCCGCTCGCAGCGCCGCACGTTCCGCGGGACTACCGGGCACAATCGACGTCAGCATGATCCCACGATGCTTGCCCGCCAGCGCTGCCGCGCGGTTCAACTCCCAGCCGTGATTAACGATGTCATCGAATTTGAGTGCCGAGACGGCCTCGCCTTTTACGCCGAGCCATGGTCGCGGAACACTTGCCTGACGTTCCAACACGCGCTGTGCGGCACGCTTGATTAAGGCGACCGGCAAAATACTCGCCTCGCTTCCTTCCAACCCGTCGACAATTCCAACTGTCTCCCCGGCCGGATTGACGGCAACGCCGCCGATGTTCGTCTGTGAAAGTCTCGGCGCGCTGACTTTAAACCGCGCGACGCCGCCGGAAGGCGCAGCAACAACGCGCTGTACTCGACCTCTAAGCACGCCCATGCGCGCCAGCACCGGACGAGTCTTCGTTACGGGCTCCGGACGAAACAGCAATACAGTGTCGCCCGTGTTTATAGGCTCATCTTTGACCGTGCCTGCGGCAATCACATTCCTGTTTTCGAGTCGCAGGATTGAAAGACCGGTGACCCCATCGAGGCCGACATATCTCGCCGCTACCTGTTTTCCATCAGGTCCGATAACAGTCACGTCCGGATCGTTTGGTCCAAACTCTACTTCAGCTTCCGGCAACCACGCTGCGATTGTTTCGCCGTCGTCCATTGCGACACCGGCGATGACGTTCGTGTGCACGTCGTCCATCAGACTGAAAGTCGAATCAAGCGCATCGATCGACTGCACCTGCTCCGAGCGAAGCAGCAGGCGAAACATTTTGAGTCCATTCAAACGATGAATGATCGTGACCACTTGCGGAGCCGATGGGACCTTGTCGGGGCTCGTAGCCTTTGCAGGCGGCGCCGGCGTTTGAGCAGTCGCAGCCGACTGGCAGAGCAGTGCGCTCGCTAACATCACCACTGACATTACACTTCTAGTATTCATCGCAAGTACTTCACACTTACCAAACACGTTTCGGCGCAAACTGATTCGCGCCCTGCACTATTCTCTGTGAACCAAAACTGATCGTCGGAACGGATATCGTTCGCGCGTTTCCGCGACCATCGTCCAACGAGACTTTGAAGGATTGTAATGACGCATCAATCGGGAAAGCCGCTGACGCACCAATCAACTCAGTACCAGTGATAACCTCAGCGCGCTCGTTGCTGAAATCGATCGCAGCCATCGGTCGCCTAACTTTATAAGACGGCTGTGACGAACGCTCAGCCTTCACGACCTGCGGTTGATTTTCGCGAATCGTCGCGATCACCTTGTGGTCCAAGTTGTCCGGAAGAACCGGCGTTTTTATTGGGACAGGTTCTGGAGAGGGTGGCAGAACTATTGGCCCCTCTTTGCTCGCGACATCGCCGCCAGCGCGTCCATTCATCACGTTTCGCACCAATATCCCGGCACTCGCCAGGATGAGTAATACCGTCGCCACTGCAAGAGCGCGGCGTACTACGGGCCAATAGTGAAATGTCGAGCCCGCACCGCTTGCTTCGTTCGCCAGGCGTGCACGCAAACGGAAATCAAAATCGGGCGGAGCGGCAACAGTACCGAGACTGCCAACCATCTGTCGCAGCTTCTTCTGTTTGTCTTGAAACTCGCGACACTCAGCACAGTCGCGCAAGTGCTCAGCCACGGAAGCGCTGTACGCCTCGTTCAGCATCAATTCGTCGAGCTCTCGACGAATCAGTTCGCAATTGTTTTTACTCATAACTTCTTCACCTACAAATAAGCACGCATCTTCTCGCGCAAGAATCCTCGCGCCCGGCTGATTCTCGACTTCACTGTGCCTTCACTCGTCTCCAGGATCTTCGCGATCTCGTCATAGCTGCGACCGTCGACATCACGCAGGATCAAAGGTGCGCGATACTTTTCGGGCAGCGTGCCGATTGCGCGTTGCACCGCGTTGCGGCGCTCAGTGTCGACGAGCTCGAGGTCTTGCAACGGGCGCCTATCCGGTGGATTCAGTTCCTTTGCTTCGCCTCCATCGGTTTGCTGAAAGAATCCGGTCAGCGAGACCAGCTTGCGGCGTTTTCGTTTGCGAAGCTCGCTGATGGCCAGGTTTGTCGCAATCCGGTAGATGTAAGTCGAAAATGCATAGCTTCGCTGATACCTGTCGGCTGCCCTGTAAACCCTCACGAAAGTCTCCTGAGCGAGATCTACGGCGCCGTCGTAGTCGTTAGTCATACGGTAGATGTAGCTCGTAATCTGGTTTCGATAACGACTCACCAACTCAGCAAAGGCATCCTGATCGCCGGAGCGTGTCGCTTCCAACAAGGCATGGTCGGAAGTTGAGTCGTCCAGCACGTCCTGCTGAAGTGCCGGGGCAAAACCCAGCTCATCGATGGTCGTCAACGTATTCATCAGGGTAGGTAGGCTCTCACACGACGAAGTACACGCTTCTCGCGCCGCCCAGTTCCCACAAAAGAAGAATTAGGGTAATAATATAGTTGACTCACCTAGAGGCGCAACGCTAATCTAATACCTCTTGTTCTTCACTTCTGCCCTTGCGCGGAGGTCTAAGGGAAATGCCAAAGCTTCGCACTGCATAACCTGATCATCTGGAAATAACGATAACAGACCGGAAGAAAAACGACATCGGCGTTCTAACAGTCAAGGATTATCGCATACTGTGGAGGCCGAAAGGCGCGGAAAGACCGTACTTGGTCACACTTAAGAAGTTCACAGACTGGATCACCGATCCAGACACGGACGCAAGGCGGGTTTAGCAAAGCCTCGCGCTCGCGTATCTTAAACAATAAGCACATTGGCTTATGATTTAATAAGGGCGCGTTAGGCGATCTCGCCTTAACGCCTTTGTAAAAGTGATATTACGTCTCGCCTACACGCATCCAGCTTTACTCCAACCCTCATTTTAGAAATTGATCGTGAATTTTCGTTGAAAACTCTGAGTAGTCAAAAGGCGAACATCCAGCGAAAATCTTAAGCATTCGGCTTTAAGCATGACTCGTTACTCATAGGCTGTGATCAATATTGACAGTTTCGCGAATAGGTGTATCATGCCGGATCAGCAGACATCAGAAAGGAGATGCAATGTCAGAAGCCGTTAAACTTCGCGTTGCCGATGACGCGACACAGCAAACCGCATCGGAGCAGCCTAAGCAACCCCAACAACCCGCAAAACCGCAGGCCGGAAAGCCGAACAAAGTATTTCCGACTGTGCGGATCTCTTTTTCCAAGCAACTCGACATTCTCAGAGCATATGCTGCGGCAGGCCGCGCAGCGACACTAAAAGACGTGGCTGACATCGTTCAGATGGCCCCGCAGACAGTGAGCCTTGCTAACCCGTTCTTTGTCGATGTGCGCTTACTTCAACGCAGCAGTGAGGGCGCGGGCCTTGCCGCATCACCCGAAGTGCTTGAGTATCAGCACGCTTATGAATGGGACAAAGACACGGCGGCATACAAGCTTGCTCCCGTACTGTCGAAGGCATGGTTTTGGGAAGCACTTCAAACTCGATTGGCGTTCGATAAGCTAACCGAGGATCAGGCGATCACAATCTTGGCTGAGA
>DASUYO010000535.1:0-24320 GCA_036377375.1 Pyrinomonadaceae bacterium
CGTCGCGAAGACTCCGGTTCTCAAGACGTTGATCGGCGACGACATCATCACCGCCGATGGCACCACGCTGCTCGGCTCAGACGACAAGTCAGGCGTCGCCGAAATCATGACGATGATCGACACGTTTCGTCAGAACCCGCAGATCAAGCACGGAACGCTGGCAATAGCTTTCACTCCTGACGAAGAGGTCGGCTCAGGCATCGAGAAGTTTGACGTGAAGGGCTTTGGGGCAAAGTTCGCTTACACGGTCGATGGTGAAGAGTTGGGCGAGATAAGCGATGAGACGTGGAGTGCTCGCACTGCGACGGTCACGTTCCAGGGAAAGAGCACGCACCCGGGCACGGCGAAGGGAATCATGATCAATGCGATGTACGCGCTTGCTGATTATCTCAATCGTTTTCCGCACGATATGTTACCGGAAACGACGGAAGGTCGCGTGGGCTTTGTTCATCCTTACGCGGGCGTGATCGACGTCGAGACCTCGAACCTGAAGATCCTGCTGCGCGACTTTGATGTGAGTGGGCTCGACGCGAAGGAGAAGTTGTTGCGCGATATGGTAGCGCAAACCGCGGCGAAGTTTCCGGAAGTGAAGATCTCGATCGACGTCAAAGAGAATTACAAGAACATGAAGGAAGTGCTGAAGAACTATCCCGAGCTGACGAACAACGCGATGGAAGCAGCGCGACGCGCGGGATTGAAGCCGTTCCTGAAACCGATTCGCGGTGGGACTGATGGATCGTGGCTGACGTTCCAGGGACTGCCCACGCCGAATCTTTTCACGGGCGGTGGAAATTTTCATGGGAAACTCGAGTTCAATTCGCGGGGTGGGCTGGAGAAATCGACGCAGACCTTGATCAACCTGGCGCAAATCTTTGGCGAGAAAACCTAAACGCGCTTGATCGTGAACAAACAACTATAGGGGCGGCCCTCCGTGGCCGCCCGTTGCGCCAAAATTCGAACGCGGCCGGCCACGGGGGGCCGCCCCTACAAATGTAATCACAAGTGTCAAACCCTTCACCCACCCACAGCGGATATGTTGCCTTGATTGGGCGGCCGAATGCCGGCAAGTCAACGCTGCTGAATCGTCTGGTGGGACAGAAGATCGCGGCGGTTTCGGACAAGCCGCAAACCACCAGGTTCCGGATTCAAGGCATTATCACTAAGCCCGAAGGCCAGGTTGTGCTCGTGGATACACCCGGCGTGCACCAGCCCGGATACGAGTTGAATCGTCGCATGATGGCGGCGGTGCAGGACGCGTTAATGGGTGTCGATCTCGTGTGCGTCATTCGCGATGCCTCCGTTTCGACCGGCAACGGCGATCGGTTTGTGCTCGACCTCGTAAAACGATCCGAAAAGCCCGCGCTGCTATTGTTGAATAAAATCGACAAGCTCCAAGATAAATCCGCCTTGTTGCCGTTGATCGACTGGTATCGCAACGAATACGACTGGCGCGAGATTATTCCCATCTCAGCACTCAAAGATGAGATGACGGATGTGCTAATCGAAAGCTGTTTACGACACCTGCCTGAAGGCGAGCCGATATTTTCCGAGGATGAGCTTACGGACCAATCGCTGCGTGTGCTCGTTTCCGAGATCGTGCGGGAAAAAGTGTTGCAGGTGACGGGCGATGAGATTCCTTACGTGACTGCTGTTGTTACTGAAAGATTTGAAGAAGTTCGTGAAGACTTCGCGCGTATCAACTGCGTTATCGTAGTTGAGAGACCGTCACAGAAAAAGATTATCATCGGCAGAGGCGCGAGTCGTTTGAAAGAGATTGGCATACGAGCACGGCGAGATATCGAGGAGCTGTTGGGCCACCGCTGCCATCTCGAATTGTTTGTGAAAGTCGAAGAGGATTGGCGCAATAGAGATCAGCTGTTGGATGAGTTTGGATTGAGTTGAGCCACGAAAAAGCACAAAAAACGCAAAAGAGTTTTAGTGCCCTCGATGTCGATATTGAGGCCGGTGCGCGCGAAGCGGTTGAATACGCCTTGATGGAAGCGGGCGCGCTGGGAACTGAGACTACGGACCACACAGTCACGGCTTACTTCACCGAGATACCCAGCCGCGAACGAGTTCGAAACGAGCTCTTTGAAGCCTTGCGCATCTACGAGCTTCCTTCTTCATCCGTGCGGGATATGAATGTTCGCGAGGTTGCTGAGCGCGATTGGCTGGAAGAGTGGAAGCAAAATTGGCAGCCAGTCGAAGTCGGTCGCTTCATAATCGCGCCGCCGTGGGCTGAGCTTACTGACACGCACGATCGGCTCATCATTCGTATCGAGCCCGGTATGGCTTTTGGCACCGGTACTCACGAAACAACGCGCCTCTGTCTCGATGCAATTCAAAAACATTTTGCCGGTGGCAGTTTCCTTGACGTTGGCACCGGCACAGGCATCCTCGCTATAGCAGCCGCTAAACTCGGTCCACACGCGCACGTCGAAGCGTGCGACACGGATGAAACAGCAATTGACATTGCGCGTGAGAATGCGGCTGCGAATGATGTTCGAATCGATTTTCGTGTCGGTTCAGTTGACGACTCGACTGCTTCAGCCAATCTTGTGTGCGCGAATCTGACTGCTGACGTGATTACGCGAATGCTGCCGAAATTAGTCGGAGTCTCTTGCGGCAAACTGATTCTTTCCGGGATTCTGGAAACACAGGTCGAGATGGTCCAGGCCGGACTTCACGCGTGCGGAATCGATGATTTCGAAATCACACAGGATGGCGAATGGGTCGCACTCATCGTTTAACTTCAATGACTCGTCGACGTTTCCATGCCCCGCCAGGTGCGTTCAATCTCACGAAGAAAACTGTCACACTTCGAACGGATGAAGCGCGTCACCTGCGCGAAGCGCTGCGATTGAAAGTGGGTGACGAGGTTTATGTGTTCGACGGCCAGGGGCGCGAGTTTCGCTGCACGATCGCAAGTGCCAGGCGCGACTCGGCTGAGCTGAGCATTGAGACTGAAGCTGAGCCTGCAAAACCCGAATCACCGTTGCAACTGAATTTGTGTGTCGCATTGCTGAAGGGTGAGAAGTTTGATCTCGTAGTGCAGAAAGCAACGGAGCTTGGTGTCAGAAAAGTTACACCGCTCATCACGCGTCACGCTGACATTCATTTGCGGGATGCGGCTGATGCGACAAAACGTGTTGCGCGCTGGCAGCGGATTGCATTAGAGGCGGCGAAGCAATCCGGCAGGGCGTTTGTGCCGGAGATCAGTTTACCGATTAAATTCGACGACGCGTTGGCGGTCGAAGGTCTTGGCGTGATGTTTTCTGAACGTGGTGGTGGTGCGTTCGACAGTCTACCGAAAGACGAAATTAAGACGATTACAGCACTGGTCGGATCGGAAGGTGGTTGGTCGGATGAGGAGGTCGAAGCGGCACGAACATGCGGTTTTCACGTTGTTACACTCGGCGGAAGAACCCTGCGGGCCGAGACTGCTGCAATCGCCATAACCGCACTACTCCAACACCGGTTCGGAGATCTGACGTAATCCGCTTTCATCCGCGAAAAACTGGGGCTAGAATGTATCCGCTAATCGCTGGAACAAAGAACCCAAGGGGGTCGTTTGAACCCTGTATGCCAATCACTAAAGATGCTGCTGTCGAGAATGCTCGAAAAGACCTGGCCAAACGGCTCAAAATCGATGCGGGCGACGTCAAAGAGAAGTCAGTAGAAGATGCCGATTTTCCTGACATGGCGCTCGGCGCCGGCGAAGACGACGAGATGAGCGGCCAGATGATTACCCGCGGCTGGCGCATCAAGCTCGAAGCGCAGGGACAAACTTACGAATATCGCGCGGATAAGAATCAGGTGAGAGCCTACAAGTTCAAAGGCAAGAATTATCGAATTTAGAGGTACCAGCCATGAACCGCAACAATTTTTTCATTCATCTCGCGCTCGCGCTCGTCCTCATTATGGTTGCCGCTTTCGCCGGTCAGCTCAATCGCTGGCGAAAAGAGTGGCAATCACATGTGGGGCCCATACCCGCCACTGACAAGAAACAACCATCTACTGTCGAAGACATTGCGCTCAGTGAAACTCGCAACTTCGGCGCTCCCGAAATCCTGGTGAAATTCAAGGCCGGCGTCAGCCAGGAGACCATCGATCAGATAATGACGCAGTTTCACGATCGCGTCGAAGACCGCATCGAGAACGACCCGGGGTTGGAAGCTATCGACGATCTCGATAATGCAGAACCTGCGGATACAGTCGCTAAATACCTGAGCCTTCCGGAAGTCGAGTATGCCGAACCAAATTACGAGATCAAGCTCGACGAAGTTGATTCAGCAGTAACGCCGGTGCTCCCACGCGATCCACAGTTCGGCGATCAGTGGGCACTGGCCAATTCAGGACAGAGAGGCGGCAAGGAAGGCGCAGACATCAGCGCCACACACGCATGGGCCACAACGACCGGCAGCGATAAGGTCGTCGTTGCCGTGCTCGATACGGGCGTCGATTACACGCACGAAGATCTCGCGCGGAACATGTGGGTACGTCCTGCAACGATGGAGCCGTATCACGACGACGAGCTTGGCACGGTCGACGATCTGAACGGCTACAACGCCATCGATAACACGGCCGATCCAATGGACGAGAATGGACACGGCACTCACTGCGCAGGAATCATCGGCGCGGAAGGTGAGAACGATGTCGGTATTGCCGGCGTGAACTGGAGAGTTCAGATCATGCCGTTGAAGTTCATGAACGCGGGTGGTTTTGGAAGTACCAAGGATGCGATCGAAGCAATCAACTACGTCATCAATCGCAAGAAGGCCGGCGTAAATGTTCGCATCATCAGTGCGAGTTGGGGTTCGACGCAGAAGTCTCGCGCGCTCGGAGAAGTAATCCGCAAAGCTTACGAGAACGATATTCTGTTTGTGGCTGCCGCAGGAAATGCGAGCACCAACAACGATCGCACGCCGCATTACCCGTCGAGTTACGAAAACGTAGTCAGTGTCGCGGCCCTGGACCGGCACGATCAGTTGGCGTCGTTCTCGAATTATGGAGTGAAGAGTGTTGCGATTGCGGCGCCCGGCGCGGAGATACTGAGCACGTGGCTGAACAATGAGTACGAGGAGAAATCCGGGACCTCGATGGCAACGCCGGTAGTCGCTGGTGTCGCCGCCCTCATCTTGGCCGAGCATTCGCGGCTGTCAGTTGATGAGCTTAAGAAAAAGCTTTTGGATTCGACCGATCCGATCGTGGCGCTGAAAGGTAAAATTGCCACCGGCGGGCGCATCAGCGCAGCAAAAGCAGTGCAGGATTAAATCTGATTTCAATCCGTGTTATCCGCGGTTAATAAGCCACGGATAACACGGATTTATGGCTGATTTAGCTTCTTTTTGCCTTCTAATGCTTCTTTATAAGCTCCCCCGCGCACGTCCCCGATCTTGATCGCCTCATCGAATTCTTTCACTGCCTCCGCAGTGTTTTCAAGAAACGCATTGATCCTTCCCATCGACTCGTGCGCGCGCGACATGATCGCTTTGTCAGTGTCAGGTGACGATGCGGCAACAGCCATGCGGTAATGACCGAGCGCTCGATTGAGTCGCTCAGCCTGCACCTGCTCGTCTGTAGCATCCATCGCTGCAAGACTCGCCGTTTGGCCCAACGCAAAAAAGATGCGTGGCTCGCGCGGATATTCCTTCAACATCTCGCGCAGGCGTGTTTCCGCGTCGTTGTAATCCTTGTTGCGCAGCGTGTCTTCGATTGCCGCAAGGTCACGCACCAGCGCCGCCTCTTTGCCGCTGCTTTCAGCATCGAGCTCTGACTGTGATTTACGCGCAGCCGTGCGCGCCTCGCGCGCCGCCGTCGCTCGCTGCACAGCCTCGGCGTACTCCGCGGGACGCTTCGCTTCGCGCGCCGGATCAAACGACGCGATCATGTCGGCAAAGAAATTCGCCAGATCGAAGCCCGCGCTTTCGATCCCTTTCAACTGGTCGGCAAAATAGAATGAGAGCACTGCGCCCTTTTCATATTCTTCAGCCAAACGCGCCGTTGTCTCATCCTGAATCGCTTTCATCTCAGCTTGCACTGCTTTCACGAGTGTCGCCTTGTCAGACTCAGTTTTCGCTGCTGCCAATTGCGCACGCGCATTGCGAGAGAGAATCTCAAGCCTTCTCATCTCCTCGTAACGTGCATCAGCCGCAGTCACAAGCGAGCGACTCACAGTCAGAAACACATCCGGACTGACTTGCGCTCCTGCCTTTTGTCGTTCAGTCAGGAGTTGTTTGACTTGGTCACGCCGCTGCGCGATCTCTTTGTTGAAGCGCAACACCAGCGCATCAATCACATACTGAAGATAAGCACGACGCAGCTCAGACGAGCTCGGATCAGTACCTTCCGGAACTACCGCGTAGTAATCATCGCCGATGATGCGGAAGTTGATCGCCCCACGCGGCGCAAGTAGATCCGGCAGGATCAGAAAGCGGCGATTCTTTTCCCGAAACGTGTATTTCTTTTCTTTGCTTTTCTTGTCCGGATTCTTGACTTCGACTCGCTCCGTCGAAGACGTGAGCGGTCTCGTGTGCAGGTACGTGAGCAGTGCTCGCACCATTTCCGTTGTGGGAGCGCGCAGCCTGTCGCCTTCGGCCTGGTACGCGCGTACGTACTCGATCATGTGCTCGTCAATTCCGGACTTGCGATGGAACTCCTGGACCAGCGGTGCAAAATCCAGCACCTCCAGAAGTCCGGCAGGCAAATCTTCGGAACGCGCCGGCGCTTCGAAAGTCGGAGCTGGACCAAGCGCCAGCGCGAGCGAAACATAACGTGCCGCTTGATCGGCAGCAGTTGCGGGCGCGGGCAATCGATTGCGCTCGTAAAACGTTTTCAGCCGATCGCGCAAAGCGGGATCGAGATTGGCAAGATCCTTTCGCAACTTGGCCCGAAACGCCGAAGGCGCTCGGCCGGCCGGCGTCGGATCAAGACCGGCCACATCCAACGCGGCCATCACCAGAATGAGCCGTGGATCGGCCTGAAAATCGACACCGTATTCAGAGACTTCGAAAGGGGCTCCCTGCCTTTGCCTTTGTTGCACTGTTTGCGAAGAAACAACTCCGGCGGACAAGACTGTAATTAGGAGGATTAGTAAGTATTGCTTCAATCCGTGTTACTCCGTGTAGATGTATGGCTTTTCCGAGCACGGTAAGCGCGCAGAGCCCGTAATGTTAGCGGATAAGCCAGGAGCGAACAAACAACCGAGAGCACCATGCCGCCGACCGAAAAGGGCCAGACAATGTCATGCCAGCTTTGCACAAAGAGCTGCCGGTAATATTCGCCGGTAAAGATCCGCGGGTTCTTCAGCAGCTCCAGCCCCTCGTCTGGGATGCGTAAAGGCCGTCCAAGGATGAATGCGCCGATTGCGTAAGACGCAATAATTATCGGGACCAGCGTGAAAAAGGGATTGTTGACGAAAGTGCCTGTGTAGATGGCGATCTTATTAAAGCGAAACAGGAAGGCGAGCAACGTCGCCACGATGGTGTGAAGACCGAGGAATGGCGAGAAGGCGATGAAGACGCCGATTGAAAAAGCAAGCGCCGTCCGCTCGGGTGGGTCGTCGATCGCAAGCAGACGGCGAAATGCAGCACGGAACATCCGTGTTAATCCGTGAAATCCGTGGCGTAACTACTGAAAGCTCTTCAAAGCCTCTGCTTCGTCGTCGTACGCATCGAAGACTGTAAGCAGTTTCGTAATCACCAGCAGATTCTGAACCTTATCCGTCAGCTTCAGCAATTTAAGCTGGCCACCCTGACGGGTGATAGTGGTGTAGTTGGCAATCAACTCACCGATGCCAGTCGAATCGATATACTTGACTCCCGCGAGATTCAGCAAAACATTTTTCTTGCCTTCATCCGCCAGCTTCCTGATCGAATCACGCAAGGAAATGCTGCCTTCGCCGATTCTCACTGCACCACTCAGGTCGAGAATGGTGACGTCTCCCGCTTGTCGTTCTTTCACATCAAGCTCAGCCATTGCTTTCTCCGTTCAAGAGATGTCGCGTCTGCTTACTTGAAGCTGTTGAGTGCCTCGGCTTCGCTATCGTAAACGTCGAAGACAGTCAGGAGCTTCGTTATTGTCAGTAGATCCTGAAGTTTCTGTGTGAGATTGAGCAGTTTGAGCTGTCCACCATCTTTGCCGATGGCAGTGTAACTGGAAACAAGCTCGCCGATGCCGCTGGAATCGATATACCCCACACCAGAAAGGTTCAGGAGAATGCGCTTCTTGCCTTCTTCGAGCAGTCGCCGGATGGCGGTGCGCAGTGCCACGCTTCCCTCGCCAATGGTGATCTTCCCGCTCATGTCAAGAACGGTGACATCTCCGGCTTGACGCTCGTTGATATTCAACTCAGCCATTTCAGAAATCTCCTTTGTGCAATTGCGAATTAACGTCGCTTGAGCATGCGCACCGTTGTACCACCGCCGGGTCTGATCGACCAGTCGACTTCGTCCATAAAACTGCGCATGAAAAAGATGCCACGACCGGAAGTTTTCAGGATGTTCTCTTGTTCTGTTGGATCTGGGACTGCTTCCGGATTGAACCCCGACCCCTGGTCGTGCACGCTGATTTCAACAGCGTCAGGCGAGCTTTTTAAAGTTATATCTACGGTCTTGTCCTCGTCCTGACGATTGCCATGAAGCACTGCGTTAGTGACGGCCTCGCGCACGGCCATGTCGATACCAAACGCAGCGTCGTCACTTATGCCTGAACGGCCAACAAACTGGGCAACCGCGGCGGCCGCGGCAGCAACCGTGTCAATGCGGCTGGGCAAACTTAACTCGGTCGTCTCTACGGTCACAACGCTTATGCATGACCTCTCCGAAAGCCACTGCGCGAGGACTCGGGCTGCTTTCTAATACAATCAGACACTTATAGGAGTCCGACGATGTAACATGGTGGATACGGCGCTGTCAAGAATCGCTGCAATTTTGGATCTTACGAAATTTGCTTTCCAGCCTGCGGAGCAGGCGTCAGCATAAAGCCTGGGGCGCAAGCCCCAGGATTAAAGAACAAATATTTTGCAGCCCGTGAAACGGGCGGTAGCCTGTCGCCCGCTACCGCGGGCTGGAATCAATTATTAAACAGAGATCCTGGGGCTCACGCCCCAGGCTTTATGCTTTCGCCCGCTTCGCGGGCTAAGAGGTTAGATCCTATTTGACCTATTCAAACCAGGAAGCCGAGGCCTTTCAGGGCGCGATCGAGCTCTTCAAGATCGAGTGGTTTGGTGAGATAGACGTTCGAGCCGGTTTCAAGTGCCGCTTCTTCCATGCCATAAACGTCAAAAGCCGTAATGGTGACGATTGGCGTTTTGTCTTTGTCGCCTTCGAGCTTGCGGAAGGTTCTGATAGTCTCCAAACCATCCAGAACCGGCATGTTCAAGTCGACAATAAGCAGACTCGGTCGATGGCGCCGCGCCAAATCAAGCGCCTGCTGGCCATCTTCAGCCTCATAAACACGATAGCCTTTCAATTCAAAGGCACGCTTGAGCATAATGCGGGTGTCGTTCGAATCTTCGGCAACGAGTACCGTCGGATAAAGTATTGCTGACACGACTGCCTTTTGGGCTCGCTGCCCAAGTGTTACAGAATTGTTCGGGGGAATCCCACGCTAACCGCGCTGAGAGGGGATTGCACTTCGCAGGATGCTTACTTATATCACATCGTTGCCCGTTACGTCATTTGCCGTACATATTAAGAGGCCAAGACGATGAGACTGACGCAGGCACGTTCGATTCGCGGTAAGCTGAAATTACCGGGAGACAAGTCAATATCTCACCGTGCTGCACTCATTGCCGCGCTGGCTGATGGCGGCTGCGAGATCTCAAACTTTTCGACAGCTGCTGATTGCGCTTCAACCGTCAACTGCCTTCAGGAACTCGGCATTTCGATCGAACGCAAGCACGACAACCTACTCTTCGCCAGCAGTCAAAAGCTGGTTGCTCCTCGCCGTCCACTCGATTGCGGGAACAGTGGCTCAACGTTGCGGATACTCGCAGGCGTTTTGGCCGGACACGATTTCACTGCTGAGCTGATCGGCGACGAATCACTCAGCTCACGACCAATGCGCCGCATCATTGAGCCGCTCGAATTGATGGGCGCCAGGATTGAAGCAACTGACGGCAAGGCACCTTTGAAAGTTCATGGCTCCGCGAAACTTCGTCCAATCACTTACAAACTTCCCGTCGCCAGCGCACAGGTCAAATCCGCAATCCTGTTTGCCGGATTAAATGCTGAAGGCCGGACGACTGTGATCGAGACTTCGCCTTCTCGCGATCATACCGAACGCCTTTTCAATGGTTTCGGAGTACCAGTCACAACGAACTCGGATCTTTCAGTGTCAGTCGAAGGTCCAGCACGTTTTAGCGGCGGCACGATAACTATTCCGGGCGACGTCTCGTCAGCGGCTTACTTTGTCGCCGCAGCGATGCTCCTGCCTGAGTCTCAACTGACGATCGAAGGAGTTGGTTTGAATCCGACGCGCGCGGCATATCTTTCTGTGTTGAGATCCTGGGGCGCGGACATTTTAACGAGCAACCTTGAAACCGAACGCAACGAGCTTTACGGAACGATCAACATTCGCGGCGGGATCAGTGGAACTGCGAGCAAACCAGAAAGAACTCTGAGCCGCGTGATGATTCCGTCGCTCATCGATGAGCTGCCATTGTTAGCCGTAGTCGGTTCGCAGATCGCGGGTGGGATCCGGATCCAAGATGCCGCTGAGTTGCGATTGAAAGAGAGCGATCGTCTTGCAGCAACGGCGGCAAATCTGCGCGCGATGGGCGCCAAAGTCGAAGAGTTTGACGACGGGCTCTCGGTTTCTGGGCCGACGCAATTGCGCGGCGCATCGATTGACTCACACGGTGATCACCGCATTGCAATGGCTTTTGCCGTCGCGGCGCTGGTCGCAAAAGGAGATACTGAAATCGCCGGTGCTGAATGCGTAAGAATCTCGTTTCCGGAATTTTTTGACCTGCTCGAATCGCTGGCAAACAGATGAAATTAGTAATTACAGGTTTTATGGGTTGCGGAAAAACGAGAGTCGCCCGTGAGCTGGCACAACGTCTGAATCTCGAAATGATCGACCTCGACGATCGTATCACCCAACGTGAAGGAAGATCTCCGGCACAACTGATTAAAGAAGAAGGAGAGCAGTCATTTCGCTCCATTGAGTCGGACGTTTTGCAGGAATTGTTGAAGGCTAAGCATTCCGGCGTAATTGCACTTGGCGGCGGTGCCTGGATTGAAGAGCGGAACCGCGATTTGCTCAATCAATACGGTTGTAAAAGCGTATGGCTGGATGTTCCGTTTGAAGTCTGTTGGTCGAGAATCGAGGCATCCGCTGAGGATCGTCCATTGGGAAAAACACGAGAGGAGGCGGAGGCCAGGTACGCTCGGCGACGACCATTCTATGCACTGGCGCGTGTTCACATCGCAGTGACAGTGGACGAGACGTTCGAAGATCTTGTTTCCCGAATCGAAGCCGCACTGGCCACGGATTAAGATGGATATGCTATATTTCCCCTTCTTAGGTCAGTCATAACTGAAGGAGCAGGAACTCCCCTGTGAGCTCACCATTATTCGTTCTCGCGGCTTCAGCTACAGAGGCTAGCGAGTGGAAACACAGCATCTGGCAACAGATGCTTTCGGCGACAATTCCCCAAAAGTACAGCAAGACTTTCTTCAACAGGGAAGCCTTCGAAAACGAAACTTGGCCCGACGGGCGCGCGAAGTACGTGCCCAATGGCCTGCGCATGGTTGAGACATTGCTGCTGCGCGAGTACGACGAAAAAGACGTTGTCGTCTGTTACGTCGATCAGCTCGAACGCTTCGTTGGGCCCGAAACAAAAATTCTCGCAATTCATGCTCACAATCCGCTCGGAATCTCATACGCCACTGACGTCTATTCAAAACTCGCCGGCGAGAACCTGATGCCGGTCAATGCTTACGAGTTCATGAAGATCGTCAAGCATCCGGTGATTGAAAAGTTCAGACCGCGCATCGTTGTCGGTGGCCCAGGTGCCTGGCAACTGGAAAAGGCAAACAGGCTCGATGAATTCAAAATCGATTACCTGACCGACGGCGAGGTCGAGCGCGTCTTCTCGGATCTCTTTCGACGCATTCTCGCTGGCGATCCGACGCTGCCTCGCGTCGTCAAGATTCCGAAAGAAATGCAGGCTCCCGTTGAAGAGATTCCCGTTGTCAGGCATCGCTCGACATTTGGTGTTTGCGAAATAACACGAGGTTGCGGGCGCGGCTGCCAGTTCTGCTCGCCGGCGACAAAAGTCGGACGCTCTTTCCCGCTGGAACATATCATCGCGAGCGCCGAGGTAAACGCTCGTGAAGGTGCAACTGAAGTGATGCTTGCTTCGGAAGACATGTTTCTTTACGAGCAACTGCCGAACTTCGAAACGAATGTGCCGGCGCTGGAGAAACTGTTCCGCAGTGTTGCGAGTGTTCCCGGAATCAAGACGATCCAGACTTCTCATATAACGCTCGCGCCAGTGGTGAAAGATCCAACAATCATCGAGCGGTTGACGCCGCTGGTCGTCCCTTATTCTCACGTAGGTCACAAAGACTCGACGGACGCGAACAAGCGTATCGCCGATCCGATCATCGGTCTGGAAACAGGCAGCGCCCGGCTCTTCAACACGTACATGAAAGGCAAGGCTTATCCGTACAAGGCGCACCAGTGGCGTGATGTCGTTTTGAAGGGCATAGAGATTCTGAACAGGCACAACTGGTTTCCGTTTTGCACGTTCATCATCGGCCTGCCCGGTGAGACTAACGACGACACGAAGCAGTCGCTCGACCTGCTCTACGACCTGCGACATGCGAAAGGAACGTTTGTGCCGACGTTCTTCGTACCGCTCGAGCACACACGAATGGAACAGACGAAAGGCGCGCGCTTGATCGAGATGTCGGATCTTCAGTGGGAGTTCTTCTTCACGTGCTGGAAGTACAACATGGAGTTCTGGCGTGGCGGCAGTGGATCGAGTCTGAAGTTTTCAGCGGGCGCTCCGATCTATTACAGCCTGCTTGGAAGGAAACTGTTTGGGAATGGGATCAAGTATCCGCTGTTACGCTTCGCCGGCGTGCCGGATCGTTTGTTGCGCCGGCGTTTGTATCTCGACTTCACGGGTCACAAGCGAAATCCGAAGGGAATGGACGAGTTTACATGCGAGATCATCCCCGCGTTCCAGAGCGTCCGCGAAAAGGGACTCAACATGATCGATGCCAGCGTTTAGCCGCGCAGATCTACCACTGGATCAGAAACTCCCGCAGCGTCTCATACACCTCGTCGAACGAGTCCGCACAGAACAACATTGCCTGGTAGTGAGTTGGATCGTAGACGTGATTTGCTGCTTCTTCGAGATTCAATGGCCTCAGCTCAGCCTTGTGCATTTCGCCGAGTTCACCCGCTGACGACAGCAAACCCGTGCCGTACGCCTTCACCTGACCGTTTTCACGCAACACTCCAAATTCAATCGTGAACCAGTAGATACGAGCCAGCCGGTCCAACTCGCTTGTCACCTCGGTGCGTTTGACAGCTTCGCCGAAGAGACGGTTCAACTCAGCGAGACGCTTGCTCGCGAGTGTCACTGCATGGCCGATGATCTCGTGAGCGACGTCCGGTTCGGGCGTGTACAGAGGTGTCGAGTGATGGCGAATGTACTGCGTCGAAAGAAAGACTCCCCGCGCCAGCGATTCGAGAAAGATACGTGGCTCAACAAGGCCCGCGACCGGCTCCAGCCGAAAGCCGCTGATCGCTTCCACTTTTTGACTGACTTCATCCAGCTGCGGAATACGCTCCTTATTAAAAGCGAGCTGATCGAGACAGTCGAGATACTCGGCGCACGCATGCGCCCCGTGCGCAGGATCGAGGGCTTCCCAAATCGTCTTCCACACGCCGTGCTCGAGCTCGGTGTACGGAGCCGAGGGAATTGGCGAGCCCGGCTCGTAGGTCATGGCGATCTGCGCGATAGCATTCCGTCGGGCACGATATTCAGCGTCTCGAAAGCCCGGATGATCGGGGTTGAGTTTCACCAGAGAATTGCGATCGAGATTGGTGGCGTCGTCGTTTGCAGTGACCATGCGCATGTCGACATGGTCAAGTAAGAGGGTTTGCGGTTCGCTTGCTGTAATCACTTCGTTCACCTCAGTTTCAAAAGCGGAGGATTGGTGAGACAAAAAAACCGGCCACCAATCCTCCTGGGATTGATGGCCGGTTTAGGAAACCTGTCTTGGGTGCTACGTCATCCGCCGACAGCCCATCGCCTGACCGTCCCTCCCAGTGGAGAGCGGGCCGTAATAGTAATAGTAGCGATACAGGCTCTGACTCATGACTCGATCAAAAGCATACCGTCGAGGAAATGAAATCGTCAAGGTCAACTGTAGGGGCGGCCCTCCGTGGCCGCCCGTCATTCGTAACACGCTTGTGTGGAAGGTGGGCGGCCACGGAGGGTGCCCCCACAGTTGAATCCTAGTTGAGCTTGAGTGTTTGCCGCGACGCGAAGAAATCCGCCCAGGCGTCTCTCTTCTTCAGCAGCTCGGGCACATTTCTGATCGTAAAATCCTGAATCTTCACGCCCTTTTCCACCTGTTTCCAATCCAGCGGCATCGATACCGTTGCGCCGGGCTTTGCGCGCGCAGTGAACACCGCTGCCAAGCTCTTCCCGCGCGCATTCTGCATCCAATCAACGTAAACCTGCGTGCTCTTCCGCTTGGCAATCGTTCTCTCGACCGTCGCAATCTTAGGCGCGCGCTGCGCAACTTCGCTCGCAAACAGTCGCGCAAACTCTGCAACCTTTTCGTATTCATTCGCCGGTTTTAATGGAACATAGATGTGAATACCGGATGATCCGGAAGTCTTTGGAAACGCAGTCAAACCGATCTCGTCAGCCACTTGCTTCACGACCAACGCCACCTGCAAAACGTTCTCCCATGGCGCACGTTTTGGATCGAGATCGATTGCGATCCAGTCAGGCTTGTCAAGACGCTTGATCGTTGAATGCCACGGGTGCTGTTCGATCGTTCCGAGGTTGACGAAGTGAATCAGCGAAGCTGTTGTTGTGTAAACACCATAGTCGAGCTGCCGGCCTTCCTGATTGGTGAGTCTCGTCGTCTTGATGAAAGCGGGAGCGCTGTCGAGGTCCTGCTGAAAGAACATTGGCGCCTTGATGCCGCGCGGGTATCGCTGAAGTATCGCAGGACGATCCTGGAGGTACGGCATGATGAAATCAGCGATTTTGAAATAATAACTGAGCAGATCAAACTTGGTGAGCTTCTCGTCAGGCCAGTAGATGCGATCCAGACTCGTTACTGAAACCTGCTCGCGGCCGATCTTTATGAGCAGATCGCCTTTTGGGCGCTCCAGGCTCAGAAACTCTTCGACCGTAATGACCGTTCCCCGCTTCTGCTTCGTGCGTTTTACTTCTTCTTTTTGCATGTTAAATTTTAACCATGCGAATAATAATTATTGGCCTGATCCTGGCCGCACTTATCGCTCCCGCTTCTCTGGCCGGTGCGCCTGCGACGGTAACTTATAATCTCGACGCCAGCCAGAGCAAATTCATGGCCCACGCTAGCCCGAGTGGTCTTCTCTGGTTCAAGGGTCACGCTCATCATCTTGCAGCGAGCGACTTCAGCGGACAAGTCGAACTCACTCCTGACACCATCACGCCGGCCTCGTTGCATCTCGTCGTGAAAGCCGCGTCGTTGCACGAGACAGGCGCTGACTTCACCGATCAGCAAAAACAGATCATCAACAAAGAGCTGAAAGACATTGTGTTCCATCCGGATCAGTATCCGGACATTGCTTTTCAAAGTACAAACGTGTCAGCGAAATCCACTGGGGCAGGGCGTTACGAGGTGAAGATCAACGGCAACCTGACTCTAAACGGCGTCACCCGACCAGTCACAATCCCGGCAGTGGTCACGCTAAATGGAAACACACTGCGCGCCGTTGGTGAGTTCCATATCGATCGCGACGATTACAAGGTGAAGGCCACCTCAGCATTTCACGGAATGGTACGCGTCAGCGACACAGTCAAATTCGAATTCGATATCGTCGGCAGAAGGTCTTAATTTAGCCACAGATTTCACGGATGAACACGGATTTATAAACCGTGTTCATCCGTGAAATCTGTGGCTAAATATAACCGTCCGGATGAACCAGCATCCACTTCCACGCCGACTCGACAATCACTCCAAGATCCTGAAACTGTGGCCGCCATCCAAGCTCACTCTTGATTTTATCCGAGCTTGCGATCAGCACCGCCGGATCACCCGCGCGCCGCGGTCCCATTCGCACCGGAATATCTTTCCCGGTAACGCGCCGCGCTGTGTCGATAACATCGCGCACGCTGTACCCATCGCCTCCGCAACCGAGATTATAAATCGCGCTCCGTTCATTCAACGCATCGAGCGCGAGGATATGAGCACGCGCCAAATCGACCACATGAATGTAATCGCGAATGCACGTTCCATCAGGCGTCGGATAATCGTCGCCGAAGATCTCGACGTGAGGTCGCTTGCCTGCGGCTGCCTGCAAGGTGATCGGAATGATATGCGTCTCGGGATCGTGATCCTCGCCACACTTCTCAGTCGCTCCCGCAGCGTTGAAATATCTTAGCGAGGCATAGCGAAGACTGTAAGCACCTTCAAACCAGTGCATCGCGCGCTCGAATGTCAGTTTCGTTTCCCCGTAAGGATTGGTGGGATTCGTTGGAGCAGACTCGTATATCGGCTGCGCTTCAGGCTCTCCGTACGTCGCTGCTGTTGAAGAGAAGACGATGCGATTCACACCGCAATCGCGCATCGCATCGAGTAGCACTAAGCCAGCGACAACGTTGTTGTGGTAATACTTCGTCGGCGCCTGAACCGACTCACCTACAAGCGAATACGCAGCCATGTGGATGACTGCTTCGATTCGATTTTGATTGAGAGTTTGACGAAGTTTGTCTGCGTCGAGCAGATCGGCTTGAACGAAGCTGGCTGGATCAACAACTGACTGCGGATGTCCCTTTGAAAGGTTGTCATAGACCACGACCTCGTGGCCATCTTTTATCAACTCCTCAGTTACTACACTTCCAATGTAGCCAGCGCCTCCGGTTACAAGGACACGCATGCAAACACCCCCTTGAAAACTTGGACAGGATTAAATTCGATCAGGTGATCGCGACATTGGGCTGAGACGCTGCCGCATCCGCCTTAATTGAATCGGCCGGCGCAACGTAAAGAATGCGCCCGCAGTTATCGCAAGTAATGATGTCTTCGCCACGTCGAATCTCTGCCATCACTTGCGGCCTGAGCGACATGAAGCACGCCGAGCAGGCACGGTTGCGTGCTTCCGCGACCGCTATGCCATCACGAATGCGCGTTTTGATGCGCGTGTAGAGCGCGCTCAACTGTTTCGGCAAATTCGCAAACAACTCTTCGCGATCCTTGCGCGCAGTTGCGAGTCGCTGACCGATCGTTCCGGCGTCTTCGTCGAATGTTTTCAGTCGCGCCTCGTGATCCGAATTCAGCGTGGCGATCTCATCGGCACGTTGTTTCAAAGCTGCTTCTGTTTGTTCGAGTTGCTCCAACTGTTCGAGGATCTGTGTTTCCAACGCCGAGATCTGCTTCCGGGCTGCATCTGCTTCGCGAATGGCGGCGGTGTATTCGTCCTGCTTCTTCGAGGACATCAGGTTACGTTCCGCTCTTTCCGCTCGGCCCCTCTGTTCGACAACCTCGTTTTCGAGGCGCGCTCGCGTGTGTTTTGCTTCCTCACGCCGGCTCTCGAGTGCTCTAATTTCAAAGGCGCGCTGATCGAACTCTCTTTCGATCTCGGCGCGCCTTTCAGGTACCGCTTGTTGGTCTTTTTCTAGTTTTCGTATGGTCGTATCAAGATTCTGCAAAGCGATTAACTGCTGCAATTCCGCTTTCACTTAAGCACTCCTCAAAAGATCAGGACTGAAGATGACGATTCCCATCGCTTGGGATCATCACACAACCAACACGCTTGACGCAAGTATCGCCACAGATTACACGGATAGACACGGATCAGATTTTCTTTTCTGACCCGTGCCTATCTGTGTAAATCTGTGGCTTATTAAATAGGGCCTTGGGCACAGCGAATCCTGCGCGGGGCGACGCGCACGCGTGGCAGATCGATGTTAATCGACGGAATCGACACTGCCGGAACCACGACTCTCGGCATCGCAATATCGATATCGGGAATCTCGATTCGCGGAATAACGATGCGACGTCCAATCTGCGGCCGGCCAACCATTCCGGGAAAGCCACCGCCTTCCGTCGGAGTCACACGAATCGTTTGCTGCGACTTGTTGCGGATAATCGTCAGCGTAATGTCGCCGTCCTTCTTGCGATTGATCACGCGCGAGATGTCGCCGGGCGAGTCGACTGCCTCACCGTCAACGGCAGTTATCACATCACCAGCTCTCACACCTGCTTTCGCTGCTGGACCATCGTCCGTGAGTGAAGTCACCAAAACACCTTTGCCACCAGCGATACCGAAATAATCTGCGAGTTGTTTGGTCAGCTCCATCGTGCTCACGCCAATGCGACGACTATTTCCCAGTACGAACACGTCACCGTTATTGTCGAACAGATCGCCTTTGTCGCCGGAAAGCGGACCTTCCCACTTGAACACCTTCGGATTAGTGCCTTCCCATTTCCAGATCTTCGACCCGCCGGGCAGAAGATCACCGGCAAAGCTCGGCGTGTTGCGCTTGCCTATAGTCGCCGTGACCTCCTGCTCCGAGCCGCCCCGACTGATAGCGACCCTTACCGTCTGATCGGGAGCCATTTCCGAAACCAGCCGGTTCAGCTTGCGGACACTGCTGACGTTCTCGCCGTCAAGACGCAGGATGACGTCATCTTTGCGCAAGCCGGCTTTCTCTGCCGGACTGTCTTTGATCACCTGCGTCACTCCGACGCCGCGCACCTGATTCACGTGGTAGCGGCTCATGTTCTCGCGGCTGATATTTTCGGCGTAGACACCCAAAAATCCGCCGCCATCAATGAAAATTGAGAAGTTCTGATCGAAAGGCTCGTCGGGTGGCGCAGGAGGTGGCGTAGCAGGCTGCTGAGCAAGCGCGATTCCCGCGCCCAGAATAATAGCGGACAGGAGACCGGTAAAATGCTTTGCTTTCATTGTCGAGTTTCCTCCGGAAGAGTTTGCGTGTTACACGCGGGTCCGTGAGGGCGGTTCCAGAAAGTTTTTAACCACAGATTACACAGATTTGTAGACTTCAGTTTGATTATTCAGTTCTACGGCGATCTTTCCGTCGGTGTGAGCCATGTCGAGATGGGCGACCGCCTCGGAAACAGACAAAAACCGATGAACATCATCGGCGCTCGGAAACATCTTGAGCGCCACATCCCACGCAGTGACGCCGTTCTTCGTGACGAAGCCAATCACCTGCGCCTGCCGGTCTTGAAACGCGCGAAAGTAACGGTGAAAGAGTTCTTCATAATCATGAATCGGCTCGCCATGCCCGCCATAAACGAGCGTGGGCGAGAAAGATCGCAAGCGTGCGAGACTGACCAGATACTCCGCGAGCGATGGGAAACGCCGCGATGGATTGATCGGGTCGGGCGACAGAACTGGATTTGGCGTAATTCGCTTCAGCACACAATCGCCGGCGATCACCGTGCGATCGGCTTCGCGCAGAAACGAGCAGGAGCCGGGCGTGTGTCCAGGCGTGTGAAGAATCCGCAGGCTGCCTGACTCAAACTCCAGCTCGGCATCGTCCCAAAGCGACGTGTATTCGTCGTCGCCAAACGAATCTGCGTACTTGCGCATGTGTTCGTACAAGCGGCGCATACGCTCGATCTCGTCACCGGGAACACCCGCGCGCACGAGTAACGTGAGATGCTCTTCGTATTCGAGACGGCTGTGACGGTGCCCAGTTTCCCAATTGTGAACGTACACTTCCGCATTCTTCGCTTCATCGCGAACCGACTTGGCAAGGCCGCAGTGATCTTCGTGTGCGTGAGTGAGCACGATGCGACGGAGGTCCGAAACGAGAAAACCGGCGCTGCGCAAACCCGCGCGCAAAGCGTCGATGGCCTCTTTCGTCTTCGGCCCGGTGTCGATGATCGTCACCGGATCTTCGGGGATCAGATAGACGTTTACCGGACCAATATAAAAAGGTGTCGGAACGGATATGGGAACGACGCGCATTAAGAAGTTGGCCGCAGATGAACGCAGATCTGCGCAGATCTGCGTTTATCTGCGGCTCGTTTTAGTAGATCCACTTGTTGGCGGCGATCAACTCATCCGCGATGCGCTGACGTGCGGCGATCGTGTTCATCGGCTGCAACTTCGTAAAGCGCCTTAGCGCGGCCAGCAACGTTCGCAGCTCATCGCCTTCAGCCATGCCCGCGAGCGTGTTCTTCGCCTTCGCTTCAATCCGCTCCACCGCGTCGTTGCAGAACACGCGCGTCATGTCGAGATAACGAGCGGCCGCGTTCTCACCTTCCGATGCAGCCAGTTTGCGCGCACGCAAGATAGCAGTCTCCATCGCGTAAGTATCCATGATGATGTCCGCGATGCCCATCAGGATCTCCTGCTGGTCGGCGAGCTTCATCATGTACTTTTGCGCCGCGGTACCGAGCGTCATTAACGCTACTTTCTTCGCGTTAGTCGTCAGTTTCTGCTCCGCCGCGAGTAGACTGTCGTCGTCATCGAATCCTTGCATCTGTGGCGACAACACCTCATCCATCAAGGCTTGTGCAGCGGGAAGCAATGCTAAGTTTCCACTGAGCGCACTCTTCATCAATCGACCCGGAATCAGCATGCGATTGATCTCGTTCGTGCCCTCGAAGATGCGGTTGATGCGCGAATCGCGATACGCGCGTTCAGCCGGATAGTCAGCGGAGTAACCATAGCCGCCGTAGATCTGGACCATCTCGTCGACGACATAATCGCAGTATTCAGACAGTGCAACCTTGATGATCGAACACTCGGCGGCGTATTCCTCGATCGCACGCAGCCGCGCGTCCATATCTTTCGAATCAACCGCGCCGATGCCTGCTTCGATCAGGCCGAGCGTGCGATAGATCATCGACTCGCCGATCCACGTGCGAATCGCCTGCTCCGCGAGTTTTGCTTTGATCGCGCCAAACGATGAAATCGGTCTGCCAAACTGATGACGCTCATTTGCATAGCGCACTGATTCATGCACCATCAGCTTCATGCCGCCGACGCACATCGCGCCCAGCTTGAAGCGACCAATGTTCAGAACGTTGAATGCAATCTTGTGACCCTTGCCGACTTCACCAAGCAGGTTCTCAACCGGTGTGCGAACATCAGAAAGCACCAGGGCTGTCGTGCTCGAGCCCTTGATACCCATCTTGTGCTCTTCGGCGCCGGAGGTTAGTCCCGGCCGGCGCTCGACGATAAACGCGCTGAACTTGTCGCCGTCAACTTTCGCAAACACGATGAAGATGTCGGCGAAGCCGCCGTTTGTAATCCACATCTTCTCGCCGTTCAGGATGTATTCCTTGCCGTCGTCACTCAAACGCGCTGTTGCCTTCGCGGCCATCGCGTCTGAGCCGGATCCTGCTTCGGTCAACGCATACGCCGTGATCAACTCACCGGAAGCAATCTTCGACAGGTACTTCTCTTTCGCCGCGTCGGTCGCGAAGTAGATGATGGGCAGCAGACCAATACCACTTTCTGCACCGAGCGTAGTAGCGAAAGAAGCAGAGCGACCGATGTTCTCGCCGATTAGCGCACCACTCGTTTGGTCCAATCCGAGGCCGCCGTACTCCTCGGGTATGTTGGCGCCGATCAAGCCGAGGTCAGCCGCTTTGCGGACGAGTTCGCGCGAGAGTTTCCAATCGTGCTTCTCCAGCTCATCAATGCGTGGGTTCACTTCGTTATCGATAAACTGCCGCGTGGTGTCGGCAATCATGCGATGCTCTTCGGTGAAGTCTTCGGGCGTGAAGATCTCGTCGGGGCTTCGCTCCTCGATCAAAAAGGAGCCACCTTTAATGAGTTGTTTTTGTTCGGCTACGGCTGACATTCGTTGCAATCTCCTTTAAAATTCGTGTTTATCCGTGGCTAATTAATTCTCTCCAGAATTCCTGCGGCGCCCATGCCGCCGCCAACACACATCGTGACCATCCCGTATCGTCCATTCCTTCGTTCCAACTCGCGAAGGATGCTGGCAGTCAGTTTTGCGCCGGTGCAACCAAGCGGATGGCCCAACGCGATCGCGCCTCCGTTGACGTTAACTTTGTCCGGGTCCAATCCGAGAGTCCTAATCACCGCGAGCGACTGCGCTGCGAACGCTTCGTTCAACTCGATCACATCGATATCGTTAAGCGTGAGTCCCGCCAGTTTCAAAGCCTTCGGAATCGCGAACACTGGTCCAATTCCCATTTCCTCGGGTGGACAACCGGCCGTTGCATAAGCAATGAAACGCGCCATCGGTTTTGCGTCGAGCGCTCGCGCGCGTGAGTCAGACATCACGATTGCAGCGGCTGCGCCGTCTGACATTTGCGACGCGTTGCCGGCAGTGATCGTGCCTTTCACATGAAACGCAGGTTTGAGCTTCGCAAGTCCTTCGGCGGATGTATCGCGGCGAACGCCCTCGTCTTTATCAAACACAACTTCACGCCGTTGCTTCTTCCCGTTCTCATCTAGATCCTCGAGCACGACGTGCAGCGGCACAACCTCCTCCTTGAACTTGTCTGCATCCAGCGCAGCAGCAGCACGCGTGTGCGAACGCAGTGCAAACTCATCCTGCTCTTCACGCGTCACTTCATACTTGCGCGCGACGTTCTCGGTCGCGAGTCCCATGCTCAAGTAAAAATCAGGATAGTGCTCGACGAGATATGGATTCGGACGGATGATGTGGCCGCCCATCGGAATCATCGACATCGTTTCCAAGCCACCAGCGACGATCACTTCCGCACCACCACTCTTGATCCGATCAGCCGCCATCGCAATCGACTGCAAACCCGACGAACAAAAACGATTGATCGTCATCGCGCTCGTCTCAACCGGCAATCCCGCGCGAATCGCTGCCGCGCGTGCGACGTTCATCCCCTGTTCCGCTTCCGGCATCGCACATCCCATGATCACGTCTTCGATCTCTGACGTTTCCAATCCAGGAACACGTGCGAGCGCCTCTTTGATCACCGTTGCACCCATCTCATCCGGTCTTGTGGTGCGCAACGTCCCTTTCGGCGCCTTCCCCACTGCGGTCCTAACCGCTGAAACAATCACCGCGTCTCTCATTTCGTACCTCTTGCCTTAGTTCCTCAACGGCTTCCCTGTCTTCAACATATGCCCGAGGCGCTCCTGCGTCTTGCGCGTGCCGACCAACGAAAGAAACGCTTCGCGCTCGAGATCCAACAGATACTGTTCCGACACACGCGTCGGATGATTCAGATCCCCACCCGTCAGAATCCGCGCCAACTGCGTTCCGATCTCAGCATCGTGATCCGAAATATATCCCGCACGCTTCATCTGGTGAATGCCGAGTTTCAAAGTCGCCAGCGCCGGCGCGCCCAACGCCAGGATATCTTTGCGTTGTTGCGGCTGCACGTAACCACTCGCCGCCAGTGCCAACACTTCCTTTTTCGCATCCGCGATCAGGCGATCCGCATTCATTGAGATGGAATCGTCCGCCGCAAGGAAGCCCATCGATCTCGCTTCTTCCGCAGAAGTCGCGACCTTCGCCAGCGCGATCGTCTCAAACGCGCGCTTCACGAATGGAAACGGATCCGCGTCGTCAACGCCTTTCGGAATCGAATCCATCGTACGCACCAACATCTCCTTCGTGCCGCCCCCGGCGGGAATGATTCCGACGCCCACCTCGACGAGACCAATGTACGTCTCCGCTGCTGCCCTGACGCGATCCGCATGCAACACCATTTCACAGCCACCACCAAACACCATCTGGAACGGTGCTACAACCACAGGCTTTGGCGAGTAGCGCAAACTCATCGTCGCAGTCTGGAAAACGCGCGCCATCATGTCGAGCTCGTCCCAGTTCTCCTCCTGCGCTTCGATCAGCATCAACATGATGTTCGCGCCGACGCAAAAGTTTGCGCCTTGATTCCCGACGACCAGCCCGACGAAATTCTTCTCCACTTCACCCAGCGCAAACTTCAACATCTGAAGCGTGTCGCCGCCGATCGCGTTCATCTTCGAGTGAAACTCGAGACACGCAACACCATCGCCAATGTCGATCAGCGAAGCTCCCGCATTCTTCTTAATGACACCAATGCGATCTTTGATTGACTTCAGAATCAGAACTCCGGCCGGATCTGATAACGGCTCATACGTGCCACTCTCGA
>DASUYO010000536.1:0-6094 GCA_036377375.1 Pyrinomonadaceae bacterium
GCGAAAGCGATTGCTGCGGGTGCCGACGTTGTGATGATCGGATCATTGTTTGCGGGAACAGAAGAAGCGCCCGGCGAAGTGATTCTCTTCCAGGGTCGCTCGTTTAAGACGTATCGCGGCATGGGATCAATCGGCGCGATGCGCGAGGGTTCACGCGATCGTTACGCGCAGGACATGACCGAGAGCGATGCGAAGCTTGTTCCCGAAGGAATCGAGGGGCGCGTGCCGTACAAAGGCACGCTGGCGGAAATGGTGACTCAACTCGTTGGCGGTCTTCGATCAGGAATGGGATACACAGGCTGCCGCACGATACCGGAATTTCAGGAGCGGACACGCTTCTTACGCATCACCTCTGCGGGTCTGAAGGAATCGCACGTCCACGACGTGATCATCACAAAAGAAGCACCAAACTACCGGTTGGAATGAATTTCTCGACCCCAATAAAACTCGGCAACGGGCGGCCACGGAGGGCCGCCCCTACAGTTGTTGCTCATCGGGCGCATTCGACGAAAGAGGCGTGAATCGAAACAACTGTAGGGGCGGCCCTCCGTGGCCGCCCGTTCTCACAATTACGCGCCGCATGTTGTCTTCGGCGCTTGAGTAAGCGGCGCAGCTTGAATCGCGCCTTATGCAACTGCGATTTTGACGTGCCCACCGCGCATCCGAGGATCTCACTGATCTGGTGGTGCTCATATCCTTCCAAATCGTGAAGTATAAACACCGCGCGATAACCCGGTGACAATTGCGCGAGCGCCTCATTCAACGTGATGCGATCCATGAGTCTCGCTGTGCTGGACCATTCCCGTGCAGTTGGAAACTTGTTCGGCATTTCACCATCATCGGTTGTTCGCTCCGGTCGCACCTTGAGTTTGCGAAAGTGCATCAGCACTGCGTTCACCGTCAGCCGGTGAAGCCACGTCGTAAACAGCGATTCACCGCGAAAAGTTTTCAACTTGCGAAAGACCTGGATGAACACTTCCTGGGTCAGGTCTTCTGCTTCGGCCACGTTTCGCGTCATGCGCAAACAATGTGTGTAAACACGACGGTGGTACGTGCGATAAACCTCCTCGAATGCTGCCATGTCGCCGGCAGCAGCGAGTTGCACATTTGGATCGATAACCACCGTCGTGTCCCCCCGCGGAAAACATCACTGCACATTGACCAATATCGTTACTGTCTCTACGTTCGGCGCTTTCAGTCCTACCCGCCCAATAGCGTCGTTAGTTTTGATTTCAACTTCACGTTCACTGCGTGATTTCGGCAGCACCCGTCCATCGGTGGCACCAGCCGGCCAAATCTGAAATAAAAAGTACTCATCTCCGTACCGGTGAAAAATCAGCCTGGCTTGCCGGTTCGGAGTGAAGGTGACAACAGGGTTCGTCAAGCGAGATACAGTCGCGTGGCCGTCCACGCTGCTGATTCTCACAACGGAATCCCCATTATTTTGTGTTGCACGGCCGATCCAATACTCACCAGCCGACAGCTTCTTGTTGCTCACGGTAAAATCGAACGGAATGTTCGCGGTTAATCTGCTCTCCAGAGACTGCGCCTTCGCAGACGTACCCGCTCCGACGACTGCTATCACTGCGAGTAATCCAAGTTTGATGAACCCCTTTACAACTACTTTCTTCATAGAAATCTCCTCTTACTTTCCTGAAGTCTGAATCCCCTTTCTGAATCTATAGACCGTTCGGGCGATTCAGTTATTCCCTCGCGCACAGAACCGAGCGCGGTAGCGCCGGGTCAACCTCATTAAGAGGTCCCCTCTGGCACACTGACCCGGCGCTACCGCGCTCGGTTCTGTGTTCAACTCTCGACCTCACTACATGAAGCGCGTGCGCTGCACGTTGCGGTGGTCTTACGGTTAAAGAAGCGAGTAGCCGCTTACGCGCGCGCGCGAGTCGCGACATAACGGTGCCTATCGGTACTCCTGTAACAGCAGCGATCTCTTTGTAAGAGAGCTCCTCCAATTCCCTCAGCACCACTACTTCGCGAAACTCATCTGGCAATCTTTCAATAGCTTCAGCCACTAATTGCGTTTGCGCTTTGATAATCTGCAAGGTTTCGGGATCAGGCTCGGCAGATTCCCTCGCATACTCGGCTTCGTCGAAGTCGCATGCAATCTCTGCCGATCTCTTCCGTTTTAACCACGTGTAGCAGGTGTTCCGCACAATGGTTAACAACCACGCCCGAGCGTCTGACCCGCGAAACCCATCAAAAAACCTCAACGCGCGCAGGTAAGCTTCCTGGACCACATCCTGCGCATCATCTTCGTTACGGGTTAACCAACGCGCCAGGTTGTACGCTGCATCGAGGTGCGGCAAAGCTGCTTCTTCGAAATTCATTGCTTTCGTACTTCCTGGCGCTTAATCACCCAATAATTGTTTACTTACTCAAGCAGCCATCCTCTTCTGCTCCAAAGCCGCACGAATCTTCGCGAGATGGTGATAGCTGTGTCTCACCGCGTGGTCCTCAAGCACGAATTGGCACGTCAGCGGCGCATTCGCGTAGAGCGATACGGGCGCTGCTGCATCCAGTTGCTCGTTAGTAATCTTGCGAATTGCCGCTGCGGCCGCGGCACTGTTTCGCCGCAGTAACTCGAGTGTCTCTTCTTTAGTGATACCGTCGTTCTTCTTCGCATGTGCGGCATTCATGTCGTCGATGACTGCCATGGTCACGCCTTCCACCGCCTTGCCGCCGGCTACTGTCTGGGCCAACTCGATCTCGAGCGGATAAACACTCGCGACGTGATGCACAACCACGCCAATCTTGCGGCCGTCTTTCGGAACACGGCTTTGCCATTCAATGTCCGTGAGAGAGCTCGCAAAAGCCTCGAGGGCAATTGCACCGAGCTCAAGTCGACGGGCAAGTTCTTCACTACGTTTACTCATCGTTCTCCTTCTCAGTGAACCGGCTGTGGTTCGTAAGAAAATATTTGTTCATTAATTAGTCCTTTTTGCCTCTCTTTAACGCGTGGCTCTTTATGGGGCCTTTCACACTGCCCCGTTTGCCATCCCTCCGTTAGAGGAGGACAATGGGCCAAACATGGTTAATGAGTCCTAAAAGTTCGGTAAGTTTTCGGTAACTTCTGTGAAGCCGATTGCGAACGCCAAGCGAATAGCCTTCGATCGCTTTTCCCTCGATCTCGTTAACGAATGTCTCTGGAGAGGCTCTGAAGAGATTAAAATCAGGCCTAAAGCATTCGAACTCCTCAACTATCTCCTGCAACATCCCCGGCAGCTCGTCACCAAGGATGAGCTACTGAATGCCGTCTGGCCGGAAACTTTTGTCACCGATGCGGTCCTCAAAGTCACGATTGGCGAATTGAGAGAAGCGCTGGATGACGATCCAAAAACTCCAAGATTTATTGAGACTGCACATCGCCGTGGCTATCGCTTCATTGGTCAGCTCGGCGAACCGGAGCAAACTCAACCGACCTTCGACAGTTTTCACTCGGGCGCGTTTTACGTGAATGTCGGAGTTGTCGGTCGCGAGGAGGCGTTGGCACGAATGCAACGCTGGCTGCGGCGAATGATGCGTGGAGAGCGTCAGATCGTATTTGTCACGGGTGAAGCCGGGATTGGGAAGACAGCGTTAGTCGACGCGTTTGCGCGAATGATTCCGGCTGACGGAACTGTTCGCGTCGGCCGAGGCCAATGTCTGGATCAGTACGGAACTGGTGAAGCGTACTTGCCGGTGCTGGAAGCAATCGGACGCTTGTGCCGTAAACAACAAGAAGTCACCGAGTTACTCCGAGCGCACGCGCCGCTGTGGCTGTTGCAAATGCCCTGGCTGTTGAGCCCGTCCGATCGTGAGTTGTTGAGCACAGAAATGTCCGGCGCTACACGCGAGCGGATGTTGCGCGAGATGGGTGAGACTTTGGATTTGCTGTCAGCGGAAGTGCCGCTGGTGCTGATTCTCGAAGACCTGCACTGGAGCGATTACTCGACGCTCGATCTCATCTCTTATTTAGCTACGCAACGGCACCGCAGTCACCTGATGTTGATTGGAACTTATCGAAATGTGGAGCTGACAGTTAGTGGTCATCCGCTGAAAGCGGTCAAACAGGAGTTACAAACGAAGCAGTTGTGTAAAGAGTTGCCACTTGAATATCTGACTACGGCAGCCGTGTCGGAATACCTGGGGGTCAGGTTTTTTGGTAATCGATTTCCTGCGGGTCTGGCTTCGTTGATACATAAACGCACGGATGGCAATCCGCTGTTTATGGTGAATACCGTTGACTATCTGCTGGAGTCGCGGCTGCTCGTTCAGCGTGAAGATGGTTGGCACTTGGATGCCGACATTGATCAGGTCGAGCTCGGCGTGCCTGACAATATCAGGCAGATGATCGAAAGACAGGTCAATCATCTGGGACCGGAAAAGGAAAGGACACTTGAAGCCGCGAGTGTGGCCGGCGTGGAGTTTTCGACGCTCGCACTCGCGGCCGGACTTGAGGAGGATCCGCTCGTCGTGGAGGAACGCTGCGGTGAGTTGGCTCGTCAGCGGCAATACATTCAGGATTGCGGCATTCATGAGTTGCCGAACGGAGAAGTCGCGACACGCTATGGCTTCGTGCACGCGTTGTATCAGAACGTTTTGTATGAACGTTTGCCTGTGTCGCGGCGTGTGCAAATGCACCGGCTGATTGGCGAGCGCGGTGAGGAGGTGTACGGCGAACGGGCTGTTGAGATTGCGACTGAGCTCGCAATGCATTTTGAGCGTGGCCGCGACTACAGGCGCGCCGCACACTATCTCAAGCTCGGTGCAAACACTGCCATTCGTCGCTTTGCCTACAAAGAAGCGGTTGGCCTGGCGCAACACGGTATTGAGCTGACCAGCAAGCTGCCAAATACTCCGGAAACGATGAACGAAGCGATGTGTCTGCACCTGACACTTGGTGTGCCTTTGATCGCGATCGAGGGTTATGCCTCGCCTAATGTCGGACGAGTCTACATGAAGGCGCGTGAGCTGTATGACCAATTAGGCGACACGCCTGATGTCTCAGAAGTGCTTTGGGGATTGTGGACTTTTTATACGTTGAGCGCGGAGTTAGATACTGCGCGCGACATCGCCGAGGAATTTCTGAGTCTCGCTGAGCGACTGCCTTATACAGGATTGGCGATGCGCGGTCACTGGGCTTTGGAGATCACGTTTACTCACGTCGGCAATTTTGAGCTCGCGTTGCACCATTACGAAAAGGCACTTGCACTTTACGATCCGGCTCAACATCGAGACGACTCGTTTCTTTATGCATTGAATCCCGGCGTCGCTATGCCGTGTTTCGCAGCCTGGGCGCTTTGGTTTGTCGGCCGGACTGATGAGTCGCTGAAAACGATGGAGGAGGCGTTAACGCGCGCTCGTGAGTTGTCTGAGCCACAGGGGTTGGCCCATGCGGCTTGCTTTGCAAGCTTTCTTTATCATTTTCGTCGCGACCACGTGATGGCCCAATATTACGCTGAATCTGTTATCGATATCTCGCGTGAGCATGGCCTGGTTTTGTATGGCGCGATGGCGGCGATCATGCAGGGCTGGGCATTGAGTCAACAGGGCGGTGAGCGTGAAGCGATAGATCAAATGCGCGAGGGGCTGGCCGGGCTTGATGCAACAGGGACCTTTCTTGTTCGGCCACACTTCCTTGCTATGCTGGCTGAAGTGTTGTCTAAACTCGATCAAACAGACGAAGCAATTCAATTGCTCGACGAAGCAATGGCTCTGGTGAACAGCAAAGGTGAACGTTATTACGAAGCTGAGCTATATCGACTCAAAGGCGAGTTGTTGGTAAAACAGTCAACAGAAAATCTGGCGAATGCAGAAGACTGTTTCAGACGATCGATGGCGATCGCGGAGTCGCAGAAAGCAAAGTCGTGGCAGCTACGCACCGCCACGACTCTCGCGCTAATGCAAAAATAGTTTTGTGCTTAGCGCCGAAGGCGCGGAATATGAAAGCCAGGGGCAAGCGCGCAGCGAAGCGGAGCGCGTCGCCCCTGGTTACGAACAGTGCAAGCACAAGGCCTGAAGGGCCGAAATATCCCACGCATTACGCCCCTTCAGGGCTGGGGTCGGGTTGATTACGTTACCAGCGGCGACGCGCTCC
>DASUYO010000537.1:0-29844 GCA_036377375.1 Pyrinomonadaceae bacterium
TCGCGCCGCCTGTTGGAATGCTGTTGGCTGCGGAAGTTTTCACGAGGGGCAAAACTCGTCGGCAGGCCGCCTGTGCCAAGTTTCACCACCACAACAATCAACGTTGCATCTTCAAGTGCAACTTCGAAGGCTGAATACCAACCATTATAAGGAGAGATTTAGTTATGAAACGAATCATGTTAGCTGCTGTGATTGCGACTGCTGCTTTGTCAATCACCGCATTCGGACAGATGAGCAATCCTACGCGCAAAGCCCCAATGAAATTCAAAGTGCGTATCGAGAATATTTCCAACGCGGATGGCTTTACTGCTTCAAATGGAATGAGGTGGCCTTTCGCGATTTCACCGGGCGCGTACAGCATTCATCGCGGCTCCGGTAATCCGCTTTTCAAAGTCGGAAGTTACGCCGGACATACCGGACTCGAAGCCCAGGCTGAAGACGGCAACCCGGAAATGTTGATACGGGTTGCGAGTCATCACGCGGGTGTTCTTACCAACGGAACCTTCAACACTCCTGCCGGCACTTCAATGCCTGGACCAGTTACTCCAGGCGCTG
Source organism: Pyrinomonadaceae bacterium (assembly GCA_036377375.1). Lineage (GTDB taxonomy): Bacteria > Acidobacteriota > Blastocatellia > Pyrinomonadales > Pyrinomonadaceae > PSRF01. The sequence continues at coordinate 556 of DASUYO010000537.1, forward strand.
CATTTGAATTCGAGGTAATGGCGTCGCCCGGCGCTCATTTGTTCATCACTTTCATGTTTGGCCAGTCAAACGATCTGTTCTTCGGAAACGAGAACGGCATTGATCTGTTCGACAAGGACGGCAAGCCGCTGAGTGGCGATGTTACTTCTCAATTTGGCTTGTGGGATGCCGGCACTGAAGTGAATGAAGAGCCCGGTATTGGTCCAAACCAGGCGCCGCGACAGAAGAGTGCGAATACCGGAACCTCGGAAAGAAAGAAAGTCGGACCAGTTAAGGACGGCTTTACTTACCCGGCGACTACCGACGTGCTGCGTATCACCATCAATCCATCTATGTAATCTGCGGATAAGAAAGGATCCAAGTCATCATGAAACTATTAACCGTCGCACTCTTACTATCGGCATTCGCCGCAACTGCTCAGTCGCAGATCGTGGAGCGAAAGACCTTATCAATCGATGGCGCGCACAAAGTAATCGCAGGCGCCGTCGCATACGCGAAAAAAGTTAATGCGCCTGGCGGAGTGATTGCAGTCGTTGACGAAGGTGGCAATCTCATGGCGCTCGAGAGATTGGATGGCACGTTCGCTGCCGGCGCAAACATCTCCATCGGCAAAGCGCGCACTGCCGTTCTCTTCAAGCGTCCGACCAAAGCCTTCGAAGACATCATCAAGAATGGTCGCACGGCAATGGTCGCATTGCCCGATGCGTACTTCACTCCTCTGCAAGGTGGAATCCCGATCACGATCGACGGTCAGATCGTAGGCGGCGTTGGCGTCAGCGGCGCGGCGAGCGCGCAGCAGGATGAAGAGCTGGCAATGGCCGGCGCAAGTGTGTTCACGGGTGAGACGAAAGCAGCCGACACGCAAATGAGCAAATCGCCTGTGTTGTTCTTTGATGCGAGTCAGGTAAGCACATCGTTCTCCAAAGGTGGGGTGCTCCTTGACGGAACTAACCGTAATTACATGGTCCACACCAGCCGCCGGGAGAAACCTGGTCTCGCTGAAATCCACACGCTCGATACGGACATCATCTACGTGGTCGAAGGTAATGCGACGTTGGTGACGGGTGGAACTGCACTCGAGCCAAAAGAGATCGCGCCCAACGAGATTCGCGGCTCGAATATCGAAGGCGGCGATACACGGCAACTAAAGAAGGGCGACGTAATCATCGTGCCGAACAATACGCCGCACTGGTTTAAGGAAGTCAGCGGCACGTTTCTTTACTACACAATCAAGGTCCGCTGAGTCGGAGGTTGCAAATGAAAACGCGCAGATACATACCATCAATCATTTCGCTGATCATCCTCGGTGCGTCGCTGTACGTGATTTTTTGCCCGAGATTAACGCAGGCGACGAAAGGTTCCGAAGTTCCGACTGGAAAACCGGAGGCGACAATTGATTTAGCCTTTGCTTCTGGTGATGGCTCTAACCGAAGGCAATTGGCGCTACAGCGACACGAAAATCGTCGAGGTTGATTTTCGCGGACCAGGTCAGGACAAACAGCCGACTGGCGCACCTGTGAAAACGTACGACTATACGCCGCACGCCGGTGGCGTAGATTTCGACGACTCGAAATGGGAAATGATCAGTCCAACGAGTCTGGACCAGCGTCGTGGTAATGGTCGACTCGGTTTTAGCTGGTACCGGATCAAACTGACTATCCCGGATCGTGTCGGAGATTTCGATCCAACCGGATCTACTGTCGTCTTCGAAACGTCACTTGATGATTACGCCGAGATCTGGGTCGACGGCGAGCTATCGCGTGCGTTGGGCCAGTCGGGTGGCTCTGTGATCGCGGGTTGGAATGCAGAGAACCACCTCGTGGTTGGTCGCAACGTCAAGCCAAAACAACAGATCCAGCTCGCGATTTTCGGTATCAATGGTCCGCTTTCAAATCCGCCAACAAACTTTATCTGGATGCGTTACGCGCGCCTGGGCTTCTACAAAGTTATGCCTGGACCAGTGACAGTGACGCCCAGCGAAGTCAATGTTGAAGTTGTTCGAAACGATCCGGCGATGAACGAGATTATTGGTCCGAATCCGAAAGTCTACAAACTGGCCGAAGGTTTCCAATTTATCGAAGGACCAGTATGGGTCAACAAGGATGGCGGTTATCTTCTGTTCAGCGATCCGAATGCGAATACGATTTACAAGTACACGCCGAATGGAAATGAGGAAGGAAAGTTGGAAGTGTTTCGCACGCCCAGCGGCTATTCCGGCGCGGACATCGCCGAATATGGGCAGCCCGGCTCAAATGGACTGACGCTCGATCCCCAAGGACGCCTGACGATCAATCAGCACGGCAACCATCGTGTTGTTCGTGATGAAAACGATGGTACACAAACCGTGCTGGCGGACAGTTATGAGGGCAAGCGGCTCAACAGTCCGAACGATCTCGTCTATCGATCGGACGGCACGTTGTTTTTTACCGATCCGCCGTTTGGTTTTCCAAAGTTCTTTAATGACTCGCGCAAGCAGCTTCCGTTCAGTGGTGTCTACTCAATCTACAAAGGCAAGTTACAACTGGTGAGCAAAGACTTCACTGGACCAAACGGAATCGCGTTGTCGCCGGATGAAAAATATTTGTACGTCGGCAACTGGCCACGTTCGTTGACCGGTCAGGAATTGCGCAAGGAAGACGAGCCTGTCAGTGAGATTGGAGACAAGCACAAAGCAATCATCCGTTACGAAGTACAGCCGGATGGAACGCTCAAGAATGGCAGACTGTTTTTCGATTTCACGAGCGCTCCCGGCGAGGATGGTCTGGATGGAATCAAAGTCGATCAAAACGGAAATCTCTACGTCTCAGCGCCGGGCGGGTTATGGGTGATCTCGCCGGAAGGCAAACATCTGGGCACGATCATCACGCCGAGACACGCGCACAACTTTGCCTGGGGCGATGCTGACGGCAAAACGCTGTATCTCTGCGCCCGCTCCGGCTTGTACCGCATTCGTCTCAACATCGCCGGCGTACGCCATTCCACGTAAGAGAGTGCGAAATCATGTGTCGTATCGATGAAGTAATTCGGAAAATCCTCGAGCGGCGCGCGAGCGTTGCCGATACCCGCAGCCTGCTGGTTGGCGTTAGCGGTATTGACGGCTGCGGGAAGGGTTATCTTGCGCGTCAGCTCGAAGCACATCTTGCGCTGCACGGTGTCATATCAGCGATAGTGAATGTAGATGGTTGGTTGAATCTGCCCGAAAAGCGATTCGATCAGCGTGCTCCAGCAGAAAACTTCTATGAAAACGCAATTCGTTTTGACGAGTTCTTCACGAAGCTCGTAATACCGCTGCGGGATCGACGATCGGTTCATCTGGTGGCTGATTTCGTAGAGGAAACTGCATCACGCTACCGCAAGCACACCTACGATGTTAAGGATGTGTCGGTCGTGTTGGTCGAAGGAATCTTTCTATTTAAGCCGCAATACCGAAAGCATTTCGATCTGACTATCTGGATTGATTGCTCGTTTCCGACAGCCCTGGCTCGCGCCATCGATCGCGCGCAGGAGGGATTGTCGCCCGCAAACACGATCGCTGCTTACGATACCATCTATTTCCCGGCCCAAAGAATTCACCTGGCCCAGGACAAACCTCGGGACAATGCAGATCTGATTTTCGAAAATTAGCCACGAAGAAGCACAAATGCGGGCTTAATGCTCGATGACAACTTGCGTACCTTTGGGGACTGCATCGAAGAGTTCTCGAATATCGTTATCGTTTAATGCCACGCAACCCCACGTCCAATCACTTTGGGAGCCGTTTCCATGAATATATATCAGGCCCCCGAGCCGTGTATTTTGCGGCGGTGCGCTCCTCGCACGGATTGCTCGCACTATCTGGTTGTACTGTTCTTGATTGATCAGGCCGTCGCGCAAACCGCGTTCAGCATCTTCAATGTTGGGATAACTCAATCCGAGCGAAAGGTAATAGGCGCTTCTATCATTCTTAACGAAAACATAAAACTCACCTTCCGGCGTCCGACGATCTCCCTCCTCAATCTTATCTTCTATGGGACTTAGGCCCAGACCCACTCGGTACTTCCGAACCAACTCATCGCCTGAGTACAACATTAAGCGGCGCTTACTCTTTATCACCACGATCTTCGGCCGCGATAAAGGAAGCTTCAACGGTCTTTCATTGACTGCAAATTCATCTTCGGAATTGTGGGCGGATTGAGAATTAGCCGATGCGTTTGAGGGTACGACTGCTGCTGACTGCGCGCATGAATTGTTAAGCATTGCAATGATCATAAAACCCAGACACGTGAAAATTCGCATGTGTCCTACTCCTCGGATTGTTTCAACGTGTAGTAGATGAACTCGTGCGTTGGAACTTCGACGCCGGTTTCATGCGCCATGCGTACGACTGCTCCGTTCTGTGACTGGAGTTCCGAAGGTTTTCCAGCGGCGATATCGCGTTGCATCGAGCTGGTCGCGTCTTCAGGTAGTTCATCGACATAGGCCAATACGCTGGAAACTGAGTCCGGCGGCAGCTCAATTCCGCGTGCGTGGGCCAGCGCGTAAATTTCTTCCATCGCGCTTAGTATTTGTGCACGCCATTTCGGATCTGTGCGGATTATTCCAGCGGGTGCGTTAGCAACGGCGCCTACTCCGCTAAACGAGGCAATGAAGAGAAACTTCATCCAGAGCGCGACTTGAATGTCTCTCGCGATAGCTATATCCAAACCGGCACGCTTAAATACGTCTTCGATTCTCGCGATGCGCTCGGTTCGTCGATTGTCGAGCTCTCCGATGACAATTGAAGGTATGAAACCGGCATGTCGAATATGACCAGGCTCGACTACGAAACTGACAATCTTGCAAAGTCCACCAATCACCTTGCGGGAGCCTAGCTCATGGACGAGCTGCGGCACAGCATCAACGCCATTTTGCAACGGAAGCACCGTTGTATTTGACCCGACAAGAGGTTTTATCGCGCGCGCAGCTTCGGGCACTTGCCACGCCTTGACGCCGAGAATTACAAGATCGACCTCGCCGATGTCGCTGACATCATCCGTGGCTTTTGCTGGACGGATCACGAAGTCGCCCTGTGGGCTATCAACCCTCAGCCCATTCGCTCTGATCGCGTTTAAATGCTCGCCACGGGCAATAAAGGTTACGTCCGCGTCCGTTTGTGCGAGACGGCCGCCAAAATATCCACCGACGCCACCTGTTCCAAAAACTACTATTCGCTGTTGGTCCATCGAGTGATCTTGACGCTCCAATTACAACGGTCGTAGCATTCCGTCGAAGTCCGCTCCGGACTTCCCCCAAAGGAGGGACCGATGACCTACATTCGCGAAGCCCCGTTTAATGAAGAAGACTTCCCCACTCTCAAGCTAATCAAGGAAGACTACGGTTTCATTCCAAATTACTTCAAGGCACAAACCGCACGGCCTGATCTTATCGATGCCCAGGTGCAATTGGTCGAAGCGATCCTCTTAAACGAAGGCGCGCTCTCGCGGCAATTGAAAGAGTACGTGTTTCTCGTCTGTTCGGCAGCAAATCTAAGCGCTTACTGCGTAACTGCGCACTGCGAAATCATTCGCATGCTCAAGATCGAAGGACCTGAGCCCGAGCAGATCGCGCTCGATCATATGTCGACAGATCTTTCCATCGTTGATAAAGCACTTCTTAACTTCACACTGAAGCTGAACAATCACCCACTGAAGGTCACGCAGGACGACATAGACGATCTGAAAACTTACGGCTTCAACGATCAGCAGATACTGGAAGCAGTGATGTGCGTTGGTCTGGCGAAGCTTGCGAATTACGTCGGCTTTGGTCTGGGTACCGTGCCGGATTACAAAATACGAATCGATCTCGAGAAGAGCAAAGCAGTCGGAACTTAGCCGCAGATAAACGCAGATCGACGCAGATCTGCGTTAATCTGCATCTATCTGCGGCTCGGATCGGATCCGATCCATAACCTTCGTCACCAGCGGCTCCGCAATCGGCTCGGGATATTCAAACGATCCACTTTCAGTGACGATGCGCAGTGTCTTGCGAGTCGAATCATAAAGCACCTGACACGTGTTGCAGTGAGCCAGGTGACCTGCGAGTTGCTCGCGAATCTCGCTCGCTACGTCGTCGTCGAGAAGGTTTCCCAACTCGCTAATAAAGTCCTGGCAGCTAATCATGATTTACTCGCGCCGGTTTTAGAAAAGTACGGCACCATCGATTCACGCAGCATCAATCGTCCTCGCAACACGCGCGCTTTCAGACCCGGCACCGTGAGACCCAAGGCTGCTGCCGCGTCCTCAGTCGAAAGTTCTTCCAAGTCTCGGAGCATCAGCGCAACCCGGTATTTTATCGGTAGTTTCATCACTTCCTTTTCGACCAATCTCCTGAGCTCTTCGCGTGAATAAAACTCTTCCGGACTGTCGGTCCAGGCCTGAATATTTCGTGGCTTGAATTCTTCACTTTCTTCATCAAGACTGTCAAAGTCTTTCCGACTTCGCAACCGTTGCACTCCAGTGTTGATGGCGATTCTGACGAGCCATGTTGAGAATCGCGAACGCGCCTCGAATTTCGGAAGATGCTGAAAAGCCTTTAAGAATGCGTCCTGTAATGCGTCTTCCGCTTCCTCAGCACTGCCGAGTATACCGATTAAGCTGCGATAAACTCGACGCCCGTGCTTTCGCACCAATTCTTCGAAGGCATCAGCCTCTCCATTCTTAACCCGTGCGACGATTTCAAAGTCCGGATCGTCAGACACAAACTCGCCCGCGAACTCCGGCTCAAGTATTTGACGCTCTCCAGCGACGGCCGGATTCACTTCTTTTAAAGGAAATGTTAGGCGCGGTTTGAAATCCGGTTCAGTACCCAATCCCATTTGCACACAGTTGAGCAACTGGGTAACTCCAACCATCAGCACTGCTTCGAGTATTTGTTCGTCGTTGAAATTCGACTTGCGCAACGATTCAACATCAACATCGGTAAACGAATGCGGCTCCGAGGCAAGCTTACGAGCGAAGTCGAGCAAGATCATCTCCGACTCCGAAAGATTCGCCTCACGATGATCAATGGCGACTTGTTGCGACTGTTCAGGCTTTACACCCAAAAACTGCAACGTTTGACAATGAAGAGCGGGAAAGTAGGAGTTGTTATTCTCGGCTGATACGGCCAGCAGAATAAACTCTTTCTGCACTCGCGTTAACGCACCTTTGCTAAACAGCAGTCGGTCCACGAGTTGGACCTCCGCCTCAACAAGATCCGGCCGGAGCAGTTGCGCACGATAAATCTTCGGCACCAAGCCAAAGTTTCGCTTCAGCGTCGACAGCCCCTCGGCCCCCGAAGCCTCATCAATTTCGGCCAAAAACCCCACTGGGAACTCTCCTCAAAAGAATAAAGGCACCGAAGCATACTCCAACCCTCAAAGTTGTTGCGAGTTTCCGGGGGATGTATATGCACCGTTGCTTTGGCCCTATATACATTACGCCAGTTCAACGCTATTTTTGGAGGATCTTAACTCTCTCTGAGCGCCGCCATTCGCAGATGCTGTAAACTGTTTCAGGGCGACCTGCAAGCTTGAGATTTAGAAAGGTTTGCAGGTCACGATGATCCAAACTTCACCAACAGGCGGTTCGATGACATACATTTCCAATATTGATCACGCATGAAAGAGATTCGCATTAAATCATTCACCGAATTTCATGAAACACTTGAGCCTTATCAGAGAAGCAATCTCTGGTTGTTTCGCGGACACTCGAACCCAGAGTGGGAGCTAATACCTAAAGCCGGACGACAGCCATATATCAACTCAAATGATGAGGTCAATTTTAATGGTTGGCTTAGGCGAGCTGTGGAGTTCACTGATTTGTCTAAGTTGGACATGTGGGACTCCTTGGCAGTGGCACAACACCATGGACTTGCTACTCGACTCCTTGATTGGTCGTACAACGCTTTATCCGCTGCCTTTTTCGCTGTTTCGGAAGGTCACGAAACAGACGCTGTTGTTTTCGCCTATTATTCGAAGTGGTATGTGAGGAGAGATGAAGCGACACCATTCGAATATGAAGGTGTAATCAGGTTCAAACCAAAAGGAGTTGCTCAAAGAATCACCCGTCAAGGCGGTATTTTCACAGTACATTCTCCTCCAGATCTTTCACTAAATAGGGGACTGCGGCCTGAAGATACTTTGGAAAAGCTAATAATTGACAAGTCGTACACCAAACAGCTTTCGTTTGATTTATCTTTCTACGGAATCAATAAAATGACTTTGTTCCCAGATCTCGATGGCTTGGCCGCTCACATCAATTGGGCAGCTGCGAATCGGAATTTCTGGGCAGAAGCAGGGGAAGAGCAAGCTAACAAAGATTAGCTTTAGCAATGGTCGCAGGGTAACGAGCATGCAGTGAGTGGCGTGGATCAAGAGTTACTAACTGCAAGCCGCACGGAATCTACACAATGGCTGAGATACCAGGATTCTGGGACGTAGGACCACATGAACCATTGCCGGTAGAGGCGACTTGGAACGAATTCGTTACCACGGTCGGTGGTAAGCGTATTGCTGACTATCTCTCAAAATCTCCAAATTTTGATAACGCTGATTATTTGTTCGCGGATGTGGAGGCGGTCCTAGAGCTGAAGGAGATCGAAACTGAATTCCTTCGCACGGGTGCAGCGAAGCGAGGATTCGACCGACTCCTTGTCCGGTTGACGAAGGAAGATCCGACATGGCGCCCTCTACTATTTGGCGGGGACGGCCGATATCCACCTTGGTTCCGAATCGAATTCATTCGTCTCGCAAGGCCTCCGCTCCTCCGGATACTGAAGAAGGCGAACCGGCAGGTCCGGGAGACAAAGGATGCTCTGGGCTTCACAAAGCCCCATGGAACGCTGATCTTCGTCAACGACGGATTCACTGGCATGGCGCCAGATTTAGTTCACGCATTGGCCTGCGATGCTCTGGTTCACTCCTATTCGTCAATTGACTGCTTTCTCTACGTCACGGTCAATCGCTATGTAGAGGTGGCGGGTTCGAATGAACCCAAATTGGTTTGGATTCCATCCTATAGCGATCGCGCGACAGATCAACTTGTGCAATTCATCGATGATCTTGGAAGGAAATGGTTCAGATTCCTGGAGCGGAAAATCGGTCCGTTCACGTCGCAAACAGAAACGGAGGATTGGTCGGTGCTCTCCGGCTCAAGGGCCATTGTCTTACCTGGCGAGCACCGGGGATAGTTCGTGATGATGCTGTTAACGCTTCTTGAGTGTTATGCTGCCACGTCAATGTATGAAGAGTAGGTGGATGGTTCGGGAACGGGGTAGCCTTCTTCGAGCAGACCTTCAATGTGGAACTGAATAGCTTCTTGAATATTGCGCTCGACTTCTTGTTTGGTCTGCCCGGTCGAACCGCAGCCGGGTATATCCGGGGAGTACGCTGAATAACCGGTATCTGTTTTTTCGACGATAATCAAATATTTCTTCATTGCTTCAATCCTGCCTGCTTAAGGATATTGTTCAAGGTACCGACTGCCAAATCATCGCCGGGGCGACCCGGTATTGTCACTAGTCCGGGTTTTGTTTGATGTTTGTATTGATGATGACTTCCTTTCGTTCGCAGCCAATACCATCCATCCTTCTCAATGAGCTTCACGAGTTCGCGTGCTTTCACTGGCTCTTACAATAATTCTTTCAAACAAGGCGGTCAAACAAATAGATGTTTTGGTCTCTGTTGCTCACTCGACTAGAAATTCTGCATCCCATCTGCAATTCCCACGTCTAATCACTCAGAGACGATCAGTCAACACCAGTTCCAGACAGTGCAGTTCAACCGCTTCAACCCAGAGGTCGAGGCATTGGAATCTACCGACAAAAAACGCGGACTTGAGCCAACCGGATGGTTGGATAAATACGGAAATTACCTTTACCGGTATGCCCTGATGCGAGTGCGCGATGCTGCCGTCGCCGAGGATCTGCTACAGGAAACGCTGCTCGCCGCAATCAGTTCCTATCAAAGTCATGCGGGCCGGAGCTCGGAACGGACATGGCTCGTTGGAATTATGAAACACAAGGTAGTCGATTACTTTCGTCGCGCGGCCAAAACCGCGCAATTTCAATTGAAGGCTGACGACGAAGACTGCGAATGGTTTGAGAATGAGGGAGCATGGCGCGGTCACTGGCGTGAGGATCGAGCACCGCTGAGTTGGCCTGTCGATGCCGCCCAGCTCATCGAGTCGCGCGAGTTTTGGGAAGCATTCGATCGCTGCTTGTCACGGCTGCCGCAACAGATGGCCGTCGCCTTCACGTTACGCGAAATCGATGGCCTCACCTCCGACGAGATCTGTGAAATCCTCAACGTTACGCCGAATAACCTGTGGGTAACGCTTCATCGTGGCCGCGCCAAACTGAGAGAGATGCTGGAAACCGAATGGTTTTCCTGCCGCGCTGCTGCGGCCTGAAATCAGTTTGTAAGGATTTGCTTTCAGCCTCGACCAACAATCGGTTACGAAATCAGATAAGGAGCTTTTTCCCAAAACATGTCGAACAAATTGAAGGTAGCCTTACTCGTACTGATCGTCGCCGTCGCAGGCGCGTGGTATGCGTTTCGACCCGAGCGTCTCTTCATCAATCAAAAAGTAAACGAACAGTTTCCGACCGCGTCAGCAGCGAGCGATCAACTCGCTTCAGGAGAGTTTCACAATGGCGCACATGAAACCAGAGGCATGGCCACAGTGTTTCAGCTCGCGGGTGGTAAGAAGACTCTGCGACTGACGAACTTCGAAACGTCGAATGGTCCAGACGTGCACGTCTATCTCGTCGCAGCACAAGACGCTAAAGACAACGACACAGTTACAAAGGCGGGATTCGTCGACCTTGGCTCCTTAAAAGGAAATATCGGCGATCAGAACTATGACCTGCCCGCGAATGCCGATCTGGCGAAGTATCGCGCAGTCACGATCTGGTGCAAGCGCTTCAGTGTGAACTTCGGCACAGCGCCGTTGATGAACACATCAATGCAATCGATGAATATGCAGTAACTCCAGCAGACGGAGTGCCATCATGACGAGCAACAATCATTACGACGTAATCATCATCGGCACGGGCGCGGGCGGCGGTACGCTTGCTTACAAACTCGCGCCCTCGGGCAAGAAAATTCTTCTACTCGAGCGCGGCGATTACGTTCCGCGTGAAAAAGACAACTGGAGCACGCGCGCTGTAAATCTCGAGGGTAAATACAACACCAAAGAGGCGTGGCGCGATAGTGAAGGTAAGGAGCTACATCCGCACACGAACTATTTCGTCGGTGGTAACACGAAGTTTTACGGCGCTGCTCTCTTTCGTCTGCGAAAAGAAGACTTTGGTGAGATTCGACATCATGGTGGAATCTCTCCTGCATGGCCCATCACTTACGACGAGCTGGAACCCTATTACACGAAGGCCGAGCATCTTTATCAGGTACACGGAAATCGTGGTGAGGATCCTACGGAGTCCTGGGCCAGCGCGCCGTACAAGTATCCGGCAGTAAGTCACGAACAACGCATTCAGCATCTCCACGACGATCTCGAGCGTGCGGGCCTAAACCCGTTCCACGTGCCGTTGGGGATCCGGATCGACGAAAAGAACCCGCGGAAGAGTCCGTGTATCCGGTGTAACACTTGTGATGGTCATCCGTGTTTGATTGGCGCGAAGTCTGATGCGCAGACAATCTGTGTTGACCCCGCTCTCGAGCATGCGAATGTTTCGCTGGTTACAAACGCGAAGGTCATGCGTCTGGAAACCAACGGGAACGCTCGCGAAGTCAGCAAAGTGGTTGTGGATCGCAACGGAGTTCGCGAGGAGTATTCGGGCGATATCGTCGTTGTCTCGTGTGGTGCAGTCAATTCCGCGGCGTTGTTGTTGCGCTCGGCGAACGACAGTCATTCGAATGGTCTTGCTAATGGCTCAGATGTTGTGGGCCGTCATTACATGGGCCACATCAACTCAGTGCTGATGGCACTTTCAAAATGTCCAAACCCAACAATCTTTCAAAAGACGCTCGCGATCAATGATTTCTATTTCGCCTCCAGAAATTGGGACTATCCGATGGGCCACATCTCCTTCGTCGGCAAGTTCGATGCTGACACTTTGAAAGCGGGCGCGCCGGCTATCGCGCCCGGATGGACACTTGATTTGATGGCAAAGCATTCATTGGATTTCTGGCTGACGTCCGAGGATCTTCCCGACCCTGACAACCGCGTGACCGTCGATCGCGATGGTCAGATCCGCGTCAGCTACAAACTCAACAATGTCGAAGGTCACGATCGCTTGAAGGCGCAATTGCAGAAGGCGATGAAACAAACCAACTGTGATATTCACGGGCACGATTGTCACCAGGGTTTGTTTGCGCGAAATCTTTATGTGGGCCAGCGTCTGCCGCTGGCGGCAGTGGCGCACCAGAACGGCACCGTGCGTTTTGGAAACGATCCAAAGACGTCCGCACTCGACCGCAATTGCAAGGCTCACGAGCTCGACAACCTTTACGTGGTTGATGCGAGCTTCTTCCCGTCGAGCGGCGCCGTGAATCCAGCACTCACGATTATGGCAAATGCTTTGCGCGTTGGCGATCACCTTCTGGAGCGCATGAAATGAAACGAGCACTTCTCGGTTTACTGCTTACGCTGGGCATCTTCGTTCAGACGATGGCTCAGCACCTGCCGACGGACGCGCGCCTGCTCAACAGCGCGCGCGTCCCCCTCCTGCGAGTCGTTGCAGACGAACCTGTTCCTTTAGTTGAGCAGGTCGGCGCGATCGGCATGACAGTTTCGGATATGGACACGTCGGTAGATTTCTATTCGAGAGTGCTGTCGTTCGAGAAGGCCTCGGATGTGGAAGTCACGGGCGAAGATTACGAACGGCTCCAAGGCGTGTTTGGGTTGCGCATGCGCGTAGTGCGCATGCGTCTCGGTGAGGAGTTTATTGAGCTGACGGAGTATCTGACGCCGAAAGGACGTCCGGTTCCGGTTGATTCACGCAGCAACGATCGCTGGTTTCAACATATCGCAATCATCACGAGCGATATGGAGAGGGCTTATGCCCTGTTGCGTCAAAATAAAGTCGAACATGCTTCGACTGGTCCACAGCGTTTACCGGATTCGAACAAGAATGCGGGCGGCATCAAGGCTTTTTACTTTCGCGATCCTGACAAACACTGGCTCGAGATCCTTCAATTCCCTCCCGACAAAGGTGATCAGAAGTGGCAGAAGAAAGACAGGCTGTTTCTCGGAATCGATCACACTGCGATTGTCGTCAGCGATACTGAAGCAAGCCTGAAGTTTTATCGAGATGCGCTCGGCCTGCACATCGCAGGCACCAGCGAGAATTACGGCACAGAGCAGGAACACCTGAACAACGTCTTCGGCGCAAAGTTACGCATTACGAGTCTTCGAGCGGGCAGCGGGGGGCCGGGCATCGAATTTCTCGAATACCTTGCGCCGCGTGATGGCCGGCCTGCACCTGTTGACGCGCGTGCGTCTGACTTGTTTCACTGGCAGACCACTCTTATTGTTAACACTGCCGACATGTTTGCCAAGCGATTGCTTGCGGAGAACTCTCGTTTTGTCTCGCCCGGAGTGGTAACGCTGAACGATAAGAGTCTTGGATTCAGTAAAGGTTTGTTAGCGCGAGATCCGGACGGGCACGTGATGGTACTCGTCGAAAGATAACTACTCTCATGAATGATCGATCACTCTTCATTCCGGTAATCCTCGGCACAGTGCGGAAAGGCCGCGCGAGTGAAAACGTCGCCAGGTTTGTTTTCGAGCAAGTGAAAAAACGCGACGGCGTCGAAACTGAGCTGATCGACATTTGTGAACTGAAGTTTCCCGCAGACGACGCCGGCGAACAGATCAAGGACCAGCGATTCTCCGCTACGTGTGAGCGTGCAGACGGGTTCGTACTTGTCGTTCCCGAATACAATCACGGTTATCCGGGAATGCTCAAACACGTTCTCGATTCCAATTTGAAAGAGTACATCCACAAAGCAGTTGGGGTCTGCGGTGTCTCAGCCGGCGGCTTCGGCGGCACTCGAGTGATAGAGAACTTATTGCCGGTGATGCGAGAGCTCGGCCTGGTCACGATCTTTTGGGATGGCAATTTTTCCGGCGCGCAGAAGTTGTTCGATAGCAGCGGCAAGATTCTGGATGAAGCAACGCAGGTGAAGCGAATGGATAAATTTATTGGCGAGCTGGTCTGGATGAGCAAGGTATTACGGTACGGACGAGAAAACGTTTCCCTATGAGCGACAAAGAAGCACAAAAGATGATCTGTCCTGAATGTGGTGCGGAGATGAATCACCACGCGACGAAGATCGATTATAGCGTCCAAGATGGTGCACTTGCGGAGGTTCACACATGTCCCCACTGCGGCCATTGTGAACTACGACGAGCGGAAGAGTCATGACTGCGGAAGAGCAACGATTAGAAGAGTCGCGCCGGCGCACCAGGCACTGGAAGCGTTGGGGACCTTATCTCAGCGAACGAGCCTGGGGAACGGTGCGCGAAGACTACAGCCCATACGGAACCGCGTGGGACTACTTCCCGCACGATCATGCACGCTCACGCGCATACCGCTGGAACGAAGACGGTTTAGCGGGCATTTGCGATCGACACCAGCAGATCTGTTTTGCGCTGGCGCTTTGGAACGGTCGCGATCCGATCCTGAAAGAGCGTCTCTTCGGACTCACCGGCAGCGAAGGTAATCACGGTGAAGACGTCAAAGAGTATTACTTCTATCTCGACTCCACACCGACTCACTCGTACATGAAATATCTGTACAAGTATCCGCAAGCTGAGTTTCCTTATGGTCAATTGCTTGAGGAGAATCGTCGCCGGGGCAAGCTGTCGCCCGAATTTGAGCTGATCGATACCGGAATTTTCAATGACGATCGCTATTTCGACGTGTTTGTTGAATACGCGAAAGCCGATGTCGAAGACATTCTGATCAAGATCACTTCGACTAATCACGGTCCGGAGACAGCTTCGCTGAACGTACTTCCGACGATCTGGTTTCGAAATACATGGTCCTGGGCCCACAAGCAAGATGCCCGTCCAGATCTGCGCCGTATCGCGCGAAATGTAATCGAGCTGAATCACAGCGAGCTCGGCAAACACTGGCTACATTGCGACGATTCACCTGAGCTGTTGTTCACAGAAAACGACACCAATGTGCAGCGACTCTTTAATTCGGCAAACGGCACACACTTCGTGAAGGATGGGATCAACGACTACATCGTTTACGGCAATCAGCAGGTAGTTAATCCAGAGCAAGTGGGAACGAAGGCTGCTGCGAATTACAAATTAACTATTGCGCCGGGCGAGACTGTGACAATTCGCCTGCGCTTAACGAACAAAGCTCTAAAGAAAGATGCGTTTGACGATTTCGAGCAGATTTTTACAGCTCGAGTTCGCGAGGCCGATGAGTTTTACGACACTGTAATTCCGAAGCATCTCTCACACGACGCGCGATCAGTGATGCGCCAATCATTGGGTGGACTGCTCTGGTCCAAACAGTTCTATCACTACGTCGTAGAGCAGTGGCTTGACGGTGATCCGGCTACGCCAAAGCCTCCGGCCGATCGCGTGCACGGACGTAACTACCAGTGGAAACATCTGTACAACGCAGATGTCATTTCGATGCCCGATAAATGGGAATACCCGTGGTATGCCGCATGGGATCTCGCCTTTCACTGCGTGCCGCTGGCGCTGGTTGATTCCGACTTCGCCAAAGATCAACTGCTGCTGATGCTGCGTGAGTGGTACATGCATCCGAACGGTCAATTGCCTGCGTATGAGTGGGCCTTCGGTGACGTCAATCCGCCGGTGCATGCGTGGGCGACGTGGCGTGTTTACAAGATCGAAAAGAAACGTCGCGGAGTAGGAGATACAGTTTTTCTAAAACGAGTGTTTCAGAAGCTGCTCTTGAATTTCACCTGGTGGGTAAACCGCAAAGACGCCGAAGGAATGAACATCTTCCAGGGCGGGTTTCTCGGTCTCGACAATATCGGCGTCTTCGATCGTAGCGCTCCACTGCCGACTGGCGGTCACATTGCTCAGTCCGACGGCACGAGTTGGATGGCGATGTATGCGCTCAATCTACTCGCGATCGCGATGGAGCTGGCCAAAGAAGATCCGTGTTACGAAGATGTCGCCAGCAAATTCTGGGAGCACTTTCTCTACATCGCGCGAGCCATGAACAGTCGCGGCGATGATGAGATTCGGTTGTGGGATGATCAGGACGGATTCTTCTACGATGTCTTGCACTTGCCGCAAGGCAAACCCTATCCGCTGAAAGTTCGCTCGATGGTCGGTTTGATTCCGCTGTTCGCGGTGGAGACCCTGGAACCGGAGTTGATCGATCGCCTGCCTGACTTCAAACGGCGTATGGAATGGTTCATCGCGAATCGTCCCGATCTGACGCAGAACGTTGCCTGCATGCACACACCTGGACATGCTGAGCGTCGGTTGCTCTCGGTTGTGACTCAGGATCAGTTGCGACGTGTATTGCGATTCATGCTCGACGAGAACGAATTTCTTTCGCCGTACGGGATACGTGCGATCTCACATTTCCACAAGGAGAATCCTTACGTGCTCCAGGTTAACGGCACCTCGCATCGAGTGGATTACGAACCAGCTGAATCGAGCACGGGATTGTTTGGCGGCAACTCAAACTGGCGTGGTCCAATCTGGTTTCCACTCAACTACCTGCTCATCGAATCACTCCAGAAGTTTCATCACTATCTGGGTTCGGATTTCAAAGTCGAATGTCCCGTTGGATCCGGTCAGATGTTGACATTGTGGGAAGTGGCCGGCGAAATCTCGAAACGGCTCTCGCGGATCTTCCTGCGCGATGCTGATGAACGTCGTGCAGTGTTCGGTCACAACGAAAAGTTTCAGACGGATCCAAATTGGCGCGATCTCATTCCCTTCCACGAATACTTCCATGGCGACAACGGCTCGGGCGTGGGCGCCAGCCATCAGACAGGTTGGACCGGCCTCGTCGCGAAACTACTGCAACAGAGTGGCGAATAAACAGAACCGAGCGCGGTAGCGCCGGGTGAATCTACGATTAGCGAGATCTACCCGGCGCTACCGCGCTCGGTTCTGTTCTGTAAGGAATTCTGTTGTCTCGCGACCAATGAGCATGAGAAACCGATGGGCATTCATATTGGCGGGTGGCGATGGAACGCGTTTGCAGACGATGACGCGTGCGTTAACCGGCGACAATCGCCCTAAACAATTCGTCCCGGTAATTGGTGGGACCACGCTGCTTGATCAGACCAGACGGCGCGTCGCAAGGTCTGTGATGCCAGATCATACTTTCGTTGTCGTCACGCAGAAGCATCGTCGCTTTTACGAATCCCTGGCCCATGAAATCTCGCCGAGTCATCTGCTCGAACAGCCCAACAACAAGGGAACAGCACCGGCGATTCTCTATGCCCTGCTCCACGTCGCGACGCAATCGCCGCAAGCCATCGTGGCGCTGTTCCCTTCGGACCATTTCTTCTCTGACGACGAAGAGTTTATGTCGCACATCGATACCGCTTTTGACGCGGTGCAGGCATTGCCTGAGACAATCATCCTATTGGGGATTACACCGACAAATCCGGAAAAAGAGTACGGATGGATCGAGCCACAGAGATCGGTACTCGAAAGCGCCGTGCGATCGATCACACGAGTCAGAAGGTTCTGGGAAAAACCGAGTGCGACTTTGGCCACTACACTGATGCAGCGCGGCTGCTTGTGGAACAGCTTCGTAATGGTTGGCCGCGCAGATGCGCTGTTGAGAATGTCGCGAGCAGCGTTACCAGAATTGTACGCACGCTTCGCCGCGATAACTTCGACCTTTGCGAGTGCAGGCGAGCGCAAAGCTCTCGCTGAACTCTATTCGAGAATTCAGGATACAAATTTTTCACATGATGTACTGGCGGCGCGCCCACAAGACTTGGCGGTGATGCGCGTAGGCGACGTCGGTTGGAGTGATCTTGGTGAGCCTTCACGCGTTTTAGCAACGCTTGCACACATGGGCGTGCAATCAGAATTGGCAATGTCAGCGAGTTAAAGAGGAAATCATCATCATGAAAGCAATCGCAGTTAAGCCGGGCGTTCCAAATACAATTCATCTAACGGAATTACCGACACCAGGAGTTAGCGACGTGCCCAATGGGCGCGGTGTGCTCGTGCGCGTATTGCGCGTGGGTGTGGATGGCACTGACAAAGAGATTAATGCCGCTGAATACGGTCAGGCTCCTCCAGGTTACGACTTTTTAGTTATTGGACACGAAGGCTTCGGACAGGTGGAAGCAGTTGGACCAAATGTGACAGAAGTGAAACCAGGTGACTACGTTGTCGCAACCGTGCGCAGACCCGGTTCAAGTATTTACGACTTGATCGGAACCAACGATATGACCACCGACGACACTTATTTCGAACGTGGCATCAACCTGCGACACGGCTTTATGAGCGAATACTACGTCGACGATGCGGAATTCATTGTGAAAGTTCCACAAGGATTGAAAGAAGTTGGCGTATTGCTCGAGCCAACAACAGTTGTTGAGAAAGGAATTGCCCAGGCTTACGAGATTCAGCGTCGTCTTCGCGTGTGGAAACCGCGGCGCGCGGCTGTCATGGGTGCCGGCACGATTGGCTTGCTAGCCACATTGGTTCTGCGCCTCAGAGGTCTGGCGGTGACGACGTTCGGCAAAACACCCAAACCCTATCTGAATTCGGATCTGCTCGAGGCGATCGGCGCGACTTACCAGTCGACTGAGGAGCTTTCGATCATTGAAGGGGCGAAGAAGTATGGTCCATTCGACATCATTTTTGAGGCAACAGGCTTTTCGCCTGTGGTTTTCGACAGTATGCAGGCGCTGGGAAAGAACGGCGTGCTGGTGCTGTCGAGTGTAACCGGCGGCGATCGCAAGATCGAAGTGCCGGCTGACAAGATCAATCTCGAATTCGTGCTCGGCAATAAGGTGATGATGGGAACCGTCAATGCCAATCGTGAATACTTTGAAATAGGCGTGAAAGACCTGGCCCAGGGGGAAGCTGAATATCCCGGTTGGCTGCGCCGACTGCTAACACATCCGGTGAAGGGTCTCGAAAATTATGAAGAGTTGTTTGCGAAGCTCACGAATCCTAACGGCGCCATCAAGGTCTTCTGCGAAGTCGCAGATTTCTAGTTCTTGTGAACGTTAACTTACAACTGTAATGCGTGTTTCTAACGACGGGCGGCCACGGAGGGCCGCCCCTACAATTGAATTCTTTACGGTAACTTACAACTGTAGGGGCGGCCCTCCGTGGTCGCCCGTCGTTCGAAACGCGCATTAGAGTTGAATTCTTTGAGGCAGAAGTGAACGGCGATCTCAATACGGCGTTGTCTCGCGAGTGGCTGGAGACTAATGGCATTGGCGGATTTTCCTCGTCAACGGTCATTGGCCTGAATACGCGTCGCTATCACGGCCTGCTCACTGCCGCAACCAAACCGCCGGTCGGCCGCCTGGTGTTGTTATCGAAGTTGGAAGAGACGTTGGTAATCGAAGGCCAGCGTTACGAATTGTCAGCGAATCAATATCCCGGCGTCATTCATCCACAAGGTTACAAATATCAAATCGGTTTTCGACTCGATCCGTTTCCAACATTCACGTACGACGTCGAAGGAGTACGGCTGGAAAAATCCGTCTTTATGGTCCAGGGAGAGAACACGACCGTCGTTCAATATGAACTCCTCGACACATCTTCGCGCGCGCATGCGAAGCTTGAGCTCCGTCCTTTGATCGCTTTTCGCGATTATCACAGTACGACCCACGAAAATGATGCGTTAAACCAGCAAGTCCAGGTCGAAGAAGGCTTACTGACAGTAAGACCATACAACGACCTGCCGCCGCTTTACCTCACTCACAATGCTCGCGAGATCGATACGAACGGTTTTTGGTACCGCAGTTTTCAATATGCAGTCGAACAGGAGCGCGGGCTTGATTTTGTTGAGGATCTTTTTAGTCCTTGCGTCTTGACGTTTGACTTGCAAGCAACCGGGAAAGCGACCGTCATTGCTTCTACACAGCCTCACGATATTCGTCAGGTTGATGAGTATCGCAATACTGAAATCGATAGACGAAAGACTTTTCGCGCAAACGAAATGATCAGTGCCCTAACCACTGCCGCCGATCAATTCATTGTTGCCCGAGAACGAGGAAACACAGTGATCGCTGGCTATCACTGGTTTGCTGACTGGGGCCGCGACACCATGATCGCTCTTCCAGGTTTGACACTGGCTACCGGCCGTACGGAAATCGCAAAAAGCATCCTTCGCGAGTTCGCTAAGCACGTCGATCAGGGTATGTTGCCCAATCGCTTCCCCGACGCGGGTGAAACTCTTGAATACAACACCGTCGATGCCACGCTTTGGTACTTTGAAGCAGTGCGTTCATTGCTGGAACACACTGATGATTACAAGTTCGTCCGCGAGAATATCTACCATGTGCTTAAAAACATAATTGAATGGCACATCAGGGGTACTCGTTACGATATTCACGTCGATGACGATGGATTGCTTTACTCGGGTGAGCGGGGTGTTCAGTTGACCTGGATGGATGCCAAAGTGGGTGATTGGGTCGTAACCCCACGGCATGGCAAACCGGTTGAGATTCAGGCGCTCTGGTACAACGCACTGCGATTCATGGAACTGTTGTCAGGTAAGTTTGGCGATATGACCGCGCAGAATAAATTTGGGGCGATGGCCCAACAAGCATGTGATAGCTTCAATAAAGTGTTTTGGAATAGCGACGGCGGCTACTTGTATGACGTCGTCAATGGTCAATACTCTGACGCTGCAATCAGGCCCAATCAGGTTATTGCTGTGAGCTTAAGTAATTCGATGGTGTCGAACAAAAGAGCGCACAGTATTCTTGCTGTGGTCGAGCGCGAGCTACTCACACCCAGAGGATTGCGAACGCTCTCGCCAAACGATCCGAAGTATATTGGAGTGTACAATGGCGATCCTCGCAGCCGTGATGGCGCTTATCATCAGGGTACCGTATGGCCGTGGCTGATGGGTCCGTACATCACAGCCTACAGCAAGACATTCGGAAAGAAAGCTGGTCGTGAGTTTGCGAGCCAGTGGTTGACCCAGTTCCAGGAACATCTCGGTGAAGCATGCCTCGGACAAGTTTCTGAAATCTTCGATGGGGATGCGCCGCACACGCCTCGAGGCTGCGTCGCGCAAGCCTGGAGTGTATCGGAGATCTTGCGAGTTGCCGTTGAGGTTTTCGAAGACAGAGAGTTGAGGCAAACGGCACTCGGCGCTTAATATCTAAGCTCATGTGTGGCCGATTTACACTTCGGGATCCGCGTCGCATAAAACTTAACCACATCGATTATGTGCGTTATGAAGATTGGGTTCCGCGCTACAACATCGCTCCGAGTCAGGATGTCGTGACAATCGTGGAGCGTGACTCACAACGTGAAGCTACGCTCCTGCAATGGGGTCTGATTCCATACTGGAGTAAAGAGGCCAAAGGTTTCATCAACACGCGCGTTGAGACGATCGAGCAGAAATCGACTTTCAAAGACTCGTTTCAACGAAGACGGTGCCTGATTCCCGCAGATGGGTTTTATGAATGGGAGCGGAATGGGAAGATCTCTCAGCCTTATTTCTTTCAGATGAAGGACGAGGCGCCCTTCGCCTTTGCCGGCATTTGGGACCGCTGGCACGCTGACGACCGCACGATCACATCCTGCGCGATCATTACCACCACTGCGAATGAGCTGTTGGCAGAAATTCATCACCGCATGCCTGTGATATTGCGACCCGAGTCATACGATCTATGGCTGCATGAGGAATCGAGAGCTGCGGACTTGAAGGAAATCCTCATCCCATATCCCGCATCGGAGATGGTCAGCCACACAGTCAGTCGCGACGTTAATGACACGAAAATTGACGACGAGCATCTTGTCCAACCAGCCGGCGTGGATGTCGGCGTCAATCTACGTCTCTTTTAGGCCACAAAAAGGCACAAGAAAAAGCCAGCCACAAAAAAGCACAAAAGGCACAAAAATGAAATTAACGAGGTAAGGGGCCAAATTAATCTTTTTTGCGACTTTTGTGCCTTTTTGTGGCACGTCTTCACTGCGGCCGTTCAGCTTCCGGAGTGAATTCCCCGAGTGTCGCGCGCAACTGACGTTCACTGCCATCACGCTTCACAGTGAGTGTTACCTCCGTGCCCGGTTGTGTCGCGGCGATCATGTTGCGAAACGAGTTGGGCTCGGTGATTGCCGTTCCATTCAGTGCAGTGATGACGTCACCTCTGCGAAGGCCCGCGCGATCCGCGCCACTTCCGGACTGCACCTGGTAAACCACCACGCCCGGACCTTCCTTCACTCCCAACTCGGATGCTTCATCGGAAGGAATCCTGAGCACAATAACCCCGAGCTGCCCACGCCTTACTTTGCCGCTACGGATCAACTGGTCCATAACCGTGCGTGCCATGTTTGATGGAATGGCAAAGCCCAAGCCGATGCTGCCACCGGTCGGCGAAAGAATCTGTGAATTGATACCAATTAACTCGCCGTTAGTGCTGACGAGCGCGCCGCCGGAGTTTCCGCGGTTGATGGGCGCGTCGGTTTGCAGGAAATCTTCAAAGCTGCCGTTACTTAATCCAGTCTGACGACCTTTTGCGCTGATGATACCCATCGTCACAGTCTGGCCGATGCCAAGCGGATTTCCGACCGCGAGCACTACATCGCCAATGCGTGTATGGTCCGAGTCACCCAGAGTCACCACCGGCAAGCTGCTCGCATTCACTTTCAGCACTGCAAGATCGCTCGGAGGGTCGGAACCAACAACTTCAGCGTCCAGACTGCGGCCGTCAATCAAATCCACTCTGATCCGATCCGCGCCATCGATCACATGGTGATTCGTAAGAATGTAACCATCCTGAGTGACGATCACACCCGAACCCAAACCTTCCCGTGTCGGCTGACTCGGAGCTTCCTGTGGTCCTCGCTGGCCGAAGAACCGCCGAAAGAAAGGATCGTCCATGAACGGAAACTGCTGTGGCTGCCGCACGCGCATCTGCGAATGAATCGTCACCACCGCAGGCGTGACTTTGCTCACCGTGTCTGCGTAAGACGCCACCGGCATGACCGATGGATTACTGGGAGCAGCCGGCGCACTGCTCGCATTCGGATTTGAGCTGGCCAGGTTTACATGATTTCGACTCACGCGATTGCAGGCGCCCAGCGACAAAAATATGATTGCTAAACTCACCATCATTACGGCACGCATTGTATCTTCCCTCCCTTTCACTCAAACCGGCGCTGCATCTCGACCAACTCGCGATTTAACTCTTCGATTCGCTGGACCAGATCAAGAATGATCGCGGCGCCCGCGAAATTGACACCCAGGTCGCGTCGTAGTCTTTGCATGCGACGAAGCTGCATCACTACGCGCCGTGGTACGAGCGGTTCGTCTGCACCGCCTTCAACACTTTCAATTAATCCCTGTTGGGCCAGTCGCACAACTAACGAACGCCTGGCACCCACTGTCTTTGCAACAACCTCACACGTTAAAGGTTCATCGAGATCGTTTGTCCACATCATTTTTGTGCCTTTTGTGCTTTTTTGCGGCTCATTTCCGCGGATCAAACCGTGACACGCGTTTAAGCTCTTCGTATAAGCGACGCTCTTCAGCGTTGACGTCTTTCGGTACTACGATCTTCAGACGCACATATTCATCTCCTCTGCCGCCCGTTCGCTTGTTCAATCCCAGACCTCGCAGACGTAAGCGCTGTCCACTCTTCGCGCCCGGCGGAACCGTTAATTCAACCTTGCCTTCGATCGTTGGCGCTTCCACCTTCGCGCCGAGAACTGCTTCCCATGGCGCAATCGCCATTTCAGTTTCCAGATCATCACCCTTGACCGTGAAGACTGGATGCGGCCGCAGTCGTATGTGCAAATAAAGATCGCCGGGCTCACCACCGTTACTGCCCGATCCGCCTTGTCCGGGCAGACGAATCATTGAACCATCGCGCACACCTTGAGGAATATTTACTTCAATCGTCTTTGGCTCATCCGCCTGCATCTGTAGCGTGCGGCGTCCACCGCGATGTGCTTCTTCCAACGACAACTCGAGCTCAGCTTCAACATCGCGACCGCGACCGCTGCGCGTAGCGCGTCCTCTTCCAGCCCCGCCGCCAAACAGCTCTTCGAAGATGTCGAAACCGGCAGCATCAGTTCCGGCAGAGCGAAAGCTATTAAAGTCGAAATCGCCAAAATCAAATCCTTGTGCTCCACCTTCTCGAGTGGATCTTCCGGCTCCTTGCCAGCCTGGCGGTGGCGCTCCGGCTCCTGCCTTGACGGCGCGCCAGTTCTCGCCGTACTGGTCGTAGAGTTTTCTATCTTCCGCATTGGAAAGTACGTCATATGCTTCCTGCAAGACTTTGAACTGCTCTTCGGCAGCTTTATCACCGGGATTCAGGTCGGGATGAAACTTGCGCGCCAGTTTACGATAGGCCTTCTTGATGTCATCCTCGGATGCGTCACGCTTGACGCCCAGAACGTCGTAGTAATCTTTGGTCTTCGCCATGACAGAATCTATCTCTGACTGTTCTCCTCAGCGGTTGAGAAAATTTCGCTCTTGTGTGTCGGAATCGTAGACTTATGATATGAGCCATAAAAGAGCACAAAAAGCATGAAAGAGGAGAAATCGTATGTTGACCCAAGCTGAAAAAGCGGCCGCCTTTGTTGAACTTCACAAACGCCCAGGAACATTCATCATTCCAAACCCGTGGGATGTCGGTAGCGCTCGACTATTGGCCCACTCAGGCTTTGAAGCGCTGGCGACGAGCAGTGCCGGCTATGCCTTTTCCGTCGGAAAGGCAGATAACCATGTCGGTCGCGACGATATGCTGGCCCATGCAGCCGCGCTCGCCGCTGCCTCTGATCTGCCTGTCAGCATTGATCTGGAGAACGGCTTTGGCGATGCTCCGGCGTATGTTGCCGAAACCATCCGAATGGCGGCGACTACAGGAGCGGTCGGCGGTTCAATTGAAGATGCAACCGAGCGGTCTGACGATCCAATCTATGAGCGGTCACTCGCGGTCGCACGAGTGCGAGCAGCGGCTGAAGCCGCACACGATCTTCCGTTCCCTTTCGTGTTGACAGCCCGCGCCGAAAACTATCTGAATGGCAGGCCTGACTTGAAAGATACGATAGAGCGGTTGCAGTTATACCAGGAAGCCGGTGCAGATGTGCTGTATGCGCCCGGTCTCACAAAGATCGATGACATTAAGACGCTGGTCAGCTCTGTGGATCGACCAGTAAACGTGTTGATGGCTTTGAAAGGCGTGCAACTAACTGTATCGGACCTCTCTGCTGCCGGCGCGAAGCGCATCAGCGTTGGCAGTGGCCTTTCGCGTTGCGCGCTAAGCGCTTTCCTTCGTGCGGCGGAGGAGATGCGAGAGCATGGAACTTTTTCTTTTGCGGAGGAGGCTGAGCCTTACGCGAATCTCAATTCGATCTTCGCGTCCTGGACACTCGAGAAGTGAATCACGCTTACTCGGTACGATGTCGCACACAGCTTGGCCCAACGTGACGGAAACGCCAACATATATTGACGTTTGCGTCACGCTTTTCAGCTACAAACGTTTGCTCCCTAATACCCGATAAAAGTAGTTCGTAACAAGGAGGGCGATACCATGCGTATCGGAAAGTTTGCCGTCCTATCATTTGTTTTCCTCGGCATCATAATTTGCTCCAGCACATTAGCTAAAGCAGATTCCGTAACCTTCACTCTCGGAAATAATCCGCAACCGGATGAAGAAAATATTCTCCTCAACAACGGCACAACAGGAACGACCGTCTTTGGACTAACGAATCAGACGCAACTTCAGGTTAGTTTCAGCTCGACCACTGATATGCTGGTTGAGCCATCCAGCGGCCAGGCACGCGTCGAGGCACTTGATGGACTCCTGAATAACGTCACCATCTCGGTTCCCAACGGTACGTTTCACGACATCATCCTGAACCCGTTCTTCGGGAGTGGTACGGCTACGGTCACGGTATTGACTGCGAACAACCAGACGTTCACTTTCTCCTATACACTCAGTAACGGACAGAACTTTCTTACGATTGTCGCAGACCCGAACACGGCGATTTTTTCGGTGACTATTAGCGCGCCCGGCGGGTTCACCGATCTGCGCCAGCCGCGAATCTCGGGTGCAACGGCAAACGTACCAGAACCGGCAACAATGTTGTTGTTTGGGTTGGGCCTGGCCGGAACCGCTACTGCGATTCGTAAGAGGCGCCGAGGTTAGCTGCATAAAGGCGCACAAAGCAAAAAAGTTTATTAAACTCCTCTTGAACTGATTCGGAGGAGTTTAATACTTTAAAGCTGCATGCGAGTTTTGCTGGTCGAAGATGAGCCACGCATGGCGAACGTTATCGCAAAGGGTTTGCGAGAACAGAGTTATGCCGTCGATGTGGCTGAGGATGGTGTCGCTGGTCTATATCAAAGCTCGATTAATGATTACGACGTGATTGTTCTCGACGTCCTCTTGCCGCATTGTGATGGATATGAGGTCTGTCGGGAACTGAGGCGTCGCGGGAATACGACTCCAGTCTTGATGCTGACTGCTCGAGCAGCCGTCGATGATCGCATCGCCGGTTTCGACGCCGGCGCCGACGACTATCTAACTAAGCCTTTTTCTTTTCGCGAGCTGCTCGCGCGTATACGCGCTCTGCTGCGGCGTGATTTACAACTTCGTCCCGACGTTTTGGAGATTGAAGATCTGGTGGTTGATTCTGCCAGTCATCGCGTTTCCAGGGCCAATCACTACGTGCCGCTGACGGCGAAAGAGTATGCGTTACTTGAGTATCTCGCGCGGCGTGCGGGCCAGCTCGTTTCGCGTGCAGAGATTGCTGCTCATGTTTGGGACGACACTTTCGATCCGTTCTCAAACGCGATCGAAGTCTACATAAATCGTCTGCGGAAGAAGATCGACGGAAACCACTCTATCAAACTGCTTCACACACGCCGCGGTGAAGGCTACATCTTGGAATCCCGATCTTGATGCGCATATGTTGCAAACAATTGTAGGGGCGGCCCTCCGCCCGCGGTTATATTTTCAGCCGTCTGCTGGAACAATGGGCGGCCACGGAGGGGCCGCCCCTACAGTTGTTTGCAACAGGCCGATTATTAATCTTCTATTAAGGTAGGACCAGCTATACTGGTCCAACACGGACCGAGTATGTCAAAGCTTGCGGTACTCCTGGTACTGGTTTGCGCTGCCACGTTGCGGGCGCAGGTTCCCTCACCGTCTCCAAATCCATTATCCCTTGACGAGGCACTGCGTCTCGCCAATGCACAAGCGTCAGCTTTTCGAACCGCACTCTTAAACGAGCGGATTGCCGCCGAAGACGTGCGACAAGCACGCGCGGCTTTTCTTCCGAAAGTCAGCACTCCTCTCAGCTATATCTACACTTCGCCCGCGTTGGGATTGCCGCCCGGAGAACCACGCGTGCCGAGCTTCATATCGGCTGACGCGATTGGCGTGTCTGACGCATTTCTTAACGTTTCGGGCGACCTCGACATCGCCGGTCGCCTGCGTGCATCGCTGGCCCGAAGCCGAGCGCTGCTCGCGGCAGCTCATGCGGGCGCTGAAGTTGCGCGGCGCGAGTTGGCCCAGGCTGTGATTGAAGGTTACTACGGACTCGCTCTCGCAAATGCACAACTGCGCGCGGCTGAGGGCAACCTCGCTGCGGCGGAAGAATTTGAGCGCATCACGTCTTTGCTGCTCAGTGGTGGTGAGGTTGCTTCAGTCGATCTTACTCGCGCGCACTTGCAAACACTCACTCGTCGCGATGAGCTCGAACGAGCACGAGCAAACGAAGCCATCGCAGCCGGATCTCTACGTGTGTTCGTCGGGTATGATTTCTTGACGCCGATCAGCACAACAGATCTCGCGCTCGCACTTCCGCTCGACTCTGAGTACCAGCAGTTCAGAGCAGACGACATTTCTCGCCGGCCGGAGTTCACGCAATTGGAACAACAACTGCGCGCCGCACGGCAGGAGATCAAGATCGCGCGCGCCGAACGCCTGCCCTCGCTTTCTTATTCCGTCAACGGCGGCTTCGATACCGATTCGTTAAAGGCACCACGCCTGAAGCAACACAGCGGCGTCCAGGCGGCGATTAGTTTCTCGCTTCCGATTTTTGACTGGGGCGCCAGTCGCAGCCGCGAGCGACAGGCACGTCTGCGTGTTGAGATTGCCGAGAACGAACGGACGTTAGCTGTGCGAGGATTCACCCAACAGTTCTACGCAGCACAGGCGCAAGCTGCAACCGCCGCCGCACGCATTAACTTGGCGCGCGAAGGCATTGTCAAAGCACGGGATAATGTCGCAGCGTCGATTGCACGTTATCGAGCCGGTGAAGCACAGATAGTCGAGGTGACCGACGCGCAGACAACTTTGGTTGAGCAACGCAGCGCACTGTACCAGGCAATCTTCGATTACCAGACAGCGCTCGCCCGATTGCGTCTTGCAACAGCACGCTGAGAAAACAGCATGAGTGAGGACCCAAACAGGATTCCGGATGAAGAAGTCGATCGACTATTGGCGGAGCAGCGACGTGCGCGAATAGTTCGCCAGCGGAATCTCGTTTTAATTGTAGGAAGCGCACTGGTAATCCTGCTGCTCGTCGCATTGATCGTCTGGCGACTGCGAAGATCTGCAACAGAAGCTGAGACCGAAGTAAAGCCGACAGTCAGCGTCAAAGTTGTTAAGGCGGAAAAAGGCAGTATCGCTGAACCAGTTACGGCGGTCGGCACGATTTGGCCACGCGAGAAAGCAGACGTCGGCGTGAAGATAAGCGCGCAGATCAAAACGATGGCGCTGCTGAAAAATAAGATCGTCCGGGCAGGAGAAGTGATTGCAGTCCTGGAGTCGCGAGACCTCGCAGCGCAACGCGCAGAGGCAGTCGCTGCACTCAATGAAGCGCGAGCGAATGAGCGCAGTCTTCTTACCGGAACGATTCCGAAGACAAACGCCGAAGACCAGAAAGCACTGCTCGACGCACGCGCGAAAGTCAACAACGCGCGCGCGACATACGAGCGCCGCCGCGGCTTGTTTGAGAAAGGCGGAATCTCCAGAAAAGATCTCGAAGCCGCCGAGCTCGATCTCACAACGGCCCAGGACGAGCTTCGCTTGCAGGAACAGACTGTTGCATTGCGAACTCGTTCGTTGAATCCAAACGATCGAGCGCTCGCCGCAGCCAGAACAGCACAGGCACAACAACGAGTTGCGACTCTCGA
>DASUYO010000538.1:0-4763 GCA_036377375.1 Pyrinomonadaceae bacterium
CGGCGGTTTTGACGGCCGCTTTCGCATCGACAAGCAGAAGACGTTTAGCTGGCAGGTGCTGGGCACTCATAGCCGGCATCTGTTTTTCTTCCCTGAGGAAGGAAAGACTCGCGACAGCAAGCAGAACGGTTTCACTTACGCCATCAATTACAATCAGAGCGGCCGCCACTTCGGTCATGAGTTCGGGATGGTGGGCCGCACGCGTTATTACGTTGCCGACGTCGGCTTCAATCGACGGCTCAACACAAATAATCCGAACTGGTTCATCCGCTACAACTCTGAACCCAACGCAAAAGCCAAACTGATCTCGTGGCGAGTCTACACAGACTTCGATGCCAACTTCGACTGGCAGGGACGTTCACAACACTTCAACAATGAGACGCAGCTCCAGTTGCAACTGCGCAGGCAGACCTATTTCGGAATCGGCGCCGACAAAGGTTATGAACGGGTTTTTGAAAGTGAGTTTGGACCAAAACGACAGCCGGGTACGAATTGCGTTGTGGAAAACACTTGCACGTTCGCGGGCGAAGACAATGAGCGCTCCTCGCCGTCCACTGGCGTTTACTTCTTCGGTGGCTCGACTCCGAGCAAAAAGTACAATTTCAACTTTTTCCTGCTTCGCGTTTGGGGCACGATGGATTTCGACTTTGGCGCCGGGCCGAAATATCCTCGCGTTAGTCCTATTGCACTGGTCGCGAGACAGGCACACGACGCAGGACTTTGCAAAACCGCTAAAGACACCGATCCAGTACCCGCGATTTGCCGTGCGCCTCAGGATCCGGGGCCGGGTGATTTCTGGCATTTTGACGGCGGCATTACCTATCAACCTACCAGCGCGCTCAACGCGCGATTGAGTTATACAAAAGAGCGCCTCACACGTTATGACACCGGGCGGACGGCATTCGATGAGAACATCGTCTCGCTCCGCACAACCTACCAGTTTACGCGCTTCCTTTTTGCACGCGGCCGGGTCGATTACGACACGTTAGCTTCAAATGTTAAAGGACAGTTTCTGCTGGGTTGGACTCCCAATCCGGGCACGGCATTCTACGCCGGCTATAACGATGACTTGAATCGCAATGGATTCAGTCCGTTTACCGGGCAACTCGAACCTGGTTTCCGGCGTAATGGAAGAACGTTCTTTATCAAGATGTCATACCTCTTTCGCCGCAGTTTTTAATTACTTAGAGGATTTTAGTTTAGTTTAGAGTTCAAGCTTTAGCTTGCAAGCGTGAGAACTACGTACGACAACCTAAAGGTTGAACTCTGAACTATTTCCGACCCAAGTGAAACTTACAAATGCTTTACGTAACTTTACATAACTTTACGTAACTTGTTTGTACCTTTTGGGGCCTCTTTCTCGCGCGCGTGTTAAACTGCGTAGGATGTCTCGGAACCCGATTTTCTTGGCAGTAGTGTCCCTGCTGCTCCCGGCGCTTTTTTTGACGTCGTGCAAGAGTGATTATCAGGCCTCGCAACGACAGGGACAGCGTCCAGGCCAGGGTGGTCCCGCTCGAAAAGTCAAAACAGTTGCTGTTGCGGAAACGCCTTTCGGCGAGACAGTCACCGCCAACGGAACTCTCGCCGCTTACGATCAAACAACCGTCAGCGTAAAAGTTCCCGGTCGCGTGCGTGCGATCTCAGTTGACCTCGGCACTGTGGTTAGACAGGGACAGACAATCGCTCAGATCGATCCCGAAGATTACCGTCTTCGAGTTCAGCAAGCGGAAGCCTCGTTGGCCCAGGCACGCGCACGTCTAGGCTTAGCGCCCGAAGGCTCTGACGACCGCATCGATCCGGAGAAGACTGCGACCGTGCGCCAGGCGCGCGCAGTGCTCGACGAAGCTCGATATAACCGCGACCGCGCGGCACGATTAGTTGAGCAGGGAGTGATTGCGAAAGCTGAATTCGATGCTGCCACTGCGACCTTCAAAGTCGCCGAGGGTCGATATCAGGATGCTTACGAAGAAATTCGCAACAGACAGGGTGTGTTGGCACAACGTAAATCCGAGTTGGCGCTGGCGAAACAGCAGTTGAAAGACACCGCCGTCATCGCGCCGCTGGATGGGATCGTGCAGGAGAAGCGCACGAGTGTTGGTGAATATCTTGCGGCTGGAGCACCGGTGGTGAACATCGTGAGAATGGATCCGCTGCGGTTGCGCGCGGAGATACCGGAGCGCGAATCGCATACCATTCGCACGGGGCAGGATGTTCGTGTAACCGTCGAAGGCGATGCGAGTGTCTATACCGGAAAGATAATGCGACTCAGTCCTGTCATCGCAGAGCAGAACCGAATGCTGGTTGTTGAAGCTGACGTCCGAAATGATGGAAAACTGCGCCCCGGTTCTTTTGCGCATGCTGAGATCGTAACGAACGACGCGAAGATGGCCGTAACCGTTCCTAACAACGCTATCGTTACGTTTGCCGGTATTGAGAAAGTGATCGTGGTTCAGAACGGGAAGGCGCTCGAGAAACCGATCACGACCGGGCGCCGTAGTACAGAGTTTACAGAGATTGTTGCCGGCGTTAATGTCGGGGAAAAAGTTGTGATCGATCCGGGCAACCTACAATCGGGACAGCCTGTCGAAGTCGTCGATTAGAGCCACAAAAAGGCACAAAAAGCACAAATGCAAAAACTAGCCGAAATTTGTATTCGCCGTCCTGTCTTCGCGACCATGATCGTGTTGTCGCTGGTCGTGGTGGGCGCGGCTGGTTTTTTCAAACTCGGCGTCGATCGTTTTCCTTCGGTTGACCTACCAACGGTTTCTGTCCGCATCAATCTTCCGGGCGCGTCGCCTGAAGAAGTCGAGTCCTTAATTAGCCAGCCGGTTGAAGAAGTAGTCAACACTGTCGATGGCATCAGCGAGCTGCGCTCAGTTTCGGGCCAGGGCACGTCGATCGTCATCGCAACCTTTAAGTTGGATCGTAATCTCGAATCAGCAACGCAGGATGTGCGCGATCGCGTCAACACACTCGGCCGGCAGCTCCCCGACGACGTGACTCCTCCGGTCATTCAAAAGTTTGATAACGACAGCACTCCGGTTATGACCATCGCGCTGTCTGCGGATCGTTCGCTTAGGGAGCTTACTGAGCTCGGCGATAAGACTGTGCGGCCGCAGCTCGAGCGCATCGGCGGTGTTGGCGAAGTGCGCGTCGTAGGCGGTCTGGAGCGCGCGATCAACGTCTGGATCGATGCAGAGCGGTTGGCGGCTTACCAGATTTCGATCTCACAAATTCGACAGGCTCTCGAACGCCAAAACGCTGACGTGCCCGGCGGAAACGTAACTACCGGAAAAGAAGAGCTCACGCTTCGCACACTTGGAAGATTTACTGACCCGCGCCAGTTCAACGATCTCGTTATCGCCAACGTCAACGGTGCGCCTGTGAAGCTTCGCGATGTTGGTCGTGTCGAAGACGGAACAAAGGAGCAGCGCTCGCTCTCGCGTCTCAACGGCGTTCCGACTGTGACGCTCGATATCAGACGCCAGTCAGGCGCGAATACGGTCGAAGTCATCAAGGGCCTCAAGGAAGCATTGCCACGCGTGTCCGCGCAGTTACCGGAAGACGTCAAGCTCGAAATCATTCGCGATCAATCGCGCTACATCGAAGCCGCACTTCACGAGATTCAAACGCACCTGGTCCTGGGCAGCATTCTCGCGAGCCTCGTGGTGCTGATATTCATGCGCTCATGGAGATCGACGCTGATCGCCGCCGTCGCAATTCCGTGTTCGGTAATCTCGACCTTCGGAATGATGCGCGCCCTCAACTTCACGCTAAACAGCGTGACGATGCTGGCCCTGGTGTTGATGGTCGGCGTGGTTATCGACGACGCCATTGTTGTGCTCGAAAATATCTTCCGCTTCATTGAAGAGAAGCGAATCGAGCCGAAAGAAGCAGCGCGCGAGGCGACGAAGGACATAGGACTTGCAGTTTTAGCTACAACTTTGTCCCTGGTCGTTATCTTCCTGCCGGTGTCGTTCATGTCGTCCATTTCAGGACGCTTTCTCTATCAATTCGGAATCACGGCAGCAGTCGCGATCCTGGTGAGCTTGCTGGTGTCGTTCACGCTGACGCCGATGATGAGCTCGCGACTGATTCGCGTCAGCGATGTGAAAGGCGGACACGATGCGCCGGCGTCACGACGTGGTTTCTATCGCTGGATCGATGCGGCTTACACGCACATGTTGTCGTTTGCGATGCGCTACCGTATCCCGGTTGCAATCATTGCGTTTTTGGTGGTGCTCACGAGTGTGCCGCTGTATCGCGCCGTGAAGCAGGAGTTCATTCCGACGAACGTCGATGAGGCTGAGTTTGAAGTGAGCGTCAACGGGCCTGAGGGCACGAACCTTGCCGTGATGAATGAGGTCATTTCGGCGATGGAGAAAGATATCCTCGAGACGCCGGGCGTCAGGCTCGTACTTTCCTCGTCTGGTGGAAGCTTTCTCGGCGGCGTCAACCAGGGCAGCGCATACGTTCGCATCGCACCACACGAAGAACGCACGCTTTCATTCTCGAAGTTTTGGACCGAGCTGAAAAAAGGAAATCCTCTCAACACTTTTCGTGGAAACTACACGCAGCAGGACGTGATGCTGGAAGTTAGGCGACGGCTGCAAAAGTACGCGCCGATGCGTATTGGCGTGCGTAATGCGCAGTCGTTCAACTTCGGTACCGGTGGGCGTACTGACATTGACTTCGTCTTGCGTGGTCCGGACATCGTGGCGCTCGCCGGGTACGCAGATGATCTTGTTGAGCGTTCGAAGACG
>DASUYO010000539.1:0-12563 GCA_036377375.1 Pyrinomonadaceae bacterium
AAAAAGTGGTCAGGAATCTGTTGATTCCTGACCACCAATTGAATCTCGACGCGCAGCTCTTCCTAAAACTTTATTCTCCCGCCGAACTGCCACTGACGCATTCTCGCATTCGGGAACTGTAGTCCCGTTATCTTTCCTGCGCTCGGGTTGTCTACTTCTGAGGTGGGCAGGCCGAGGTTGACGTGGTTGAATACGTTAAAGACCTCTGCGCGAAACTCGAACTTCACGTTTTCAGCTAATCTGAAATTCTTAAAGATGGAAAGATCCGTCTGGAAAAATGTTGGTCCACGCAAGCTGCCACGTTTTGCATTTCCAAACTGACCAGCAGCGGCTTTGGCCCACGGTGTGTTTGGCCCAATCCCACCCTGGAACCAGTGATTCCGGTCCTGATTATCTACACTCGGATCTCCTATCAGGTCTGGCCGGCAGGGGCCGGAATTAACCGAACAGTTTGCACCAGACACTGTCGGTGTAAACGGAAGGCCACTCTGCCAGGACGTGGTGGAGTTTAACTGCCATCCTCCGAGTGCGTAATCCAATCCCCTTGGTGTGTCCTTCAGGTATCGCTTGCCGCGGCCAATCGGGAGATCCCACACTTCAGTGAAGAAGAACACATGCTTCCGATCAAAACTGGTTGGACCACGACCAAGCTCACGATTGTGGATAAAATAATTGTCCTCGTTATTTCTGGTCACAGCCAGGGTGTAGTGAGCAAGAATGTTCAGACTGGGAAGCCTGTGCTCAAACTTTGTCTGCAACGCGTTATAGCGATTATCAGCGTCGTTGCCGTAATAAGTAATGCCCTGAGTCCAGCCGAAACGGCTGAAGAACGGCTTGCGGTTATTCTCAGGACCTGGTCCTGCTACCGGCTGGTTCGGGTTATACGCCGGGCCGTCACCGGCAAAGACGTGAGTTCCTTTGTTTCCAACATAACTCACTTCGAAAGAAGTATTGTTTGAGAGTTGATGTTGAACGGTTACGTTCCAGGCATCAAGCGTCGGGAGCCGCATTCTGAACGCGCGAGCACGCGCATTTATGCCGTCGGGCAAAGGTATGAGACCGTTAGCAGGTACTGTTGGAAAAACAGGCGCCGGTGGTCCCTGACTCAAGTTAAAGACGGTTCTGAAATCTTCCTGATCGAGCTGCTGGAAGGCAAGCACAGGTGGATTCTGAGTGACCGCGTGTCCAAAGATCGAGCCGAAAACACCAATGTCAAAACTGCGACCGTAGCCGGCGCGAATAACAGTCTTGTCTGTCCATTGGTAGGCCAGACCCAGGCGCGGAGCAAATGCTTTATAAGTGGGCTTGACGTCGAAATGCTTATTAATATCGCCAACGCCACCTACGAAGAGTTGACCTGTATCAAGATTGAGCAAACTTCCTGTTCCCGCTTCCTTGACGCTTTCGGGAAATACCAATTCCCACCTGAGACCATAATTGAGAGTGAACTTTGGTGACCACCGCCAGGTATCCTGGCCATAGAAATACCAACGTCGCTGCTGTTCTTCCGCATCGGTAACCGTGCTTACAAAGCGACCGAAATCACTCACGTTGCCGAGCAGGAAGCTCGCGAGTCCGGTGCCGCCGCTGGTAGTCAAATCAGGATTCACAAAAGCCGTGCCGGCATCGCGGAAGAATAACTGACCGGCGCGATGTGAGTCGGAGGGAACACGTAGATTCTTAGCAAACCGAAGATCTCCACCGAATTTATAACTGTGATTACCGCGAAGGAATGTCCAGTTATTGACAAACTGAAGTTGTCGCTCCAATTCCGCCAAAGGGCAGTTGCAGCCATTCGCAAATAGCGAGAAGCCGAATTTGAAAACTCGCCGATCATCGAAGTCACCTCGATGTCCCGGTGTCTCTATGCCAAAGGCAGGCATCCCGGAAGTAAAGAAATCATCAAGGTTCAGACCGGGTATGCCGGCGTCAGCAGCGGGACTGGTCCCTACGCCGCCCGGCAATACATTCACCCTGTAGCGGAAATACCCGAAGCGAACGTCCGTGACAACGTTTGGATTCACTGTATAGTCAAAGCCCAGGGCCAGCGACTGATTACGAACTTTCGAGCTGCCCGCAAAACGAGCTCCGCTCAGATCCGGTCCACCAATCTCAAAGCCAAACGCTCCGGGCTTCGTTCGTTCGAATCGAGCAAAACTGTAGCGACCAAAGATATGCAAGTTCTGGCCGACGTACTGGTCATCACGAACGTCAAACTGATCGCCATTGAAAACATCAGGACCACTCGTGCTGAAGTTATCAACTACGCCCGGGAGGTTGGGCAGTGGAATACCGGCCAACAAATTTCGCGCCTGCTGTGAGATGCGACCGTTGGGAATGATGTTCCCAGTAAACGCTACGCGTCCTTGACCGGTCACAGGGTCACCACTTGCAGGATCATAAATCTGAAAAGGGTTGCCCGGTGTGCTGAGCGCAGCCGCGTACTCACTAAAATTGCCTGCCCGGGCAAGCGCTGTCGGCACAGTTGTCAGCACTGAACCACCTTCTTTGCTGCGTGTGCCCTGATAATCGCCGAAGATGAAATTTTTATCCTTGATTATCTTCCACCCGAAGGAGCCTCCATACTGACTCCACACGCTGTCAGGAAGAAGCTTTCCGGTAACCACATCCGGAACACTGTTAGTGAAAGGATCACGAGCCTGAGTTAGATCGTTGCGGCGGAACATAAACGCGCTTCCGTGAGGATCGTTCGAGCCCGAACGCGTCTGCGCCGTCACCACTCCCGCATTAGCCTGACCAAACTCAGCATCGTAATTCTGCGTCGTGATCTTCGTTTCAGTCACAGATTCGAGTGTTGGGTTAACCACGATGATACCCAAGATCGGATCGCGATTATCGGTGCCATCAAGCTGAAATGAAGTACCGCTGAAATGTTGTCCATTAACGAATGTCTGTAGAGACCCTTGTGGGTTCTCACTTGCCGCGTGATTCCAACCTGGTAGTTGCTGCGTACCTGGTGAGAGCAACACGAAGCGGGTGAAGTTACGATCGAAGGTGGGCAGCTCCTGAACCTGTCGCTGATTAAAGGTTGTTGCGACGTCTGATTTGTCAGTCTTCAAAGAGAGGTCGACGCCCGTTACCGTTACTATCTCGGTTAAAGCTCCCACTTCTAAATGTACATCAGCGGTAGTCACTACATCTGCTTTAACGACTACCTCCTGGACAGCGGTTTTATATCCCTGTTGTTCAATCTTTACCTGATAGGTGCCAGGAATAAGATGTGTGACTTCGTAGAAGCCTGAGTCGTTTGTTTTGGCAGTCGTGGTGACGTTCTGAGCAATATTGGTCACCGTGATGGTTGCGCCAACTATCGACGCCCCCTGTGGATCGGTGAGCGTTCCGGAGATGCCCCCATAAACCGCTTGACCGTACGCCTGGTACGACAGCCCACCTATCAGGAGCAAAGTGAGTAAAACAAATGGGAGTTTTCGTCTTAATAAGTCGACAGAAACTCGCTTCTGGAATCGTAGGGATCTCATGGCTTACTCCTTATTTATTGCGGACAACGGCAAACAGATCTGAAGGGATGGTCCAGTTCACGTTCATGGTGAGAGTCAGGACAAATTGCAAAGCGTGCGCAATGCATTGAAGGCACTCCCGTGTAGCTTCAAATTTTCAGAAGGACGACCCGTTAATTCGGCTAGTTTGTTGCTTAAGCGAACGAAGTGACGAAGTTCTAGTACAGTTTGCTTATGATGTCAATACTTTTTCGGCCCAACATAGAAATGTTATTTCTGTACAGACGAGATAAATGCTTGCCTCAGGATTTCTCCCAACGCATAAACAGAAAGTATGGGATACGCGTAAGCTTCCGAAAGCGATCGGATTTTCTTAACTCATCCGCAGTCGGCTCAGCCTCACAGAAATCTCGCAATAGGAATTCTTCATGCAAGAGCACTTGCATGTAATCCTGCAAAGGACGGTGGCGGCGCAGCACCGGCGCGGAAAATTCTCTGGTGATTTTGTCTTCCCAGACTTCCCGATTGAAGTAATGATCGACTTTGAAGAACACCAGATGGTGCCTGTCGTCAGGATGGCGTTCCCATTCCGCAATGCGCGCCGTAAAGCAAGGATGGGTAATGCTCATTACCAACGATCCGCCGTTGCACAGAACTCGACGAACCTCACGAACAGCACCCGGAAAATCTTCAACATCCATTAAACTCATCGCAGCAACTACGAGGTCGCAACTATTGTCAGCGATGCCGTCCAGAGCATTCGCGTTGGCGCAAATGAACTGAACGTCCAACCTCTCTGCTTCAGCGCGTTCGCGCGCGATCCGAACAAGCGTCTCGCTTCCGTCTACTCCGATGATGTTCGCACCGCGCCGCTTTAGCTGACGTGAATATCCGCCTTCACCGCAACCAAGATCGAGTATTCGTCGACCAGAAACGTCGCCCAACATTTCCAGCATCCGGGGCATGAGGAAAAAGTTGCGATAGTCATTGTTGTCAGCATGTAACACCCAGCTCTCGCCAATAGCATTCCACGAGCGAGTAGAACTGTCTTCATTGAGCATGCGCACTTAACTCCTCATACGTTTGTTCGTCAGTTTTTTGAATGCCGCGCTGGTGCGCGCTTTTCTGCGTCGCGAAGAATTCGTTCAACCCAACGCAATTCGATTTGCGTCTGCTCAATAACCAACTGAAGCATCCACACAGCTTCATGATACGGGTGCCCGACTTCGGTCAGCACGTCCGCGAGAGTTGCTTGTTCCCGATCTAGTCGCTCCTCGAGCAGTTTCCTGCGGTTGTCCAGTTGCTTCCGGAAAGTCCTTGTCCGCGCCTGCCATGAGAGCGCAAGCCAAATCAGAAATGGTTGATGCACTGTCTGAGTGACCCAGTGTTTAGCTTCCAGAGCATCGGCCAGTTGTTCGCGGCCGAGCGCGGTAGTTTGCATTACGCGGCGCTCGGGACCGCCCGACGGCGCATCCGTATCGCTGACGCGAATCAGTTTGAGTTTCGTTAACTTATCCAGCGAATAATAGATTTGCGGACGCGATACGGGAGCCCAATCGCGAATGTTTCGATCCTCGAGAGTCGCATTTACCTCGTAGCCGTGCATCGGCCGTTCCGCCAACAAACTGAGAATCACCAGGTCGGAGATCGTCAACCGTGTCTGGTTTGCAGGTCTTGCCGCCGGAGTTTTTTTTCGCTTGACAGGCTTGGCCATGCGGTTTACTATACCACACTAGTCCAATTCAGACTAGTAACCGCGCGCGGATAGGAGAAAAGATGATGATCAATAAATCCACGCCGATCCTGCACGTCAAGAGTGTCGAACCCGGCTTGAGGTTTTGGACCGAACGCTTCGGCTTCAACACGACAATTCAAGTGCCGGAAGGCGATCATATTGGCTTTGCCGCAATCGATAATGGAACTGTCGAACTGATGTATCAGACCTATGAGGGAATGAAGGGCGCTGGTCCGCTGTCGCAGGCGGCCGAGCAGGGGCCGAGCTTTATCTTCATGGAAGTACCTGACATCGACGCGATTAGCAAGGCGTTACAACAGACCGAGATCGTGCAGGAGATCCATGAGACACCTTACGGTGCAAAAGAGATCGTCGCGCAGGAGCCAGGCGGCCACTACGTGATTTTCTCGCAATTGCCTCCTCAAACGAATCAGTAGAGGGACGAATGTCATGCAAACAGAACAACGACAATTAAAAGACCTGGTGTCCGTTGGTCCAGCGATGCTGGAAGATTTTGAGCTGCTGGGAATCAAGACAGTGACGCAGCTTCGCCGGCGAAGTCCTCAGCGAATGTACCGGAACCTTTGTCGATTGAAGGGACAACGTATCGATCCTTGTTGTCTCGACGTGTTTGTGGCCGCAGTCGCGCAGGCAAAAGATCCGCATCTACCAATTGAGCAACGGCAATGGTGGTATTGGAGTAAGGTCCGCAGAGCTGGCGAGCCGAAGACGATCATCTGACTAAAGTCGGCTTTGCAGGGACTAATTACAAATATGAGGCTATAAACATCGTGCTCCTCCGGAGCACCTCCCTTGAGAAAACGATGGTGACTCGAGGCCAGGCCCCGAATAAAGGAGTGATCAAGATCGCTGCGCCTTAGAACAGCAACTACGGACAGCGTGTGCCGTGTGTACGAATGGTATCTTCGAGACGAGTTTTGGCCTCTAATAAAGTAAATCGTGATTTCTGACACGCATCAGAATCTTCGCCAGTTGTTTTGCAAATTTGCTCGACGGAATCTTCCATAGTTCTTACCGCGACTCGAAACTTTTCAATTGCCTGTTTTTGCTCTTCACAGGCCCTCTTCAAGATCTCTTGAGCATCTTTCAACTGTTTCTGTTGTTCGAGATGCTTTAACCACAGAATGTCGAGCATGGTCCTTTTGGTAGCATCATGAAGTCTGTACTGAAAAAGTTTGCCAAGCGTCCCAACCCCATTCCTAAGTTGATTAAAGATTTCAAGAGCGGAAGTCACAGGAACAGATTTGATTGCATCCTCGAGTTTTCTTCTCGCAGAGCTGCCCTTCACGTAACCACCAGCCGGATTGAGATCGAGTGCTTTCTTGATTGCTTCGAGACTTCTTGCACGATCGGAGGTATCTTGCGGCTCCGCGAGACCTAATCCTCGACGCGTATTGGGTTTATAAATGAAGTACATTCTTAGTTCTCCGTTATGGGCATCTGAGTCCTGCTTTGCGGACTTCCTCAACGGCTTCATCCATCTGAGCTCGAAGTACTCTACACTCGTTGGAGTTCTGTCCCAGTCGATCGCAGGTGTCTTGAGTTAATCGTCTCTGCTTCTCCAGGCTCTCGCAAATCAATCGTATTTTTCGCCGTTCTTCTTCTTCGCGGCGACGAAGTTCTGCCGCCAGCTGATTTCGGCACTCAACTGCTTTTCTCACTAGAATCAGAATCATTGAAACTCGAGTCGCACCAGCCAATCGATGACGAAACAGTTTGTCGAGTGGAGTCTGGCCGTCCAGCAAACGTTTTCCAACGGCGTCAGCGGAACATCGAGGTACGGATTCAAACGCCTCTTCGAGTCTTCGACGCGCCACACTTCCCTTCACATAGCCATTCCTTGGATTGAGGTCTAATGCTGCCTTTATTTTGTCCAGGCTTGCTTGTAGATCGTCACCGAGGCCTTGCAGACCTGGATAGGATGTCAGATGACGCTCGGACGCAGTTCTCGTTGATTTTCGATTGTGAATATACATTTAAGTTCTACCTGAGAAACTCGTGATTAATTAACTTCTAGTTCTTTATCTACGCCCCAGTACTTAACAGCAGCTGACCTGATAATCCGTCCACTCTTATCGATGTTCTGCTTTGCGGTGAATTGAAATCCCCAGATGCACCGGCCGAGTGGGTTAAGCCCGTTATAAGCTGATGTCGTCGCACGAAAGGTTTCAACAAATTCCCATTCACACTTATCCAGATCAAAGCCTTTCTTCTCAGCAGATTCGCGCAGCGTACTTCCGGGTTTCACCGCAAGACCATACGTGTGCCCATCACACGCCAATCTCTCGTTACCGACGATGTTGAGTGGACATGCGCCGCCCTCTTTTTCGGTAACAGTCCACACGATCTTGTGAACACCGCGTTCACCGCCGCTGCGCCCACGTGCCGTCTTTGCCTGAGGACAGATCCACTCAAGCGTGGCGTGCAGCCATTCGAGCTGGGAGACCTCAGTGGTATTCTTGGGTACGAAGATCTGAATTGCGGCACCGGCGAGTAACGCTTGCGTAACGTCTTTCGTAAACGACTTTGCGAAGTCTTTCGGCTTCCTCACTTCCAGGCGGACAATTCCTGAACCTTTACACTGCTTGGTTCGCTTGTCAGATGCTGTTAAAGCGTTCTTCTGCGCTTCATGAATACCGTTGATCAATATTGTTCGCTGATCTTGTGCCTCTTTGGGCCATAGAAGTGCTCGCACAAACAATCTCAGAGTCTCAAGGTTTGGTTCCTCGCAACCAGATTTTATGTAGCGATCAAGTGATTTGAGGATCAGCTTCACCTGAAGCAACAAGAGCGTCTTCAGACGTGCTAGCCGGCTTGAATCTGGAGTCTTCTTTCTAAGCTCACCATTGAACCACCTCAGATAATCTGCCAGGCGGTCGAAATCCGGGCCGCTTGCTTCACACAATGGAGCCTGTTTAAGCGCCGGCCGAACCAGTTGATTACGAATGTTTTTCCATTCCTCAATCAACTTAGCCTCGCCTTTAATTGGAGCTAGATTTCGTTCTGGATGCCGAGAGTTGAACAGGACGTTCGTTATGTGGTTCTCATCAAACGGCCCACTGGGAAACGGCGGATCAAGAAGGCCCAACGCCACTTGCATTCTAAACCAGGTCTCGTGGTTAATGATGCCGGTCCGTGGCACCTTGTTGCGGCGTTGCCAAGCCGCTACTGATTCTGCAAAGGCCTTTTCGTCTGCTCCAGCTCCGATCCCGAGCAGTCGTAGAATGTGACCGCGGTACTCGTTCCATCCTAACGACTCTCCGAACCGCCGATTCATGCCTACGACATGATCGATGTCGATAAGTGAGCTCTCTCCCAGGCTCACAACTGTGCTACTCCTGATTCCGACTGGTGTCCGAAGCGGACTGAGCTTCCACCGGGAAGAACAGATGTTCATTTATCCACCCACCATTTCTTCACCAATAGTTCGACCATGCTTCGGCAACGCGTGTGCCAATTGCATTCTCGGAGCGGTTAGGCTGTGTTATCTGTGATTGTTCGCAGTTTTTTGAAATCGCGATCAGTTGCGAGCTACCGTAGATCCACGCGGTAGTACTCCGATGTCATAATTTCTTAGACATCGGTTTCAAAAGTAAAAGCTGTCAGTGCAGGATTATGCGGAAATCGCAGGCGATCTAAGGCGCATAATAATTATGCTCCCGACCGAACTATCTTCAACTGCCATTCATGGAGTTGCCGGAGTGAAAATGTCCGTGCCAGAATCCTCAACCGCAGACTCGCCTTCCCCAAACTGCATGTTTGATGGAGCCACTCTATGCAACTGAGGTTGATTGTTCTTCTGTCGTTTTTTGTTGTTACTGGCTGCACGAGATCTGAGATGCGTAGTGAACACTCGTCACCGACTCCGGCATCAAGTCCAGCAGCTTCGTCACCTGAGCAGAGAACGACGGCTGCCGCTTCGC
Organism: Pyrinomonadaceae bacterium; assembly: GCA_036377375.1. GTDB lineage: Bacteria > Acidobacteriota > Blastocatellia > Pyrinomonadales > Pyrinomonadaceae > PSRF01. Next base: position 9,159 of record DASUYO010000539.1, read on the forward strand.
CTCAGGTGAAGCCGAAGTTGGATGCCTGCGCGATGCTGACGAGCCAGGATATTGAGTCAATTCAGGGCGAGGCGGTGAAAGAGGCCAAGCTGAGCGAAAGCTCTGCGAATGGTTTTAATGTCACGCAATGTTTTTTCACATTGCCCACATTTACCAACTCTATCAGTCTCGTTATCACGCAAAGAGCGGAGGGCCCCGGCGCGCGCGATCCCAGGCAGTTCTGGAAAGAAAATTTCCACCAGGACAACGACCGAGAAAAAGATCGAGGAAAAGAGGAAGGCGAGGAGTCGAGGCCTCCACAGAAAATATCGGGCATCGGCGATGAAGCGTTTTGGATGGCCAGTCGTGCTGCCGGGATTCTCTACGTTCTCAAAGGTTCCCGCTACATCCGAATAAGTATTGGTGGGCCCGGAGATCAGCAAACTAAAATCAAAAAATCGAAAGCACTTGCCCGAAAAGTGATCGATCGTATGTAGTTCCGAACATCGCTTGCTTGCAAATTGATTGCGGTTGATTTGTCCTCTCAACTGCATTTACAAAATTTTCGTAAGCTAAACACAACACTCTGACTTCAACGCATCCTCTAGAATCGCTCACGAAATTTCTCAAGTAATAACCCCGACGCCCCCTTGTCCTCGCGACAACTGTCACAGATGTGGACCATAGACGCACTGAAGGAGTCTTCATGAGATTCATCAATTCATCACGCCTGCTTCTGCTCACGTTATCACTCATCGCAGTAACAGGTGCTCTCGTTGTCGGAAGTCATGTAACGAATTTCGTTGATAGACCGGTTTTGGCTGCTTCACCAGCAGCCGGCACAGTGTCACCCGGCAGTCCCGTCGTGACTTATACGGGCGGTCCCTTCGTCGGCATTAATCAGACTGACTTCGCGGATACGGCGACGATTACTTGTACGCCCGTGACTCCGTGTGACGACTTCGCCCTCGCGATTTCGCTGCCTACTGGCGATACGAATAGCTACACTTTCAACGTAAGTGTCTCGTGGACTGACAGAGCCACGCCCACAAGTGCGCACAATGATTTTGACGTCTTTGTTTATGACGGGAGTGGCAGCTTGGTTTCCGGCAGCTCGGGCGCGACTTCGTCAAATCCGGAAAACGTAAGCATCAGCGTCACTGGTGGCAGTTACAAAATCCGCGTGCTGCCGTTTGATGTGAACACTACTGCGACAGGTGGTGACACCTACAACGCGACAGTAACCTTATCAGCCGTACCCGGAGCGCCACCTTTTCCAACGCCGCCGCCTACCGTTCCGGGCGTGCCACGCTACCAGAATTACCCCGCGCCAGACGGATTGGGTACGAACGCAGGCGAACCATCAATTGGTGTTGATTGGCCCACCGGCAAAACGTTCATTGGTTCAGGCACGCAAACCTTGCGCGTTACGTTTGATGATTCTTGTTCTTCGTCGGCGAAGACGACGTGGGAAGATGTGAGCGCGCCTAATGCCGTCACGAGCCTGGATCCGATCCTCGTCACCGATCACAACGGACTCGCACGAGACAGAACTTTAACCTCCCAGTTGACTGGCCAGGACAGTCTGTCCGCATATACAGACGATGATGGTGATTCGTGGATACCGAGCCAGGGTGGCGGCATTCCTTCAGGCGTCGACCATCAAACTCTCGGCGGTGGACCATACCGGTCCGACCCGACTGCGCTCCCGCCGGTTATTCCACCACCACATCCTCTTTATCCCAACGCGATCTACTATTGTTCTCAGGATTCAGTCGTTTCTTTTTGTGCACGTAGTGACGATGGCGGGCTGACGTTCGGACCCGGCGTGCCGATCTACAACACGACGCAGTGCGGCGGTATTCATGGTCACGTGAAAGTCGCACCTGATGGCACTGTTTATGTTCCTGACAAGAGTTGCGGAGGAAAACAGGGGTTCACCGTCTCGAAGGACAATGGCGTGACTTGGACCGTGGTCACGAATCCATCCAGCATAAACACATCTAAGCTGGTGGATCCCTCGATCGGAATTGGAAAGAATGGAAGTGTCTACTTTGCTTACGAAAGCGGTGCGGACGCCAGTGGCAGTTTCCCGCCGAAAGTTGCCGTTGCGCGTCGCAATGCTGACGGCACATACACGTGGTCCAATGATCAAGTACTCGGTGCCGACCTCGGAATTAAGAACGCCGTCTTTCCGGCCGCAGTCTCAAGCGGCCAGAATCCGTCGGCTGTTGATGCCGACGACAATCGTGCGGCCGTGGCGTTCCTTGGTTCGACGGCGCAAGGCGATTACACCAACACCTCATTTCCCGGCTCCTGGCATCTCTTCATCTCTACGACTTTCGACGGCGGCGCCACGTGGAAGACTATTGATGCGACGCCAACTGATCCGGTCCAGCGCGGTTCGATCTGTACGTTGGGTACGGTGGACTGCGATCACGTTCCGGACGATCGAAATCTGCTTGACTTTATGGATGTGACTATCGACCGCCAGGGACGTGTGCTCGTGGGTTATGCCGATGGTTGTATTGGGGGTTGTGTCAATGGAACTGACAACTCATACACTGCGTTAGCAACAATCGCTCGGCAATCTGGCGGAAAGCGACTCATCTCGGCATTCGATCCGGTTGAACCAGCCTTAGCTGGATCACCGATTGTCACCGCAGTGTCTGATCCATCGGGAATTCATCTATCGTGGGAAGCACCTGATAACGGTGGTTCAGCCATTACGGGCTACAAAGTTTACCGAAGACCTGAAACGAGTACCCAAAAGACCCTAATCGCGAATCTCGGCGTGCAGACTACGTTCGACGACTTCACGGCAGCGCCGGGCGTCAAGTATTTCTACAGCGTCTCTGCCGTTAACGCTGCTGGAGAAGGTCCGATATGCGATGAAGTTACTCCGGTGCCGGTGCCTCCGGTTACGTCGTGCACGGTGCCTGGAGCGAGTATGGTCCAGGATCCGTCTGGTGATGCGAAGCCCGCAAATCCTGCTCTGGATATTCGTGAGCTGTGGGTAGCAGAACCTTTTGATCCAGCGAATCCAAATGGAAGCAGTTTGACCTGGACTTTCAAGGTCGAGAGTTTGGCCGTCGTTCCCGCCAATAGTCAGTGGTACATCATTTGGGATTTCGGAAAAGGTCTGCGCAAGTATGTGGCCATGAAGACGAATGCGACGGGTACACCATCGTATGAGTATGGACATATCGGTCCACCGCTTTCGCCAACAAGTCCGGATCCGGACGCTAACAAACCTTTTCCTGAAGGTGCGGCCGATTCTGGTTCCATATCGGCTGACGGCACGATCACGATCACGATTTCCAACAGCAAGATCGCCGATAACACTTTCAAAGGAGTCGGAGCACCGAAGCGTGGTTCCACTTTGGCAAACATCAGTCCGCGCACGTTCAGCGGTACTGGTAACAC
>DASUYO010000540.1:0-4189 GCA_036377375.1 Pyrinomonadaceae bacterium
CCGACCGTTTCGACCCCGAGCGTCCGTGTCCAAATGTCGGCTAACACCATTTCATCGTTGGTCCGCGGCGCAATGTATTCACGTTTGTCAGGAGAGCCGGCCTGATCGCGAGGTTGAACATTCAGCAACTCCGCCAGGCGCGCGCGCTGTAGTTTTCCAAATGAACCTTTTGGAATTTCGCTGACCATTAATATTTGACGCGGAACCTTAAACGCGGCCAATCGGGAAAAAACAAACTCACGCAACTCCGTTTCCGTAACCTCGCCTTCCTTTAGGACTACAGCCGCAGCTACTTCTTCACCGAGCAATTCATTCTTCACGGCGAAGGTTACCGCCTGCTCGACAAGCGGATGCTCGAGGAGTGCCTGATCCACTTCAAGCGGCGCAATCTTTTCGCCCCCTCGATTAATTATCTCTTTCAGGCGTCCGGTGATAAACAGGTAACCGTCGTCGTCAATGAATCCTTGATCACCGGTTTTGAACCAGCCATTTGTAAACGATTCTTCGTTTACTCGCGAATCCTCTTCATACCTGCTTACAACACACGTGCCACGAACTACGATTTCACCTTCAGCTTTGAATCCCAATTCCTGCTCGTTCTGATCCAGGATCTTTATATCAATCGACGTCGGAACACCTGCCGACCGCGGTTTCTGCTTGCGCGGTGGCAGTGGATTACACGCAATCATGCCGCACTCGGTCATGCCATACGATTCGATAATCGGCACGCGAAAAAGCTGCTCCAAGTCACTCATGAGCTGTTGCGACAATGCCGTGGACGACGAGCGGATGAACCGTAGTTTAGATTGCACAGCTTGCTGTTTATTCGCGCGAGCACGCGCCAAAATTGCCTGGTGCATGCTTGGTACCGCCGTGAACCAGGTCGGCTGAAATTCCTCGAGCCACTCAAAAAACCGTGGTGCATAAAAACCAGGCGGGCAAACAACGCCGGCGCCGCTTATCAGTGACGAGAGGACTACACCGACGAGGCCAGTCGAGTGAAACAACGGCATGATGTTCAAACACAGATCAGTCGGCTTCAATTCAAGTGACACCTGGTTATTCATCGCCTGGGCGCAAATATTTGCGTGCGTCAAAGGAACAATTTTTGGAGCGGACGTTGTTCCCGAGGTATGAAGGATCAATGCAACGTCGTCACCGTGCGCGAATCCTGTTTGCTGAGCTGGGCGACTCCCGTCGCAGTGGAGCTCAAACATTCCCGCGTCAGTATGTTGCTGCGGCACAAGTTCTATGATCCTGAGACCAAGCTCATGGCCCAAGTCCTTCACATCCGTTTGATCTTCAGCATTGACCACCAGAGCTTTGGCATTTAATCGCGAGACATAAAACCTGAACTCATCGGTGCGATACGCTGGATTGAGTGGTACCGCGGTGACGCACGAGGCTAAACCCATAAACGCCACGGCCATCTCTGGTCCATTATCGAGCATGGTCACGATGCGATCGTTGCGTCCAAATCCGAACGCGTTCAGCGACTTTCTGATCGTCTCCAACTGCGAGAGCAGCCGAGCGTAGGTTAAGGGCAACCGCCCAGGGGCTCTGATCGCCGCGACATCGGGCGTGAGCTCCGCTTGCGCTGCAAAGTTGTCGTAAACCGAAGTCTTTATCAGTTCAGTCGAACTCATTCGCTCTTCCCGGAACAAGAAGGTAGCAACCTTTTTTCTCACCATCGATATCTGTTTGCACGAAGTCGTCGACTATATAGCCGGCCGCAAATGCGTCAGCGAAGGCCGCGCGAGTTGCGTTGCGCCAGGCGACAGCTGATTCCGGATCTTCCTGCTGTAGCAAACTTATATTTGCAGGGGCCTCAATCAACAGGTGCGCGCCACCCCGGAGGTCGGCCGGGTCCTCATATTGTCCAGCAAGTCGATCTGTGACGCGCCTGCTCTTAAGAAACCAATCAACCCAAAGTCGATCAGTGCCGATATATTGGTGTAGCGCGCTCGAGGTTTGCTCACCGTAAAAGTTGATTTTATATCTATTCGCGATAACACCGAGTTTGTGAAAATTAAGGTGCGCGTTCGTACTCTGGAGAGGGTCGAAGGTCCAGGTAATACGTTCAAATCCTCGCTCCAGGGCGGCAAGTCGTTGAGCAACTTTTAGCCGGTAACCAAGCCCACACTCACGATACGAAGGATGTACCGCCAACATGTGCGAATGAAATACAACCTCCCCTTCATCGTAGCCGACAAATCCAAAAGCAAACCCCACCAACCTGTGATCTTCATAGGCTCCAATCAAGGATCCGCCTAACTCCTTCAGGATAATAAAATCCATTAACGGAGTCGTGTCGAGATCGCTCCAACCCCATACCTCCTGCTGGAGTCTTTCCAGCGCCTTCATTTGAGGAATGGAATCTATCTGTTGAATCGTGATTGTGGGTATTATTAGGGCCATTCACCACATTGAAGAGTTAACAATCAGTCCTATTAAGCCTTTATACTATGGGAAGCTTCGAAAACGTCAAGTTTGGCTTCTGCCAGACCTATGGCCTTTTAATAAGAAAGTTCAAATCGGGTCAGCTGTTCAGAATGCGGCACTGAAATCAGACCAAAGTTGCGAATTTTTCAATAATATTTGTCACGATGAGTACTTCTGAAGTGGTGGAGAAACAGCGGCCTGCCCGGATTTCTGTAATAACGGCACCCTCGTTGTCGACGGCCAAGCTTATCAACGATTTGGCTAAGCTCGGCCAGTATCGCGATTTGTTGTACACGCTCAGCGTGCATCGGATCAAAGTCAGATATAAACAGTCAGTCCTGGGCGGATTATGGGCCATCCTCCAACCAGTATCGCTGATGCTGATGTTTACGTTCATCTTTTCATTCGTTGCGAGGATTCCCAGCGAGGGAGCGCCGTATGCGATATTCGCTTATACAGCTCTCCTGCCCTGGAACTATTTCTCTTCGAGCGTCTCGAACGCGACCGGCAGTTTGGTGAGTCACGCGCAATTCGTAACTAAGGTTTACTTCCCGCGTGAAATTCTTCCCGCGACGTACGTTATCGCCTCGCTCTTCGATTTTGTTATTGCTTCAACCGTGCTTGGCGGACTAATGATCTATTACCGGGTACCGTTGACAATTTATGCTCTTTACGCTGTGCCGATTATTCTGATACTGACGTGCTTTGCGTTAGCTATGTCGCTCTTCTTATCAGCCACACAGGTTCGCTTTCGCGATATTGGTGTGGCAGTGCCGCTGTTGTTGCAGTTGTGGTTGTTTGCTACTCCCGTAATCTATCCACTTAGTTCCGTACCCTTGCGCTTCAGAACAATCTATAGCCTGAATCCAATGGTCGGTGTGATCGAGAGCTTCCGCCAGGTCGTATTACGAGGCTCACCACCGGATTATTGGTCGCTAACAGTGACGGCAATCGTTTCAGTAGTCTTATTGTTTTTGTCATACATCTATTTCAAACATCTCGAGACCACGATGGCGGATATTATTTGAGACTACATGGTTAATCTCACATTCGATCACGTTTCCAAGAAGTACAGGATCTACGCTGAGCCTAACGGACGACAGTCGAAGAGCTCCGTGGTGAATAAACTTCGTAGTCTCAGGGGTCATTCTAAAGAGTTCTGGGCGTTGAAGGATGTAAGCTTCACTGTGGAACGTGGCGAGGCGCTCGGCATTATTGGTCTGAATGGTGCAGGCAAAAGCACTATTCTGAAACTCCTTTACAACATCACGACGCCCAGCAAAGGCGAGATTCGTATTTGCGGCAAACTGTCGGCGCTCATTGAGGTCTCTTCCGGCTTTCATCCGGAGCTGACCGGCCGTGAAAACGTTTACCTCAATGGTTCTTTACTGGGAATGACACGAAGGGAGATTAGAAACAAGCTGGAGCGCATTGTTGAATTTTCCGGCGTCGGCGGTTTCATTGACAGCCCCGTGAAACGTTATTCCTCGGGAATGTACCTGCGGCTTGGTTTTGCAATAGCGGCGCACCTGGATCCCGATATTCTCCTTCTCGACGAGGTCCTGGCCGTTGGGGACGCCGCATTTCAGGCCAAGTGCATTCAGCGCATAGCGCAGTTAAAGAAGGAAGGTACGACGATTGTGTTTGTATCGCACAATCTTGGAGCTGTAGAGAGTTTGTGTGATCGCACGCTGCTCATCAAAGAAGGGCAAATATTTAAGAGCGGGCCGACGCGCGACGTAATCTC
>DASUYO010000541.1:0-39777 GCA_036377375.1 Pyrinomonadaceae bacterium
CCGGCCTGCCAAAGCATGAGCAGTTTCGCGCTTGATCAGATTCATCATCCGCTGTCTGAGATTCAACGGTGCCACCATCAGGCGACTGTATTCTTTCTGAATTGAAAAGCCAGTCAGAAAATTGAAAACATCTGACGCGTCGTCGCCGATGATCGAATCGCTGGTCAACAATCCGAGATCTGTATATACCCTCGAAGTAGTCGGGTTGTAGTTGCCAGTCGAGATATGTGTGTAGGTCTGAAGACCGTGCTTCTCACGTCTTACAACGAGCGCTACTTTGCTGTGCGTCTTCAAACCCACTAAACCATAGACTACGTGTACGCCGGATTCAGCAAGCCGCTTGGCCCATTCGATGTTGTGCTCTTCATCAAAGCGCGCTTTGATCTCAACTACTGCCGTCACCTGTTTACCACGCTCGCTCGCTGCAATCAGCGCTTGCGGGATCGGCGACTTCTTCCCGGTGCGATAAAGACACATCTTGATAGCGACAACGTCCGGATCGTTAGCCGCCGCATCGATGAAATCTACGATCGTGGTAAATGAAGTGTACGGATGATGAAGCAGCACGTCCTGTTTCTTGATCGCCTCGAAGATTGATTCCTTACTTCGCAGCGCCGAAGGCACTACGGTTTTCAGTGGTTTGTCCTTCAGCTCGGGTTTGTTGATGCCGTACAGCTCCATCAAATCGGAAACGTCCAGCAGCCCGTCAATCCGATACACGTCCTCACGTTCAATATGAAGCGAAGCGACCAGGTAATCGATCATCTCCACCGGCATCGACGAGGACACTTCCAACCGAACAGGTAAACCAAAACGACGCTCGCGCAGCGATTCCTTTATCAGCGCCAACAGATCCGCAGCTTTATCGTCACGGATCTCGACGTCCGCATCGCGCGTGACGCGAAACAGGTGTCCCTTACTCAGATTCATGCTTGGAAAGAGCGAATGAATGTTGGCCTCGATCACCTCTTCGACTAAAGCAAACTTCAACTGCCCTTCGCCTACAGGAATCAGGCGCGGCACGACCGGCGGCACCTTGATACGCACGAATCTGGCTTCATCCCCCACTGGTGCTCCGGCAAGCGTATCTTCAGGATTGCTTTCAACTGTAAGACCGATATTGAGACTCAGGTTTGAGATGTAAGGAAAAGGACGAGCCGGATCGACAGCCTGCGGCGTCAACACCAGAAAAATATTCTTGATGAAATAGTCTGCCAGGCTGCGCTTTTCGTCTTCCGAAAGCGATGCGTAGGGCGCGATGACTACGTCGTTCGCATTGAGCTCCGGAATTACTTCATCTCGAAGACAGCGTGTTTGTTCTTCAACGAGCTCGAGGACTCGTTTGCGAATGACTTCGAGCTGTTCAACTGGTGTCAATTCGCCGGGCATTGGCCCAATGTCTTCGATGCTCAACATCTCCTTGATGCCCGAAACTCGGACCATGAAGAATTCGTCGAGATTGGATGAAAAGACCGCGAGGAACTTTAGCTTCTCCAGCGCCGGAGTCATCCTGTCGGTCGCTTCTTCGAGCACTCGTCTAAAGAACTCCAACTGGCATAGGTCGCGGTTCAGTACGGACCAGGAAAGAAAACGTTTCGGTGTTGATTTCGAATGAGATTGCATGTACGACCAGATTTTGGAATCACAGATTACACAGATTTATTTTGTGCAGCGCGCGTCGATGATCATCCGTGCCTTGCGCACGAATTCCGCAGTCCACTCTTGCGCGGGACGATCGCGCTCCCCATTTCGCGAGGCCTGGAAAACTCTCGTGATCGTCTTGTTTTGCTGTTCAGCATCGAGTAGTCGCTGAAGATTGTCAGCCAACAGCTTGCGACCCGCTTCACTGATGTGCGTATCGCCAACGCTCTTGGCCGTCGTGTTACACGTTCCACCCTTCACTTCAATTGGGTTCTTACCACGCCACGCATCCAGCCTCGCCTTCTTCTCGCTGGCACTCGAGAAACCGAAAGTTGATCCCATGTCGCTGACGTAGAACACCGCTTCGCCCGGCTCGCACGTTCGGGTGTTATCATCGTTCTTCTTCGACTTCAAACACGCAAACTTGTGATTGTCAGTTTTGGTGTCGCCGTGATCGATGAACGCGAGCCAGAGTTTGAATGCGTCGATCTCTGCACGCTGAGCGCCACTCTGACCCAGCTTCTGTAGCGACTCGGCGAGCGGTGCCGATTCTTTGCCGTTGCAGTTCACATCAATTCCGTGCCCCAGCGGAAGCTCGATACCAGCCGCCGGTTGAAACGGTGAAAAGCTGGCGCCCTGAAAACTCTTCGTCAGGCTCTTCTCGCAGTCCGGACAAGTAACATCTGCGACCCACTCGTCGTCTGCAAAGAAACCCAAAGCCTTTGAAAATCGTGACGACAAAAACTCGCCATAGACCTCTCCATTCCGCTTGTCGGGTGACTGCCCCTTGAAATGTGGCTTGATCTTGTAACGGATCAAATTGCCGTCGTTGTCAGTCACTCCAGGCACTGAACAATGAAACTTCGGTGTCGTGCCGGCGCCGGGTTTCGGGTCTTTGTTCGCGACACAATTGAAAGGCTTTGCACGCCCATTTTCATCAACCGGCGGGGCACCCGGGCGCGGCCCGTTAGCGGGGTTATAGCCAAGCACCGGGTCGTAACCGGGATCCGGAGCTTGATACACTTTCGCGGTCTGCTCCGCCCGCGCGCGCTCCTGAGCCGTGTAGCAAACCTTTTGCGCGTTTGTTCGAGGCGCGAGAAGAAGTACTCCAGCAAACCAGAGCGACAGGATCCAAATTCGAGATGGATTCTTAGGCATTGTTAACCCCTTGAATTTCGCAGAATTTAACGAGACCTTACAAAGATAGCATTGTTAGGCGAGGATTTTCACGGATGAAGACGGATGATCGCGTGGAGGATCATGAGGTCTCGCGTCCTGCTTCGGCATTTGCGGGTGCGGAAGCGACAACGTGGGTAGCTCCTCAGCCAAGGGCACAGCAATCAGACGAGTCCCGTCGAACCTGCAAAATTGCAGCGATTCGTATCGATAAGCCAGATCGCAAGTAGGACATCTCTTCATGACGACACCTAAATCCTACTTTTAAACGCGAAAAAGCGAAGGCGATCAGGCTGACTTTTGTTCAATAGCAGGGGTTGCTTTTTGGTCGCGTTCAGCGACGGGTTCAGTAGCAGGTTCCAGTGCCGCTCGGAGTTTGTCGCTCATGTCCTCGGCTTCCCAGTCGCGCCACAGGTGGAAAGCTTCGCGTAGGTGTTTCGTGCGGAGCTTAACAAAGTGACTCAATAACCAGATAAAAGCCGCGACCTGCTCCGTCTGTTTCTGTTTTCTTGCCTTGGTGACTTCACTACCGAAACTCTCAATCCAGACGTCGCAATCGTGAAGCTCGCCAAGCGCGGTCTGTAATCGAGCGACATGTTTGGCATATGTAGCGATCGAATGTCCCCAGCATTGCTGAAAAAGCTCGATAGCGTAACGCAGACGTTTCGCGGCGATTCGCATGTCGTGCAGAGTTTCAATTTCAAATGGCTTGAACAGGCTGTGACTGAGTTTCTCAAGCTCCTTCAGCCGATCGAGGATGATGACTCGCGACATTCTCGAGTAAGAAATTTGAGGACGTGACTGTGTGCCGTCAGTCTTTGGTTCTCGAATGGCTGTCGCCTCATCGACGCCTGTGAGAAACGCCGTCTCCAGTTGCTTGAGCTGGTTCTCTTCCAGAATCGCAGTCAATTCTTTACGCGCTTCGTCGCGAATGGCCTTTCGCTTCTCAATGTACTGTGTGAGTGTCGATAAGTATTCAGGATGGATGAGTGACGCAAGTTTCTCGAGCGCCATGATCGCGACGTCCTGATCGCGCACCTCGCCCAGAGTCGCTGCAAGATTTCTCAGTTGTTTAAGAACAGGAGTGAGGCGTTGTTTCCGAACGTAAGGCATGAAGTCTCGCAACACACTCCGCAACCGCCGTGAAGCAACGCGCATGGAGTGCACACCTTCCGGATCGGTCCAATCCAGTGCAGCCGCGCGAAAACCGGTCAACTCACCAAACCTGGTCCGGAGCACCAGCTTTATCCCTGCTGAGGCAAAATCGTTGCAATCAATTCCCTTGATTCGTTTCGCTTTGGCCATGAAACACGATCAGACGTGACGCGTTTTCGCGCGTTGCACACTGACACTCAGGTTTCGGTTAAATGCTCTTTCAAATAGATCGCGTTTTCTTTCCACTTCGAGTAGCTCGTTTTCGCAATCAGCTTCACTGCTCAATTGCACGCGAAATCGGCCCGAGCCATCGTAACACTCGATATCCGAAACACGACTGTCGTGACTGCGATCCAGCGCATCTGCGAGTTTCACAATACCTGCAAGTTTGCAAACGATCTCTCTGTCGGCGAGGTTGAGAGCCGCGTATTCCATGTGGCGTTTCTTCGGCAGTGAGCCGCGATGATAGCGAGCGATGTTCGCGATAACAACGCGCTCGGCTTCAGAGAAACCGGTGAGCTCGGAGTTCCTGATCAAATAAAGTGCGTGCTTTTGATGTGACTCGTGCGCAATGTGATAACCAATGTCGTGCAGGAGCGCGCCCGCGAGCATCAGTGTGCGATGATGTCGCGAAAGATTTTCAGCGGGCGCCAGCGAATCGAAGATCTTCTCGGCGAGCTTTGCAACTTGCCTCGCGTGACTCTCTTCATACCCAAACCGGCGACCGACTGCGTGCACGGCTCGCAGTTTCTGATCGGCAAAGTTAGGAGCGGGGCGCGATTCATCTTCCACTTCGCGCAGGCTGTCGATAATCACGCCCTCACGCAGGGACCAATCGCAAGTGCGTATGACGTTGATGCCGAGCGCTCGCATGGCCTCTTCGAGGATGTGCCCGCCCGCAACTATGATCTCCGCTCGTTGCGCGGTGATGGCAGGTAGTGAGCGACGTTGGGCATTGTCCATATTTGCAAGCCGTGCGTTTAGCTCTGCGAGCTTGCTGAGCGGAATGTCTGTCTCAACCGGTTGTACCGATTGGTGTTTACCGTTGTTGGAATCAGCTTCACGTAGTGCAGCACCGATAGAAAGGATCGTTCCTGAAGTCCCTGATGCCAGTTGCCACCGTGCATTGTGAAGCTCGCGGCTTGGTCGCTCAAATGCGGCGTGTAGCTCTGCCTTCATCCGGGCAAGCTCTTTCGGTTTGGGTGGATCCGATTTCAGATAACGTTCGGTTAATCTGACCGCTCCGACGCGTAACGAGTGCAGCGACATCGGCGTGCCATTCCAAAAAACTGAGACCTCCGTCGATCCACCACCGATATCGATGTTGATATTAGTGGCATCAGGCGTGGCGCAGCCGTGCGATGCCGCCAGGCCGATGAGACGTGCTTCTTCAATTCCGGAAAGAACTTCTACACGCAGACCCGTGTGCTGTTCGACAGCCTTGATAAACTGGGCGGCGTTATTTGCTTCGCGGACAGAGGCTGTGGCAACCGCAAAAATATTCTCAGCCTGATGGGTTTCGGCAATCGTCTTGAAGCGCTGGATACAAGTAACAGCGCGCTCGATCGCGTCGCCTGGGAGCTGCCGTTTTTGAAGCGTTTCGTGACCGAGCCTGACTGCTTCCTTTTCGCGCGTGACGACTGCAAATGATTTGCTGTCAGCAGCGTCGACCACTGCGAGCTTAATGGAGTTTGAGCCTATGTCGATTGCCGCGAGTTTCAATTGAAGGCACTTTAGGTAAACTGTGTTACAGCAAAGTAAACCTTAACTGAAGTAGAACGAGATGAAAACACTTTTTCTTTTACGTCATGCAAAATCCAGTTGGAAAGATGAGACTTTAGCTGATTTCGACCGGCCATTAAACCGTCGTGGCAAACGAGCGGCTGAGACTGTTGGCAATTACTTCAAGACCAAAGCGATTGTTCCCGAGTTGATCCTGTGTTCTCCGGCCGTGCGCGCACGCGAGACACTGGAGCTGGTGAGTAAAGCAGCGAAGTGGGCCACCGAAGTTCGTTACGATCAACGGATCTACGAGGCGAGTGGCATGCGCCTGGCCGAAGTCGTGTCGCAGATCGATAACGATCGGAAAGTGGCGATGCTCGTGGGTCACAATCCCGGGATAGAAGAGTTATTGTTTCTACTGACGGCAGAGCGCGTGGAAGTGCCAACTGCGACTGTCGCCAAAATAGCAGTTAAGGCAACGAAGTGGGTTCATGCAAGCGACAAGCGAGCCACGCTGGAGTGGGTGGTTAAAGCGCGTGACTTTGAAAGTGAATGACACGGATGGGAAGAGGAGACAAAAAATGGAGACATCTTTCTCGAATATTTCAGGAATTTACAGAGCCAATACTGACATCATCACCAAAGCAATCGCAGACGTGAAATCTGACGATTGGTTCCGTACGCCCGGCGACGATTCAAATCACCTGATGTGGTTGCTGGGCCACGTCGTGGTACACCGTGGGGTGGTGCTCAAAACTCTCGGTCAACAGTGGAACAGTTCCTGGGCCTCACTCTTCGCGCGGGGCACTGAGCGTATTGCGGATGCGGAGTATCCTCCGGTTGAAGATATGAGAGCGGCCTGGCAGCAGGTGTCAGATCAATTACGTACGGCTCTCCGCGAGTCTTCTGCGGAAATACTGGATCAACCCGTGCCTGAGGGTTCTATGTCGTTCGACAAGAAAGTAAGCGGAACCGTCGCATTTCTGGCATTCCACGACGCGTATCACACGGGTCAGGTTAGTTTCCTTCGCAAATGGCTCGGCTACGGCCAGACCGTCGGCTAAAAATTTTTTCTTGGCGCGATGTCGATTCAGCGAGTGGTCGTGCGTCGTAGCATTGAAGCAATTTTCGATTGAGTTTGAAAGGAATGAAGAGATGAAATACATGTTGCTGATTTACCACGACGAACAGAGCTGGAACGGGGTTAGCGAGGCCGAGCGCCAGGACATCTACACTGAGTTCCGGAAATTACGAGGAGAACTACAGGCGCGCGGTCAGTTTGTCACCGGATCGCAGTTGCAGCCTGTTACCACAGCCACGACTGTGCGCGTGCGTGACGGCAAGGAGCTCGTGACGGACGGCCCGTTCGCAGAAACGCATGAGCAACTGGGTGGCTATTTTCTGATCGAAGCAGAAAACCTCGACGAAGCCACCAGCATTGCTGCCAGGATTCCATCCGCGCGAACTGGAACCATCGAAGTGCGCCCACTTGTTGAGACTGCCGCTGAAGCAACAGCCTAATGCTTCGTTTCACCACGCCAATGTTGCATGCGGGCAGCGACTGTGTAACGCTCGCCTGCATGTCACGGGCGCCGGACACACTCGAGCAAGTCTTTCGCGAAGAGTACGGAAGAATCATCGCGACTCTGATCCGCATCGGAGGGTCATTCGATCTGGCAGAAGAAGCTTTGCAGGAAGCATTCACCTCTGCCGCAGCAAAATGGGAATTTGAAGGGACGCCTCACAATCCAGCCGCATGGTTGACGACCGTCGCGCACCGAAAGCTGCTTGATGCTTTGCGCCGAGATCGCACGCGCACCGACAAGCAAGAGGAAGTTGCTTACGAAGCAAGCCGTTTGCAGCCTTTTGTTGAGCCTGAGTTGCATGAAGAAGCCGTGGAATACCCTGACGATCGGTTGCGTTTGATCTTCACCTGCTGTCATCCGTCGCTCAGTCGCGATGCACAAGTTGCTCTCACACTGCGGACACTTGGCGGGCTCACCACAACAGAGATCGCGCACGCATTCCTGGTGCCTGAACCGACGATGGCCCAGCGTCTGGTGCGAGCGAAACAGAAAATTCGTCTTGCACGCATACCTTATGAAATTCCCTCTCTCGAACGCATCGGCGATCGATTGCTGGCAGTTCGCGCCGTCGTCTACCTCATCTTCAATGAGGGCTACGCGGCGAGCGAAGGTCAAAACTTGATTAGAAATGACTTGTGTTCAGAAGCGATTCGTTTAGGCCGTCTACTTTGCGAGCTACTGCCCAACGAACCGGAGAATCTCGGCTTGCTTGCGCTCATGCTGTTGCAGGATTCGCGACGAGAGGCTCGTGTAAACGAGGGTGAGCTGATCACGCTTGAAGAGCAGGATCGTTCGCTCTGGGATTCTGCCGAGATCGAAGAAGGTCTGCGCCTGGTCCAAACGGCGTTGCGGATGGGACGACCGCGAACGTATCAAGTTCAAGCCGCGATTGCCGCCATCCATGCTGAAGCGACGGACGCGGACGAAACGGATTGGAGACAGATTGTTGCGCTTTACGAAGAGCTGATGAGAATCACTCCGTCTCCGATCGTCGCGTTGAATCATGCTGCGGCCGTTGCGATGGCTGAAGGATTTGAACGAGGTTTGAATTTGATCGAATCCGCCAACACCGGCGGCACACTGCAAAACTACTATCTCTTCCACGCATCTCGCGCCGATCTGCTGCGTCGCCTGAATCGTTTCGAGGAAGCGACAGACGCCTACGAAACAGCCCTCTCGCTCACCAGCAATCGCGTCGAACAAAACTACATTCGCCGGCGCTTGTCTGAAACGAGCCACAAAAAAGCACAAAAGGGCTAAGCCACAAAAAGCACAAAAGGCACAAAAAGCACTGCTTAAATCCTTTTGTGCTTTTTGTGCCCTTTTGTGGCTAGAGTTAAAGTTGATGAACGCTGGCGATTATCACACCCGCCGTTTGCGGTTTTTTCTCCGCGCCAATGCACCCACTGCTGCGAGGCCTGTACCCAGCAATACCATTGCTGTCGGCTCTGGATTCTGTGAAGTAGCAGGTAACTGCGGCCTCACTATCCCGAGTCGCGGGCCTCGATTTACAGAGGAAACGCTGAAACCGAGATGCTTGCCATTATTGTTTTCGAAATGTGCTGCGTAGAGATAGCCGGTTTCCGCACGTTCATCCTCAAACACGGTTAAATTATGTCTCTCCGCAAAAATAAGTTTTTCGAGCAACATATCTGCATGCAAACTGTCAGCACGGACCGACGAAACAAACGCCAGACAGAACACAGCACCAAAAATCCCGGTTAATACCCTTGTTTTGGACATACTCGAGTCCTCGGAATACCCTATTTACCAAGAGGCTATAGGGGGAATCTGTACAGCTTTGTTGGGTGATTGTCGGCTGACAGTATATACCCATTGTTTCGAATTTGTCACCTCAATTCAACGAGATCGTAACAATCGGCAGAATTATCGTAGATCAATGCTGTGTGGACCATTGTCTAACACGCTCGTGGTCGGAGAGGAGCGCAGCGACTTTACGGCGAAACTGAACCTTCGCGGGCCGGGATTGTAGCTCCCATCCGCCCTCCCAACTGACACAGTAAACCCTCCACTTCCGCGCTTTACGCTCACAGAAGACCGCCGGTACACGCCAGTTTTATAAGAAGGACTCAGCCCGTCGTCTTCGTAGAACCTGCTCGCAGCCTCGTCTTTTTCATCAGGATAGATGTTGAAAGTGATTGGCTCCTGAGGTCTTTCGCCGACGTAATTGACAGGGGGACCAAGAGGAATGATTGCTCCACCCCGCACAAACATTGGAACCACATCGAGCGGAGCATCCACGTTGATCATCGTGCCGCCGGCATATTTCTTGTTGGTCCAGTAGTCGTACCATGTCCCCGCCGGCAGATAGACGAGCCGGCGCGTCAGATCCGGTTTCAAGATTGGTGCCACCAGCAGATCGTCGCCCACCATGAACTCGTCGTCGAGATTGTACGTGTTTGGATCGTCCTGATAATTGAGCAGCAACGGTCGAAAGACGGGAACGCCGGAGCGATGAGCCTCTTCCAAAGTCGTATAAAGATAAGGCAGCAGCGCGTAACGAAGTTTCAAATACTTGCGAATGATGTCTTCATAGTATTTGCCGAAACGCCAGGGCTCCTGATCGTAGCCGTCGATCTGTTTGTGATTCCGGCAAAACGGTGCCAGAAAACCGATTTGATAAGAACGGACCAACAACTCGCCATTGCCGCGCCCGATGAAGCCACCGATGTCACTGCCTACAAAAGGCTCGCCTGACAGACCGAGCGACGTGAACATCGGAATGTTCAGCGCGAGCGAATCCCACGTACTGTTTGTATCGCCGGTCCACATCGTCGAGTATCGCTGGATGCCTGCGTATGCGGCGCGCGTGATGACGTAAGGGCGGCGATCGGGCCGCAGACGCTCGAGTCCTTCGTACGTCGCACGTGCCATCAACAGCGCAAACGTGTTGCGATTCTTCGCGTGAGTTGTCTTCTGGCCTTCGTCGTAGCTGACAACGTCCAACTGATTCTTACCGGTCTGATCGATGAAGTCAGACGGCTCGTTCATGTCGTTCCAGATACCGGAGATGCCGCTGTCTACATAAACGCGATGCAGATCACCCCACCATCGTCGTGCGTCGGGCAATGTGAAATCGACGAAAACGCTTTCGCCCGGCCAGACTCGCGGCACAAAGAGATCGCCATTGCGACGATGCTGAAAAAAGTTTTTCTCCATGCCCTGATCGAAGGCGTGGTAGCGCTCGTTTTTGTCCTGCGGGTGTTTTATGCCGGGATCGACGATTGTGACGACCTTGACGCCCTGGCGAGCTAACTTGTCCGTGAGCGCTTTGGGATCCGGGAATCTTTCCTTGTTGAAGGTGAAGACTCGATAACCGTTCATGTAGTCGATGTCGAGATGCACGACGTCGAGTGGCAAGTCGCGCTTGCGATACTCATTGACCACTTCTTCAACCATCGTTTCGGGATAGTAGCTCCACCGACTCTGCTGATTACCGAGTGCCCAAAGCGGCGGCATCGGCATATGGCCCGTAAGATCGGCGTAACGACCGAGGATCTTTTTAATGGATGGACCATAAAAGAAGTAGTAGTTCATCTCGCCACCCTCAGCGCCAAACCACGCGCGCTGCTGTGACGCTTGACCGAAGTTGAAATAGCTGCGATAGCTGTTGTCGAAGAAGATTCCGTAAGCGATGCCGCGCTGCAATCCGATGTAGAACGGAATGGTCTGGTAGATCGGATCTTTGCCCTCGTTGTAGCCAGGCGTATCGGAATTCCAGTTGATGAAAGCGCTGCGACGCTTGTCGAGACGCGCAGCTTTTTCGCCGAGGCCGTAGAAGTGTTCGTCAAAGCCGAGCTTTTTCGAGGCAGCGACAAACATGCCGGCTTTTGGATCGAACATGATGCTGGCGAGGCGCCCCGTTGCGTCATAAGACATCGGTTGCTCGTCGGCGTTGAGTAGCTCGTGAGTGCGTGCATCGCGAAACTCGATGAGCAAGGGTGAACGGCGGATCACCACCTCGAGCTCGTCGGTGTTGAGCGTGATCTGATTGGGTGTTTCGTTGACGTTCCAGCGTGGCGTGGGCCAGTCTGTCCTGGCGATGGCCCACGAGTGATCTTTTGTGAGGACTGCTTTCGTGAATGACGCTCTGACACGAATCAGATCGGGCGCGAGAATTGTTAGTTGAACCTGCGAGTTGTCCTGACAGTTCAGCGTGACGGATTTTTCGCTTTTGGTGAAACTGACGACAGGTCCGATTTTCTCCAGCGATGTGACGTCCTGCGCCACCGCAGTGATGGCGGTCGCCAAAATAGCGATGATTATTAGTAGACGAGTCATATGCTGCTAATTCCTCATTGCCAGTCGTGCGGCGCCGAGGAGCCCTGCATCATCTCCACACTTCGCACGCTCAATCTTCACGCGCGCAGCCAGCAATGGAAAGGCACGCTCCTCGACTTCGTGATGCATGTGTTTCTCAAACAGCTCCCAACCATTCATAACGCCGCCGCCAATCACAATCAACTCCGGATTCAGAATATTGATCAGATTCGCGAGCCCAATCCCTAGATACACACCCATGCGCCGAAAGATCTCGAGTGCAAGCTCGTCACCCTGCTTGCCTGCTTCAAAGACCATCTTTGCGGTCCGATCCTCTTTCCCCTGTAACACTGAATCGGGATAGCGTGGACTCGCCTCGCGAGTCATGCGCACGATCGCAGTTGCCGATGCGAAAACTTCCAGACATCCACGACTACCGCATGTACACGCAACTCCGCCAAAAGGATCGACGCACATGTGCCCGATCTCCGCGGCGGCACCATCCACACCGCGCCACAGCTTGCCATCGAGAATGATGCCGCCACCGACGCCGGTTCCCAGCGTGACGCAGATGATCGTTTTGCAGCCTATGGCTGCGCCCCGCCACATCTCGCCGACTGCCGCTGCGTTCGCATCGTTCTCCAGGAAAGCCGGCAGATCCAGTTGGCTCGACAGAGCATCAGCAAGACGAAAGCCATCGAGACACGGAAGGTTTGGGGCTTTCACGACCGAACCCTCTTCGACGTTTACTGTTCCGGGAACAACGAGGGACACGGCGGAGATTTCAGCATCGTGACATTCGTGAACCGCTTTAACAATCGCTTCAACTATCGCGCTCGCATCGTTACCTTGCGGTGTATTTTGCTTGAAGCGCGACCGGATCTTTCCCTTCTGGTCCACCGTGGCGGCGCGCAAGTGCGTCCCACCAAGATCGGCAGCGAAGATCAGTTTCGAATCCGTTTTATCCGCGGCTTCCATATCTTTCCATGACGACCTTCGGTGTTTCCAGATTTCTACCCTTCTCAATACTCATGGCCAGCCGGATAAACTGCGCCATGGACCACGCCAGCGGTGTTGCCGAACCAGTCCCCGCGCCAAAACGAAAACGCGGCGCAGGGCTCTCCTTTCGATCCCAAACCTGCTCCGGGATCATCAACCCGTCATTCGCAAATCCAGCCAAGGTATCCAATCGTTTCCGCGCTGCACTTATGTCGCCCGCGGCTATTTCATACTCGCCGCGCTCGCCCGTAAGCAGTGTCCAGAGTCGCCCGACACCATTGCGCCCATCGTAGTCACCGCCTTCGCGAGTTTCCCCGTAAGCATCATGATTGTACCGGTACCACGCGTCGCCAACAGGAGTCTCAATTTTTATTAATTGGTCGATAAGCTTCAGCGATTCGACAATCAGACGATCGTTCGGCGCTTTGATTCCGAGCCGGACCAGCTCCAGAAAGCTTGGGTCAATAATCCGTCGTTCGTCCACGACGCGAGTGCTGCTATTGATCTCTGTCTTCGCGCCGTCGTTTGGATCGTCGTTTTCCGTGATCCGCAGGTAGTAACCGCTAGCGCCGTGGGGTTTTGTCACCGTCCATTTGTCGATGTTTCGCGCCCAACCATCTGCGGTATCGAGATACTTCTTTGCAGCGACATCGTCGTCATTTGCTCTTGCGATCTCAGCAGCGCACACCAAGCCTGCGATCTCCGCGGCGATTGTCGACGGTGAATAACCGGGCTTCTCCTCCCAGCGATCCTGATCCGTGCGCGGTCCACGTCTCACTATGAAATCAGCGGCAGGCTTGATGTGCCTGAGCCATGTACTCCTGTCGCGCCGATCCACTTGGTAAGCAAGCACGAGCGGCAGAGCCACTTGATCCATCTGTAAACCGTTTCCGATTGGACGGCCATCGACTCGGGAATTTTGCGGGAAACTGCCATCACTCTTTTGCTGTACACGAAATAAATAATCGAGTAGTCGATTTGCAGTGACGCGATCGCCGAGCGCGTCAAATGCAGTTGCGACGTGATAAAGATCGCGAGTCCAGACGGCATGGTATCCGCTGACAGGCGGCTCATTCGGTTTTTGACCACCGCCCCACGGCGTCGAAGGCGAAGCGATCACGGCGCCGCGAAAAGTCTTGTCTTCGAGTCCTTTCAGGACCATTGCCGCCATGTCGAATTGCTGCTGATGCTTCTCGACGCCAGGCAATCGCGCAACGTATCGTTCCCACCCGGCTTCATAATCACGTCTGATTGCCGCAAAACCGCGGGCCAGCGACGCGCGCGCGGTCGCAGTTGCCTTTGCAGCACTTTCACCAAATCCGAGCGCCAGCGTGCATTGCTTTTGCCTGACCTGGAGCGCATTGTCACGAGCAGGGCCGAGACCACAACTCGAAATCAGTGCAGACGTATTACTCAACACAGGATCGTAATAGACATACAAGTGCGCGTCGGTTCGAGCGTCGAAGTCGACACGGATTAGCACGGAGCTCCGCCTCGGATCAGTTACGTAAGTCTTCGTGATCGTGTAAGCACCACTCTTTGCCCGATTAACCTGCTGGAAAGTGAGCGATCTCCTGTTCGGCAGCTCAAGACGATGAATCGTATCGTCAGCTTCGTTTTCAATCTTTGCGTCGGTCACGACCTTAAACTGAACCGTCTTCACGTTTGGCGTATCCAACGTGGGATAGAAAACTTCCGTCATCACACCGTCAGCAAGCGTGAACCAGACTTTCGAAGCAAGCGTCATCGAGGTTCCAAATCCATTCTTCGCAGCGGTAGGCCAATGCGCATCTGTGCCCTGCGCCAATGCCGCGTGGCAACCAAGCAAAATCGTAAAAACAATCCGTGTCATCTGTGGCTAAGTCTTCCGAAGAATCCGATAACCCCATGCATCAATCGATAAAACCGGTAACCCAACGGATCGCCCATCGACATCCGTGAATCGTGAACCATCCGAAATTTCAACCGATCCAAAAAACGGCCGATTCGAAAAGTTGATCGCCACCAAAACCTCTTCATTCCCCACACGACGAACAAACGTAACAACGCGCGACTCATCCGAGTTCTTCACCCACTCCAACGTTCCACGCCGCAAAGCCGCACTCGATCGTCGCAGTGCCATAATCCGTTTATAAAATTTCGGAAACTCCGGTCGTCGCTCAGCAATGGGCCAGAAGATCGGCAACTTTTCAAACAGCGCCGGCGCGCCTGACTCCGTCGTGTCGCCAACCTCCATGCCGTTGTAGATCATCGGCACTCCATCCAGCGTAAACACAAACGCCGATGCAGCGAGTGCCGCCGGCTCGCCAAAGCGCGCGATCGCGCGGCGCTCATCGTGATTGTCTGAGAAACGCATGTGGAGCGCGCCCTTGGGCCACTCGCGAACTTCTTTCTCCCATTCGTCACGCAGATCGGAAGCCCGGCCGCGGCCCTGCAAGACGTTCGTCAGTGCACTGTGAAGCGGCCACGAGTAATCCAGCTCGAAGGCATTAACTGACAAGTCTGCTTTATGTGCCTCGGCCAGCATCACGATGTCAGGCTTGATCTGCTCCAACTCGCGGCGAGCGTTCTCCCAGAAGTCCGTCGGCACTTCTCCTGCGACATCGCAACGAAATCCGTCGAGATCAAACTCGCGCAGCCAGTACTTGAGCATGTCAGTCATGTAACGGCGCAACTGCTGATTGCCGTAGTTCAAGGCTGCGATGTCGAACCAGTCGTAGGGGTAAGTGATGTTGCCTTTCTCATCATGCTTGTAAAATTCCGGATGCTTCATCAGCACGCTGTCCCACGAAGTGTGGTTGGCAACTATGTCGATGATGACTTTCAAGCCACGCGCGTGTGCTTCGCGAACGAGTCGCTTCAGATCATTGGCAGTGCCGTAGTCGGGATTGATTGCGTAGTAGTCGCGGACGGCGTAAGGACTGCCGATAGTTCCCTTCTTCTTCTCCTGACCAATCGGATGAATCGGCATCAACCACAGAATTGTGACGCCGAGATCTTTAAGCTCGTCCAGCCGCGCTGTGATAGCGTTGAAGTTCCCCTGTTGTGAAAACGCGCGGGGATAGAGCTCATAGATCACGCCATCCCGCACCCACTCGCGCACAGGCCGCGCAGTCTCTTTCGAAACATCGCGCGCCGGCTGCTGTCCAACGACAATAGAAACTGCGATCAAAAATCCGCAAACAATCCGTGTAATGTGTGGCTTATCTTTCATGTACATCCCTCACCAACAGCACCGTAGCAGCCGAAATCAACAAACTAATCCCGCCGAGTACGACTACATTCCTCGGATCACCGCCCAGCACGTTGTTGTAAATTCGCGGCACGATGAGCGACATGACGATCTGCGGGATCACGATGAATAAATTGAACACGCCCATGTAGACACCCATGCGCGCGGGCGGCACGGCTGTAGACAACATCACATACGGCATCGAGAGTATCGACGCCCAGGCGATCCCGACGCCGGCCATACTCAGAAACAGCATCCATTTACCCGTGATGAAGTAAACCGAAATAAGTCCGATGCCGCCGCACAGCAGCGCGATTATGTGAACCGTTTTCCGACTGGTGGCCTTCGCGAATGCCGGTAGCATAAAAGCAATGACAAAGCAGATCACGTTGTAGATTGCGAAACATAGACCACCCCACTCCACACCCTCGGCAAACAATGGCGACGACTCGTTCGGTGCTCCGAACACATGGCGCGCGACAGCAATTCCAAAAAACTGCCACATACAAGGCAAAGCGAACCAGGTGAAGAACTGGACCACTGCAAGCTGCTTCATAGTCGCCGGCATTTCGGTCACGGACGAGAAGATCTCCGCAAAACCTGCCAGGCAGCCTCGCTTTTCCATGCGAAGACGCTGAAAAGCTTCCATGTCCTCCGGCGGATATTCTTTCGTAGTGATCACAGTCAAGAGCACCGCGGCGAGAAAAACAACCGCGCCGATCTTGAACGAGTATTCGA
The DNA here is from genome assembly GCA_036377375.1 of Pyrinomonadaceae bacterium. GTDB lineage: Bacteria > Acidobacteriota > Blastocatellia > Pyrinomonadales > Pyrinomonadaceae > PSRF01. The sequence continues at coordinate 16,531 of DASUYO010000541.1, forward strand.
CTGAAAGAGGAATGCCGCTCGCCATCGCGCCAACAATTCCGATCACGGAGAACAAGTAAGGCAGTGCGTTTGCGAGTGTCTGACCGATGCCGATGAAAAAACTCTGCATCACGAAGCCGAGCGTGCGCTGCTCTTCGGGCAGCTTGTCGGCGACGAACGCGCGAAACGGTTCCATCGTGATGTTGATGCTGGCATCGAGTATCCATAGCAGACCCGCTGCCATCCAGACGGCAGATGAGTTGGGCATGAAGAAGAGCGCGGTGCTCGCGAGAATCGCGCCCGCGAGAAAATAAGGACGGCGGCGGCCGAGTCGATTCCAGGTGCGGTCGCTCATGGAACCGATAATCGGTTGAATGATCAGACCGGTGATTGGACCAGCGAGCCAGAGATACGGCAGCGAGCTTTCCTCGGCGTGCAGGTACTTGTAGATCGGACTCATGTTCGCGAGCTGCAAACCCCAGCCAAACTGGATGCCGAGGAATCCGAAACTCATGTTCCAGATCTGCCAGAAGCTCAAGCGTGGTTTGTTCATAAGAGACGGTGGTTAATTCCTTCCATAGAGTTGAGTTAGTTCTTTGAGTCGAGCCGCTAATTCATCCGTCAACACCCCGGATTCGTATCTCCATGCCCAATTCCCTTCCGTGCTATTCGGAAGATTCATGCGCGCTTCTGTCCCCAACCCAAGCAGATCCTGCAACGGAACGATCGCTGTGTTCGCCACCGAAGCGAGTACGCAGCGAATGAGGTCCCAGTGAATTTCTTCCCCGTCAGTGTTCAAATAATCCATGCAAAACTTCCGCTCACGCTCGATCTGTTCCGCAGTGCGCGTCGAGCCTTCACCCGCAACACTCTGAAACCATCCGACCGTGGTGTCGTTGTCGTGTGTTCCTGTGTAAGCGACGACATTCGGGACGTAGTTGTGCGGCAGATCGATATTTTTCGAGTCGCTGCCAAAACCAAACTGAAGAATGCGCATGCCCGGAAAGCCAAACTCTTCGCGCAGAGCGATCACGTCGGGTGTGATCACGCCGAGATCTTCGGCAATGATCGGCAGCTCACCGAGAGTCTTGCGAATCGCCGTGAACAACTCCTTTCCAGGTGCTTCGACCCACTGCCCACGCTCTGCGGTTTTGTCGCCGCCGGGAATCTCCCAGCACGCCGCAAAACCACGAAAGTGGTCCACACGTGCAATGTCCACGACCGTCAACGTCGCGCGCACGCGCTCAATCCACCACTTAAAACCGTCGGCGAGCATGCGTTCCCAGTTGTACAACGGATTTCCCCAGAGCTGTCCGGTGCTGCTGAAGTAATCCGGCGGCACACCCGCGACGACGAGCGGCTTGCCGTTCTTGTCGAGCTTGAATTGCTCGGGGTTGGTCCAAACGTCAGCCGAGTCCTGGGCCACAAAGATTGGCAGGTCGCCGACGATACTGATGCCGCGCTCGTTGCAGTAACTCTTCAAAGCAAACCACTGACGAAAGAAGAGAAACTGGTAAAACATCTGCGCTTCGACTTCTTCGCGGAGCTCTTCGCGCGCGCGCTCGAGAGCTGAGGGTGTGCGTCGGATAAGCGCCGGCTCCCACTCGTTCCACGCAACGCCACTGTGAGCATCTTTCAAAGCGCGAAAGAGCGCGTAGTCCTCGAGCCAGTGTGCGTGTTGTTGTGCAAAAGTTTCGAAAGCACTGCGCAGCGAGGTATCGGTCGTCTTTGTGTAACGGTCGTAAGCGCGTCGCAGGATTTGATCTTTGAGCTGATGTGCTTCGCCGAAATCGACTTTGTTTGGACTGGCAGTTGAACGATATGCGGAGTCCAACAATCCTTCAGCGATTAACTGTTCAGGACTAACGAGTAGCGTATTTCCCGCGAAAGCTGAATAGCACGCGTAAGGTGAATCGCCGTAACCTGTTGGACCAAGCGGCAGCACCTGCCAAAGGCTCTGGCCTGAGGCGACAAGAAAATCGGCGAACTTGTACGCCTCCGGCCCAAGATCTCCGATGCCGTACGGGCCAGGCAGTGACGTCGGGTGCAGCAACACTCCGCTCAATCGTTTAATCATCAAAAAGCTCCCAACGCTATCGCGCTCTCACCCGGCAAAGTGATCGTCACTTCCCCCTTCTCTGACCGCCCACTCACATCTCCAATCAACGACCTCAACATCACACCATCCTTCACTCCAATCGATCCCACCGGAACACTCACCCGCTTTTCTTTATTCTCACGATTGAACGCGACGACGATCGTTTCCTCACCAAGCTGCCGCGCAAACACGTAAGTCTCATCGTCGGCAAACAGGTCAATCAACTTCCCCGATCGCATCGCCGCATGCTCGCGTCGTAGACGAATCCACGAACGCGTCCACTCAAACATCTTCTGCTCTTTCGCATTCCGTCCTTCCGCCGTGAACGCAGCAGTCGGAAAATCGCGACGATTATCAGGATCTTCCTTTCCTTCCATCGCAATCTCTTCACCGGCATACAGCTGCGGGATGCCGCGCACGCTCAACACGAACGCTGTGTGCATCATCGCGCCCGCAGTCGTCGCTCCATCGAGCGACATGAAACGCGTCGTGTCGTGATTGTTCGCGAGCACCGTAACCCTGGACGCATCCGGATAGAGCGCATCGTATTTGAGCTGATTTGGAAGAAGGTACATGGGCGCTCGCTTCGTGAAGACCATCAGTGATGCATTCCACAATGCAAAATCAAAAACTGAGTCGAGCGTGGTGTCGATGCCGTCCCAACCCGGGTGACCGCCGATGAAAAAAGCTGTCTGAGCTGAATCACGCTCAAAAACTTCTCCAACCATCCAGAGCTTCCGATATTGTTTGTGCAGCGCCGTTGACAGATCGCGAATAAAGAAGCGCGGCATGTACTGGATCGTGTCCTGGCGAATGCCGTCGATGCCGGTCATGCCGACCCACCAAAGCGCATTCTGAATCTCATAGCGCGCGACTTCAGGTTCTTCCTGGTTCATGTCGGGAAGATCGTCGCTGAACCAACCATCGAGCGTGTTGCGGAAGTCGAGCTGGTTCGAATGAGGCGAGAGCAGCACGCTGTTTCTGAATTTGTTAAGCTGATGATGTGCGAGCGTGCCGTGAAACCACGTGTTGAGCGGCGGATCGCTGACCCACGGATGTTGCGACCCGACGTGGTTTGCCACCTGGTCCTGAATGACTTTGATTCCAAGTGAGTGGGACTTCTGGACCAGCTCACGTAACGTCGCCAGATCGCCAAAACGATCCTCGACGGCGTAATAGTCGATCGCGTGATAGCCGTGGTAGTACGTGTTTGGGCACCATGGCTTATTGCAACGATTGAGGCCGTTCCAGTTGTCGTACCATGGCGTTAGCCAGATGGCCGTGACACCGAGCTCTTTCAGATAAGGAAGATGGTTGATGATGCCGCGCAGGTCGCCGCCGTGAAAACTGCGTGGGTTGTTGCGATCGTTTGCTTCGGGTGGAGCATCCTTCGGGGCGTTGTTTGAAGGATCTCCATCGGCGAAACGATCGATCATGATCAAATAGATCACGTCATCGGTGTTGATGCCTTGAAAGTTGATGCGATTATCGAGAGGTGATTCGAGAATGAAAGGAATCATGGTGCTGCCGCTCGGAGTGGCAACAACCAGCGGATACTTGCCTGGACGTAGCGAAGGACTGATCTCAACATCGACGAAAAGATAAGTGCCTTTCTCGTTAGCTGAGACTCTGGAGACGCGCAGCTCGGAATTCAGGGGAGTTACTTTTGCGCGGAGAAGATTGGTGCCGCGCACCAAAAGCCTGACTGGATTGATTGTGTGGTGACTCCACCACGAAGGTGGATCAACCTTCGTGACGGAAGGCATTTGCGCGATCGTCGAGGAGCAAAACGGAGCCGCAAAAAGGCACAAAAAGCACAAAAAACTTGAGGAAAAACGTTTGTGCGTCTTTGAGGTTTTCATATGACTAAGGCGTGCGTGGCTTCGCACTGTCACCGGCCGCTACTACAGGCAACGGCGGCAGACTCTCGCCGTCCTTCATTGGAGTCAGCGGCGTGGTCCCATGCTGGTTAACTTCGTCCAACCTCTTAAACTCCGCCAACTCCTTCTCAGCCTCGTTCTTCCGCCTCAACCGCGAATACGCAAGAAAAAGTTGATAGTGCACTCCTGGATCTTTCGCGTTCAGCTCAACTCCGCGCGCCAGCAGCGGCAACGCCTCGTCATACCTCTTCAACTTCACCAGCAGTCGACCGAGATCGTGATATGGAGGAAAATTTTTCGGATCGAGCTCAATCGCGCGTCTCAACAACTTTTCAGCCTCGACGTTCTCGCCGCGCTGGCCCGCGATGTATCCGAGATTCGCAAGAGCGTCTGAATTATCAGGCTGTAGTTTGAGTGTCTGCTGGAAAGCTGCGACGGCCTGGTCATACTGTCCCTCCGCGCGACCTGTGTAGCCGAGCAAAAAGTAAAGATTCGCGTCGTCCGGATAACGCTGGAGTGCCTGCGTGAAGATCTCGCGCGCACGCTCGTAACGTTGCGCACGAACATTCGCGACACCAAGACGCAGGAAATAGACCAGCTGGCCCTGCGCCTGCTCCAGTGCTTTTTCGTAAAACGGAATCGACTTCTCAGCGAGCTGGTTTTTGAGTAGTTCTTCGCCGATCATGAAGTTGACTTCCGCAAAGACTGGTCGCAGCTCGAGAGCTCTGGTCCAGTGAGTCAGCGCGGCTTTTGTGTCAGCCTGCGCGGATGCGATCAGGCCGAGACGGTAGTAAGGATCAGCCTCAGCAGGTTTCAGCGCTGATGCCGACGACATCGCCTGCTGCGCTTCATCGAGTCGATCGAGGTTGTACAGCGCCAGCCCAAGGTTGTAGAGCACTTCGTAAGTCTGTGGCCGCAGCTCATTGGTACGCTGAAACAAACGCACCGCTTCGGCATACTGATGCGCTTCAGCGAGCCGTAGCCCCAGGGTAAAGAGCATTCGCGGATCCTGGCCGGCAGCTTTTTCCAACAGCGGTGCCGCCCGCGCGTAGTCACCGCGCGCCGCATACAATGCTCCCAGATTGAAGATCGCTCCCTCGTGCTTCGGATCAATGCGCAGCACTTCTTCAAACTTCGCGATCGCTTCGGAACCACGATTCGTACGCGCCAGTAAAACGCCGAGATTCGACAACGCACTCACCAGCCGCGGGTTCAGACGCAACGCGGCGTCATACTCTTTCTCGGCATCAGCAGTTTTCCCACCTTGATCGAGAATCACTCCCAACAAGCTGTGCGCCTCTGCATTTCGTGGATGTGCCGTGAGGATCTTGCGCGTCGCCGCTTCTGCTTCTGCGAGACGACCCGCCTGCACAAGTGCGCCCGCCTCACTCAGTGATATATCGACATTGGATGAGGTGCGTTGCGCCGCTGAAACCACCAGCGACATCAAGCAAAATAGAAGGAAGCTGCGAAATAAAATCATTGCCGAGTTTAGCCACAAGAAGCACAAAAGGCACAAACGCTTCCTCGACAAAACGTTTGTGCTTTTTGTGCCTTTTTGTGGCCCAGTTAGAAGATGAGCTTGAGGGAGAACTCCATCTGCCGGCGACGCTGCTCGTTTATGTCGCGCCCGAAGTCGTTGAAATTGTTTATGTCGCCATTGGGGGCCGAACGATTCGCGCGGTTCAGCACGTTGTAAGCGGAGAACCGAAACTGAACATTGAACGCTTCGCTAATTGCGGTAATGGGGAAGTTTTTGAAAAACGAAGCGTCCCAGTAAAACTGCTGACGGCCACGAAAGACGTTGCGGCCCAGCGTACCAATATTGGGAAAGGAACCTCTATTGAGTTTAGCAGGATCAAACGGCGGATCGCTCGCGAAAACTCTTGTAGTCGAACATCGAAACGCCGCTTTATTGAGTTCGAGTCCCTGAGCCCTTTGGGCATCAGTCGGGGTTGGATCCCCGATCAGATCGACGCGGCCACCGTCGCACGTGACGTTAAATAGCGGACCACTCTGCCAGACCACGATGTTATTAAACTGCCACCCACCGAAGACCGCGTCGATACCGCGGTTCATCTCGCTGCCAAAACGCCGTCCCCTTCCAAACGGCAGATCCCAAACATCAGAAAAGGTGAAGCGATGTCTGATGTCTGTGTCCGCGCTGGCGTGTTCAAGCTCGGGTCTCAATGGATCGTCCGGACCGCAATCACGCGCACTCGCACCATTGCTACAGATGCCGCCCGGCGAATTGTCGATGGCGTGTGCCCAGGTGTATGAGCCGAGGATTGACAGTCCCTTGACGAAACGTTTCTCGAGCTTTGTTTGAAGCGAATCATATCTCGAGCTAGCGGTGTATCTCTGGGCGATAATAGTGTTAGTGAGCACCTCTCGCGAACCTGGGCCTCCCTGCTCGTTACCGGTGCCGATGTTCTGTAACACCAGAAGGTTTCGGCCTAACGATCCAACATAGGCAGCTTCCGCCAGCCAATTGGGGGCAAATTCATATTGCCACGTCAAATTGTACTGGTGATACATCTCATCCTTGCGATTTGGATCATTGAAACGGATCGAACCTTGTGTCGGCGCCGGAAAGTTTGCGCCGGGCGCTTGCACCGTGAAGGGCGCCACAGGAACGCCGCGATCAAACGGATTGCGGGCCAAAAAGTAAGAGAAACAATTTCCGGGGTTCGTTATCGGCTGACATTGATACGTGCCTGCGCCGGTCCCGGGGTTAGCAGTGAGAGGCTGCGCCGCTGAGGTATCGGTTGCGTAAAGCAAACCATAGCCACCACGTAGAACCAACCTCTTATCAGACTTGAAGCCGCTATAAGCGAATCCGATTCGCGGTCCGATATTGTTCTTGTCAGTATTTGCGAGATCGCGTCCGCCGGGCGCGTTGTCGCCGGCCATCTGTACCGTATTACTGCCCAGAACGAAGTTGCTTTGGAGATTGAAGCGCTCGGTTGGGGCAGTGAAGATGTCATAACGGAGACCGAGATTAAGAGTTAAATCAGGATTCACCTTCCAATCATCCTGAACGAAGAATGCCATTTCTTTACTCGATTGAAAGTATGGACCACCCGGATCACCTCGGCCCACAAAACCCGGCCTGTATCCAAGCAGGAAGTTGGCAAGCGAAGAACCGGTATCGTTTGGACCAATGCCGTCGTAATTACCGGAGACGAAGCCACTGTTGGTAGTTCCGTACTGGTAATTTCCCTTGGTGCCGCCGTTGCGACCACCGTCGTAGTTGCTGTTCTGCCTGACGCGATAGTCACCGCCAACCTTGTACGTCGAATTGCCTCTGACGACCGTGACGGCATCGGCGACGTGGAAGTTATTCGAAAGGAAGTAGAACGGACCACCGTCCCCGGTGAACTCAGTTGCTCGGTCCTCGTTATTCAGAGTGTCAACGATTCCCACTAATACAATACCGCTGGTGTTTGGACTGATATTGATGTTTGGAGCGCCAAGCTGCGCCGAGATTGTCGGACTAAATCCGCCTGTACCGTTAACTCCGGTGTTGAAAATTCCGATTTGCACTCTCGTCACACCAAAGCGCGCATCGTTGACGACGCTCGGCGAAAACACATGCGTGTCTCCAAGCGTGAAGCCCTTCGCGTCGCCAAACTCATCGCCCGCTGATGGTCCGGCCGGTAGGTCGTTTCCAGTCGGCGAGGTGCCGAGCGGAAAGAAGTTATCTCGCGCACGTGCTGTGTTTGATTTGCTGTAACGACCGAAGAGCGTGTTCTTGTCTGTGATGTGATGGTCGATGCGAATGTCGTAACTATCGACGACAGCATGTTCTTTGCGATTAGTCTGGAAGTTTCGTCCAATCCCGGCAAGATTCGGAAGTGGAAACGCGTTCACGTACGCGAGAGCAAACGGCGAAAACGGACCACAACTCGGGCAATTCCGCAGATCGTTTCCGGGAATGGGCGTACCGTTCGGCGCGAATATAGTTCCTTTGGGAGCTTTAATAGTGCCGCCTCCAGCTATCGCGTAGTCAATGAGGTTGTTCGGTTGTAAGAGTTCGCTGAAATCGCCGACGCGCATCTTTGCAGTCGGTACGGGCACTGCCTGCGGATCTCCGGTGCCCGCAAAGATTGGAGTGCTATTTCGCTGGCCGTTCAGGGAGAAGAAGAAGAACGAACGATTCCGGCCATCATAAAATACTTTTCCACCTTCGCCGGGTCGCGGCAGAAAAATTGGACCACCAACCGTGCCGTAAAAGTTATGCGTAACGTAGTTCGGCACTGGCGGCGAAGTGGGTTTATCAAACTTCCCGGCGGCCGCACTTAAAAAGCGGCTCTGATAAATCTCACCGACTGTGCCATGGACCACATTCCCTCCAGACCTGAACGTGGTGGAGATAATGCCGCCACCGGCGCGCCCCGATTCTGCCGAGGGCACACTTGATTCAATCTTGAACTCTGCGATCGCATCCGGCTGCGGATAGATTGCGATCTGACCGAACTGCGACTCATTGTTGTCCACGCCGTCAAGCGTGAAATTGTTGTTCGTGGCGCGGGCGCCATTAATCACCAGGACCGAACCACCGGATTCCCGAAAACGAGTTGATTCCGTGTTGCTCTGACCGCCGCCACCGACAACGAAATTGCCTCCGCCACCGAGCAGTCCGAGATTTGGTCGCGTGACGCCCGGAGAGAGACCCGCGAGCAAGGTGAAGTTTCTTTGCGGAATGGGCAGATCAGTCACTTGCCTGCCTGTGATCAGATCGCCGCGTACACTCGTTTCACTCTCCACCAGCGGAGCCGATTCCGCAGTGACGGTGACCGATGAACTACTGGCCGCGATGTTTGCAAACTTGACGTCGAGCGGCTGGCGCGAGTTGGTCTCAACATCGACGCGTTCAACTGTGACCGCCTGGAATCCGGAGGCTTCGACGGTGACGTTGTAAGGACCAGGTTCAAGATTTGTCACCGTGAACGTGCCTTCGTCGGTGGTGTCGGTGGTGCGGACCTCGCCAGTCTTTACGCTGGTTACTTTCACTTGGGCCTTGGATACAAGTGCATCATTAGGGTCTTTAACGGTGCCGACAATCGCGCCTTTGTTGTTCTGGGCGAGCGCGGGGATGGCAAAAATCAGAGTAAGAAGACAGAGTCGGAGAAGCTGGGCAGAAGGGGATGGCTTTCTCATTTTCGAATCCTCAAGAGATGTAAGCGGATAAAAAACGGCGCGGGTACTGCTAAAACCTAGTTTGTTGTCTCAGCGAACGAAGTTTTTAGTATAGATCTCTCGGTCTGTCAACAATTTTTTCGAGTTATTTTAGCCGCAGATGAACGCAAATAAACGCGGATCGGATCTGCGTTCATTTGCGTTCATCTGCGGCTAAAATCTTCTTAAGCAGCGAAGGCGGCTGCGAATTTGCTCGCCAGGACGAGGCTCAGGGCGCCCCTGAGGGTGGGTTTTTCGCCCAATGTAGAGGGAAGAATGCGTGCCGACGGGAGCCCGCGGCGGACGCTGTTGGCAATCGTTTCGGTTAGAGCACTCTCAATCAGGTCCCAGGCGCGTGCGATCTCGCCCCCAACCACGACGGCCTCGGGACTGAAACCGATGATCAAATTCGAGATCCCGACGCCGAGCTGTCGCGCCGTTTCTACGAGCGCCGCCTTCGCGTGCGCTTCACCATTCAATGCGCGATCGACTACCTCGATGAAAGTCGTCTTGTTTGACGCTCCCGACAATTTCACATAACGCGCGATGGCGGCGCGCTCCGAAGAAAACGCCTCCCAGCAATCGTCGCTGCCACACGAACATGGCACAGGCGCGCCACGACCGATGACCATATGCCCAAACTCACCGGCGGCGCCGCGCTGACCGCGGTAGACCTGACCGTCGAAAATAATTCCTGTGCCGACACCTTCCGCGACCAAGACGAGTATGAAATCGCGCGCGTCGTTGACTTCGGGCCGGCCAAACCACAGCTCAGCAAGTGCGACGGCATTGGCATCGTTGTCAATCACGACAGGCAGGCCAACTGCATTCGAAATCATTTGTGAGATCGGAAGATCGCGCCAGAGAAAGTACGGAATGTAGAGTGCTGTTCCGGTTGAAGGATCGACTAAACCAGGCAGACTCACGCCGACGCCTTCGATCGATCCGTTGTAACGTGTGGTGAATTTACCGACGACGCTAATCACCTGATTGATCGTCTTGTCAGCGTCAGTGAGAAACTCTTCCTGATCAATGACGCGCCCGGCGAGATCGCTGGTGGCGATCGTGGTGCACGTCGGAGTGATCGAAACGCCAATCGCAATTGGACCAGCCGCGCGAAGCTTCAACAGTGTGGGCCTGCGACCGCCAGTTGACTCGCCTTCCCCGACTTCTTCGACGAGCCCTTCGGTTTTCAGATCATCGACGATGGCTGAGATTGTGGAACGCTGTAGATCGGTTTCGCGAGCGATCTCAGCGCGCGAGATCGGTTCACGCTCGCGCACGTAGTTCAAAACGATCTGGCGGTTGATGTCGCGGATCGTGTTGAGGCGGGCCGCCTGGGCTTTTCTGAGATCGAGTCGTCTCACGTGTTGAGATCCATTCCGGAAGAACTAATTTCCTTTCCCCTGCGTGATCGTTATAACCTTATCGATACCGGGAACGTCAAACGATTCAGCGCTCCCGTCGGGCCACTTAATTTCGAGTTTATCCACCTTCGTCGCCGGACCCAAGCCAAAGTGCAGCGTCATATCGTTCTGCGAACAAAACACCGCACCACTCACCACGTCCTGTCGCTGACGCATACCGCCCGCCGTCACATAAGCGATACTTCCGATCGCATCGCGTGGACTCTTCTTCGCTACATCTCCAATTAACTTCAAGCCCAGCCAGTGTCCCGTCGCCGCCGCGACATTGCGTAACACCACCGGCTTCGAATCGACATTATTGATGACCATATCAAGTCGACCATCGCCATCCAGATCGCCGACGGCAAGACCACGCCCGGGCCAGGCATTTGCAAGCGCATTGCCCGGAGGCGCACCTACACGCTTAAACTTCCCTTCAATATTGTGAAACAGCAGCGCCTGCTGCGCGTAACTTGTGCCCCACTGATGCGCATCGACAGCCGGATAAACGTGACCATTCACTACAAAAAGGTCCAGCCAGCCATCATTGTCGAAATCGATGAAACTCGTGCCCCAACCGAGAAACGGAATCGAAACTTCGCCCAAGCCTGCCTGGAATGTCAGATCAGTAAAATTGTTGTCGCCGTCGTTGTGATAGAGCACATTCGAGTCGTCGGAAAAATTGGTGATGTGAAAATCAACACGACCGTCGTTGTCGTAATCACCAACTGCGAGACCCATGCCCGCCTGTTCGCGTCCGTTCTCGTTGAGCGCTACGCCTGACGCATAACCAATCTCTTCAAACGTTCCGTTGCCCTTGTTGATGTAAAGCTGATTCGGCGTCGAATCATTTACTACGATCAGATCAAGGAACTTGTCATCATCGACGTGAACAAACGCCGAGCTAAAGCCATAATACTTTTCCGGATCGTTGACACCTGCCTTGGCGCTGACATCTTCGAAAGTGCCGTCCGCTTTCTGGTGGTAGAGCGTGTCGCCTTCTCCCGGCAGACCACGTGGACCACACATCACCGGCACACCACGAAACATGCAGTAGTTTTGTGTTACACCGCCGGACTTTCCAGCTTCGCTCGGATTCGGCGGCAGGTTCGCGAGATCGATCTGAACATAACCGGGAACAAACAGATCGAGCCGTCCATCGCCATCGTAATCACCCCAACTTGCGCCCGTGCTCCAGCCCTTGCGTGCGACGCCGACTTTTTCCGCGACATCGGTGAACGTGCCGTCGCCATTGTTGCGATAAAGACGTGAGACGCCGAAGTTGCCGACAAACATATCGGGTCTGCCGTCGTTGTTGTAATCACCAACAGCAACGCTGAAGCCCCAACGCTCGTTCGCTACGCCCGCCTTGTCAGTTACGTCTTCAAACTTCCAGTTGCCGAGGTTTCGATATAGCGCGGCACGTGGAGCTTTTTCCTTGCCACGCATGGCGGCGGTGGTCGAGCCGTTTACGAGGTAGACGTCGGGGCGTCCGTCGCCGTCGTAATCAAAAATCGCAACGCCGCCTGACGGAGTTTCAAAGATGTAATCTTTAGCCGCTTCGCCTGAGCGATTGCGAAAGTTTGCGAGGGATGTTTTGTCAGTTACGTCGTCAAAAACAACGGGCGCGTTTGGATCCGTGATGCCGACAGTTCGGCGCGAAGTGTAGGTCGCGGGCGCTCCCGTGGAAGCGCCACCCATTGGTTGCTGATCAGGCTTTTTGGCCGGCGTTTGCGCGAGCAGCACAAACGAAAGCAATAACGAAACGCAAACTAACGGTACAAGTCTTCGGGGCATCGCTGATATTACTTCGCAGCGATGACGACGTAGTCTTTGCCGTTATACAGCCGCACACCACCCGAATCTGCTGCCATCATCAGCGGACGTGGCCGGCGGAGTTCATTGTCTTTAGTGACTGCGACCGAGACCAGATCTTTTCCGGAAAGATCCATCACGGTCATCTTGCCCTCAGTGCCAAAGCCGAACCCATAAGCACCGGCAGGCAACGACTCTCCGTTGAGCGTGATAGCGGAATCAGTGATCAGGAACCCAACGTACTTCGCACGAACATCAGCAGAGTAACCCGACGTATCGACGAGTCCGGAAATCACGTAACGGTCTTTGCCGAAACGCGCGGCTGCCGCGTTGCGCATCTGAGTCGGTGCGCTGAGACCCTGGAAGTAAAATGCGGTCGGAATGACGCGCGTTAAGTCAGCGCCGGTCAGGATTGTTGCGCGCTCCTGAGCCACTGCCGACGCGGCGAAGAAGAGGAGCGTAACAACAGAGAAATGTTTGAGCCAATGGTTCATCGAATTCACCTCGCGGCAAACAATACTCTCGGAAACGCACGCGAGGCAAATTAGCGAAGCGACCTATTCGACCTATTTGGCGCTGTTGCTGCTGCCCAAGGCGATCTCGATGCGCTCAGCTTTCTGGTGCTTCTTGTTAGTCCAAACCTGCCGCCCGCTGTCCGCAGTCAGCCAGATCTGCGAGAGCACATATTCCTCACCATACCTGCTGAACACAAGGCGCTCGACAGCTTCCGGATCGCTCGAGGTTAGCGACACTGGCGCATTCAAGATTACAGAAGACTTGCCGTCTTCACTGCGAAGCGTCACATTCTCGGCGGATAGCCGCTTGATGCTGTAAAGACCGCCCTTCAACGTTGTCTTGCCGGCTGTAAACTCGAAAGGAATATTCACTTGTACCTTGCTGGGTGCCTGCGCCCTCACGCCGGCGACGGCGACCCCTAAGAAAAGGCCAAAAAGTGCAATGACTGTATAAATTTTGTGTTTCATAACTACCTCCAATCTATTAACGCGACAGAATCCAAAAACCGGGCTCAAGCCGCAAAGCAGAAAAATCTTTTGTGTCTTTTGTGCTTTTTTGCGGCTCGTTTTGGGGATATGCTGCTTTTTGTGCCGAACGCTGCGGAGAACATCACCGAGCTGCTCGTTGGCTACAGTCGTGGTGACAAAGAAGCACTCGACAAGCTGATGCCGATCGTCTACGACGAACTTCGGCACCAGGCCGCGCGTTATTTACGTCGGGAACAAGCAGGACACACACTACAAACCACCGCCCTGATTCACGAGGCTTACGTGCGCCTGGTGGACCAGCGCAACGTACAATGGCAGAATCGCGCACACTTCTTCGGCATCGCTGCACAAATGATGCGGCGCATACTCGTCGATCACGCACGCACAAAGAAACGTGCCAAGCGCGGTGGCTCTGATGTAAGAGTTTCAATCGCTGAAACCAACGTTGCTGTGAAGGGCCAGGATCTTGATGTGGTGGCTTTGGATGAAGCACTGAATCGACTGTCGGAGATCGACGAACAGCAGAGCCGAGTTGTCGAGCTGCGATTCTTCAGCGGTTTGACGGTCGAAGAAACTGCCGAAGTACTGGGAATCTCTCCCGCCACTGTCAAACGCGACTGGAGCATGGCAAAAGCCTGGCTGCATCGCGAGCTCAGCGGTGATAAGTAAGAATGAGCGACACTGATCCGCAACGCTGGCAACGCGTGAAAGAAATCTTCGAAGGCGCGCTCGAACGTCATGGCGCCGAACGAGAAGCCTTTCTCGATCGAGTTTGTGACGGTGAAGCCGAGGTGCGCGAAGAAGTCGAGTCGTTGCTGCGTTCGTATGAGGTTGCCGGTAGTTTCATGGAATCACCAGCAGTCGCACAAGCGGCTGACGACCTCGCGCGCGAGGAAAAACTCACCGCCGGCCAGCGCGTGAAGCACTACGAGATCGTCAATCTCATCGGTGAAGGCGGGATGGGTGAAGTCTATCTCGCGACGGATACGATTCTTGGTCGTCGCGTGGCGCTGAAAGTGCTCCCCGCATTCGTGAGCAAAGATCCCGAGCGCCTGCGACGTTTCACGCAGGAGGCGCGCGCTGCCTCGCGTCTGAGCCATCCCAACGTGTGTGTGGTCCATGAAATCGGTGAGACGGACGAGGGTCGTCCGTTCATCGCGATGGAGTACGTCGACGGCATAACACTGCGGCAACGCATGCGCGACCGTGCAATGAAGCTCGGCGACGTGCTCGATGTCGCGATTCAGATCGCCGACGGACTCACTGCTGCACACGAAGCCGGCATCGTTCATCGCGATATCAAGCCCGAGAACATTATGATCCGGCCCGAAGGTTACGTGAAGATACTCGACTTCGGGCTCGCTAAACTCACTGAACGACACAAGAGTGTAACCAACACGACGATGCCGACGCTGTTGTTGCACTCGTCACCGGGCATGGTCATCGGCACCGCTGCTTACATGTCACCTGAACAGGCGCGCGGCATTGCGGTTGACGAGCGCACCGACATCTGGGGCCTCGGCGTCGTGCTCTACGAGATGGCATCAGGCAATCCGCCATTCGCGGGTGAAACTCCGACCGACGTTGTCGTGGCGATCGTCGAGAAGGACCAGCCGCCGATTTCTCAACACGTCGAAGGCACACCGGCCGAGTTGGAACGAATCGTCAGGAAAGCACTGCGCAAGGACCGAAACGAGCGTTATCAGATCGTCAAGGAGATGGCGATCGATCTTCGCACGTTGCGTCGAGAGCTTGAAGTGAATTCGATGCTGGAGCGCTCGGTCGCGCCAGGCCATGGATCAGGAGCCGTAGCTGGAAGCGAATATGCGCGTGCGTCGACTGGAAAAGATCGAGTCGCCGAGACTGACGAGCTAAAACACCTGCCTACTGCCCTCCTCGAGGGACTTTTCCCGAGGCGGCCCACCTGGTTCTGGTTTTTGGCGGGGGCGATCGGTATCGCGTTAGCCATCGGAGGCGTCTATTACAAGCGGCAGCGGAGTGGCCCACCGCTGCGTATACCTTTTGAGCGCATCGACGTCACGAAGTTAACAACAAATGGAAATGCATTGATGGCGGCGCTCTCGCCAGACGGCAAGTATGTTACTTACGTTACCAGCGATAGCGGCAAGGAAAGCTTGTGGTTGCGGCAGGTCGCGATCAACAGCAACGCTCAGTTAATACCACCGCGAGAAGGGCGGTATCTCGGTGTGGCATTCTCGCCTGACGGCGACTACGTCTATTTCGGTTTTGCCGGATCTGACCGCAATGGCGCGGTACAGATCTACAGGTTGCCCTTACTCGGAATCGGCGCGGCAGCGACAAAGATCGAGTTGCAGGATGGTTTATATTCCATGTCGCACGATCGCAAGCGAGTAGCTTTCATTCGTTATGATCCGCCGAATCGGACGGACTCGCTCGTTGTGGCCAACGCTGACGGTAGTGGCGAGCAGATTCTTGGCACACGCAAATGGCCGCAGCGGTTCGGCTGGGACGTGCTGACCCGACCCGTGTGGACCGCAGACGATCGAACGTTGATGTTACCAGCAGCCAACTCGGATCCTGTCAATACTAAGCCAGACGCCGCAGCTAATTACTTAGTAACAATCTACGAAAGGGATCTGGTTAGCGGCGCGGAACGCACGATTCCGCTGTCGTCGCAGAAATTTGATGAGGTGGGACGGCTGACGGTGCATCCGGACGGCAGTGGCGTCATCATGCTGGCGAAAGCTTACGGAGCAAGTTTCGTTCAGATCTGGCAGCTCTTTCGCGATGGATCGCTGCGAAGCATTACCAACGATCTGAGTGACTACCGTGAGCTGAGTTTGCGCACAGACGGCAGCGCTCTCGTTACCCTTCAATCACAAGTTCTCTCGAAACTTTGGATACTGCGTCAGGGTGAATCAAAGCCAACCCCACTCACGTCCGGCACGAGCAGATACTACGATCTCAGCGTAGCGCCTGACGACAAGATTGTTTATGCGTCGGATGCCAGCGGCATGGCTGACATTTTCGAGATCGCTTCAACCGGCGGCGATCCGAGACCGTTAACTTCAGCAGGCGGACGAAATTATGCGCCGGTTGTCTCTCCTGACAACCGTTATATTGTTTTTCACTCGAACCGCACCAGTGTTTTTCAGCTCTGGAGAATTGATCGCGACGGTAGCAGTCCAAAGCAGTTGACGTTCGCCACGACTGAGAGCACTTGGCCGGTTTTCTCCGCAGACGGTAAGTGGATCGTGTTCCAGCATTCTGATCCAGGCACTCCCTACACTCTTTGGCGCGTGTCAGTCGATGGCGGCACACCGGAAAAGGTAACGGACGGCCTGGCAATCAGGCCCACGATCTCGCCGGATGGAAAGTTGATCGCGTTCTGGTATAACGAGGCGCAGCAAAACTCGCGCTGGAGATTGAAGGTGGCCCAATTTGAAGGTGGTGCGACAGTCAACATATTTGACGTAGCGCCGACTGTGCAGGTCCAATGGGATACGCCGTTACACTGGAGTGCCGACGGACGATCGCTCGTGTACGTGGACCATCGTGGTGGAATCGATAACCTGTGGGGACAGCCAATTGACGGTGGCGAGCCAAAGCAGTTGACCAATTTTGAGGAAGGCAGCATCTTTGCGTTTGGCTGGCTGAAGGACGGCACGCTGGTGACATCGCGCGGCGTGATCACGAGCGACGTGGTGCTGATTAAAGACGCGAATCGATAAAAGGAGGTTTAGCCACAAACAGGCACAAAAGTCACAAACATACTTACGGAGGCTTAATAGATTTTGTGTCTTTTGTGCCTTTTGTGGCTAAATATTTCGTCGAGGAAGATATGGCTGATGTGAAGCGTGTGGGGGTTTTGACCGGGGGCGGCGATGCGCCCGGGTTGAATCCCGCGATCAAAGGTCTGGTCTATCGTGGCTCAGAGCTCGGGCTCGAGGTAATCGGCTTGTTCGACGGTTGGAGAAGTCTGATCAATCCGGCTCCAGAGGTGCTGCCGCTGGACCGTGAGACTGTTCGACGCTGGGATCGTGATGGCGGCACCAATCTCGGTTCATCGCGCACAAACCCTTTCAAGCAGGTGAATGAAGCAGGCGAACCAGAGGATCGATCACAGGAAGTCATCGATAACATCGAGCAGCTCAAGCTCGATGCGCTCGTTGTTTGCGGCGGTGAAGATACGCTGGGTGTTGCAGCCACTCTCGCTCAACGAGGAGTTCAAATCGTCGGCATACCCAAAACCATCGACAAAGATCTCGCCGGCACTGATTACACACTCGGCTTTGATACGGCACTGCGAAACATCACTGAAGTCATCGAGCGCTCGCGCACACCCGCTGGATCGCATGGTTGGGTGCAGGTCGTGGAAGTGATGGGCCGACATGCCGGGCATCTGGCGCTCTGGTCTGGAGTCGCCGGACAAGCACACATCATTCTGATTCCTGAGCGTCCGTTTCGTTATGAGAGAGTGTTTCACTTGCTCATCACTCGTCTCGGAGAATCCGGACTTAGTCGAGGTTTGTCGAGGAAGCCTCGCTACGCTGTGATCGTGGTCGCCGAGGGAGCGCGTGCACAGGATGGTGAGATGGTGACGATCGACGATCGTCACGATGCGTTTGGGCATGTGCGTCTGGGTGGAATTGGAGAAGTGCTGGCGAAGCGAATCGCAACCGAGACGCCTTATGAAGCGCGTGCCGTGGTGTTGGGACATCCGCAACGCGGTGGATCGCCGAGTCCGATCGACCGCGTCATGGGAATGATGTTTGGCGCGCGCGCGGCAGACGCGATTGCTGAAGGTCGGTTTGGGACGATGGTCTCAGCGCGCGGCGTTGCACCGGCGTGCGATCTCTCACTCGTCGACCTCTCAACTGTGCAAGGAAAGATCAATCTCGTGGATGTCGATCGCCATTACGATTCCGAACGCTATCACCTCAAAGGCATCGGCATGTAGCCACAAAGAGGCACAAAAAGCCCAAATGATTTTTTGTGCTTTTGTGCCTTTTTGTGGCGAAAATTATTGTGGTTTAAATGGATCGTCGTGTGTCAGTCGCTGATGAACGCGCGCTACCAGATCAGGTATTGTCGGATCGTCACTCGACTTCGGAATGATCTTTGGATCGGGTGGAATCACCGGACGGATCATCTTTTGTTGCAGTTGCTCGCGTGCATCCATCATCCATCCAAAGCCTCGGAAGATGTAAGTCAACAGCGTTCGATCCGGCTCCTCAACACCCAACGCCTCCTGAACACACCACGCACCAAAATCCGTATTCGCCGTCAATCGCAGCGGTGGACTGTCTTCCCTGCCCGGCTTTAGCACTCCTTTGACAAAAGCCGTGAGATAAATCAGTCGCGCTATCGAAAGCCGCTCATGTTGTCGTGGCGACATATTCAGCTCACCCGCATCGATCGCCCTGAACACCGGATCGATATAGATAGCCGGCCGCGGATCCTGTTGCACTTGATTGCCTCTGCCCGCCGCAGCAATCTCGGGATGACCAAACGTCGGCAGTCCTCCCGTCAACATCTTCTCGCGAATACGCTCGCTGCGCTGTTCCGGAGTTAAAGGCTCGAGCTCCTGAACGAAGTCTGACATGTCGTGAATCGCACCGAAGTGTCGTGCACCATCGAGCGCCATCTGCGACGCAATGAAAAAGTCTGCGACTGAGAATGTGTGCAACGTCGCCATGTAGCGTGCGACCATGTTTGAACCTGCGGACCCATGATGGATTTGAATCGTGCCCATGCGCTCGAGGGTCGAGCGTTCGTGCTCGTTGGCTTGATGGCCCAGGATCAGACTGTAAGACACCTGAAACGCATTTCGCTTTTGCTTCGATTCCTCCTCGATAAACTGGCGCGTTGAGCTGACAAGCTGTTCCTTCGTAATCTGCGGGTTATCCATCACGAGATGATTCATGTAAGCGGAGATTCCGCCTACCGCGACGTTCTCCATGTGAACAGTAATCATCTCGACAAGCAGCGACTCCGGATCTCGCTCATCGTGTATTCCTCGTTCCTGGTGTTCCTCGCGGCCGAGTTTCGCTTTACTGAGAATCGAAAAGTGATGCATCGCCACTTCTGGACCAAGACCGGGAAACTGTCTGACAAACTCCGCTACGTCGTCGATCAACGAACCGGCGAGACTCTCGAAAAACTTTTGATCTATAAAGGCTGCGAGATTCTTTGTGTCGCCTGCCGTACCAAACAAACCGGTGAAGATAACCTCGAATGGACCACAATTACCGCGTACTATCTCGGATTCCGGCACTGTTCCACGAATCGTGAACGATCTGATGTCGAGAGTGATGGGGGTTCCGTTACAGTCAACGGGCGTGTGATGCAAGACTGGATTAGCGATGATGCCGGTCGAGGCGGGCATTGTCGCAAAGAAACCAAGCGTGGTGGCAATGGGTTTTTCACCCAGTTCTTCCGCCCTCGCAACTGCCTGTTTTACAGGATTATAGTCAGGTGGTGGTGGGATCACCGCGAATGTTTTGTCCCGCGAATCTTCTTCCATTGTTAGGCCGAATTCCCTTTTTGGTCTAAGAATAACGATTCTTGGGCGTGGCAACAACCAGCGGCGCATCGCCCGGAATTCAAGCTTAGTTCAGAGTTCAAGCTTTAGCTTGCTGGTCGGAGCAACCTAAAGGTTGAACTAAGCTTGAATTCCGGGTGAAAGTCTGGAGCCCTAATTACTTTGCTATGAGGCTCCACAACCACATCGTCAAAAACAATCCATAAAACAACGACAGCGCGACTAACGCCAAACGTCGCCACAGCGGCGGCCGCAATTCAACCGGCAGCAAACGCGTGTTCACATACAACAGATGAATCGAGCTGATGATGAACACTATCCCCGCCATGTTCGCACTCAGCGAAAGTAAGATGATGGGCTGCGTCAAGCGCAGCGCTATGACTCCCCAAACAGAAATCAGCGCGAGCACCGAATAATAGACCACGCGCACGTCACCGCCGCGCCACGCGCGTATGCGCGCGCTGCCGGTCCAGAGTATGTCTGTGACCGCGCGCGTCATTCCCTCGAGAATGTCGAGTTGCGCCTTGAACAGGATCCAGACTCCGAGTATTGCGATAGCACCACCGAATATCGCGCCTTTCTGAGTTGAGACAGCCTGGGCCAACGCCGCCGCGATGCCGAGTCCGCGAATGTCGCTGCCCGCGCGCACAAATGTGACGTAAAGCAATGCCGGCAAGCCCATGCCGAGGATGGCACCGGTGAAGAACACGCCCCACTGATCCACTCGCACGATTCGCCACCAGCCACGCCAGCGCTGAAGCGATTCCCCGTCTGGTTTGAAAGTACTGCCTAAGTGGGCCAACGCTACTTTCTTTCCACCGACTGCGGCCGGAATGAAGCCTACATGACTGCTCATGCCGTAGCCTTTATCTCTCGCCCAATTGCTCAACGTCAGGTTTGCAACACCGCCAGCGCCCGCATAAGCAGCAAACGCGCCGAGCAAAAAGAAGTCAGCACCCGCAGGAACAAATTGAAACGAGCCGGTTCTCACGTCGAAACCGGCGAAACCCGCGAGCGCCGCGGCCCAAATCGATAACGGGACGAACAGAATAGCAAGCAACCCGAATCCGCCGATGATGAAGGTGAGCATGATCCAGTTGAGGTATTCGAGTGTTCGCTCGATTCGGCGGCCAATCATCAATATGAGTCCGCACAACAAAAAGAGCCCGGCGCCAATGGCGTACACGACCGTCGACTCGGCTTCACCAGGCAAGCGCTTCGTAAACAGGAAGTAGACTGCGCCTGCGGCGGCGCCGGCCCAACCCGGCCATCCCATTTGCATGAAGTAGAAAGCCGCATAGAACCAGGCCCAAAACGTCGGGTGTGGTCGCGTGCGCATGAAGCCGGTGAGTATTGGCTCGCCAGTGGCCATTGTGTAGCGCATCAGTTCGAGATTCAATAGCGTCTGAAGCAGCGCCGCTACACCGACGACCCAGAGCAACGAAAGCCCGTATTTCACAAACGCCGCTGGTCCAAGCAGGAATTCGCCGCTTCCGATTGAAACGCCAAGCACGATCACGCCTGGACCAATCGCGCTCAGCCATTGGAGGCCGCGCGGTCGCGGCGCATGCGGCAGCTCGCCGATTCGCCACGGATCCAGTCCCGAGCGTGCTTCGGGCGGTGTTTTAGTTACGACTGTCTGGCTCATAGAGGATTCACGAATAGTTCAGAGTTCAAGCTTTAGCTTGCTCGCATAGAAGCCGCGACTGGCAGCCTAAAGGCTGAACTCTGAACTTTTCTTGAATCCATGTAAAGCGCCAGGCCGCACTCCAAGGAGGTGCGCAGCATAATGCACTTGTAGTTTTCTTTGAACTCTTAGTATGGTTTTATCTGAACTTTTCAATGATTAGTCAAAGAACCAAGCTGCCAGTTCGCATCGCTGCGCCTGCTGACGCGGCCAACATCACTGCCGTCATCAATGCCGCATTTCGCATCGCCGAAGGCTTCTTCGTCGATGGCAATCGCATCACGCAAGCCGAGGTCGAGCAATTGTTGACGAAAGGCACTTTCCTGCTCGCCGAAGACGGCGACAAGCTTAGCGGCTGCGTCTATGTCGAGCTTCGCGGCGAACGATCCTACCTGGGCCTGCTGTCGGTCGATCCGGCTTACCAACAAGGCGGACTCGGCTCACTGCTGATGCTCGAAGCCGAGAAATACTGTGGCGAGCACGGATCTCGCTTCATGGACATTCTCATCGTAAACCTGCGTGAGGAGCTGCCACTGTTTTACGAAAAGCGCGGATACGTTCATAACGGTACCAGCCCGTTCCCGGCAGACGTGGAAACGAGAATCCCCTGCCACTTTATTAACATGTCGAAGGCTCTCTAAAGACGTGGCCTCTTCAAAGCAACAAGTCGAAGTACTGACAATCGATGGACGCGAAGTCCGCGTCACAAATCCCGATAAGCCCTACTTCTCATTGCAAACGAAGCTTACCAAACTCGAGCTCGTAAACTACTACTTATCGATTGCGCCGGGCGCACTCGCGGGAATTCGCGATCGGCCGATCGTGCTCAAACGATTTGTCGACGGTGCTGAAGGTCAGGCTTTTTACCAGAAGCGTGCGCCCACAAATCGTCCTGGCTGGTTGCGCACAACGACGTTGTCATTTCCGTCAGGTCGTGTGGCAGAGGAAGTCGTCGTCGATGATGCTGCCGGCCTTGCGTGGGTCGTTAATCTCGGCTGCATCGAGCTCCATCCACACCCGGTGCGTTCCAGCGATCTGGATCATCCTGATGAGCTGCGCGTCGATCTCGATCCTGGCCCAGGTGTGAGCTGGGAGAATGTTCGACTCGTGGCGCTCGAAGTGAAAGCGTTGCTCGAAGAGATGGGATTGCGTGGTTGGCCCAAGACCAGTGGCTCGCGCGGCATGCACGTGAACGTCAGAATTCAGCCGCGCTGGACGTTCAGCGAAGTGCGACGTGCGGCAGTCGCGTTGTCGAGAGAGATCGAGCGCCGCATGCCGAAGCTGGCAAGCTCAAAGTGGTGGAAAGAGGAGCGCCACGGTGTGTTTCTCGATTACAACCAGAATGCCAAGGATCGCACGACGTGTTCGGCTTATTCGGTGCGTCCGCTTCCTGATGCGCGTGTATCGACTCCATTAAATTGGGACGAAGTACCTGACTGCGATCCTGCCGATTTCACTGTGCTGACTGTGCCGGCACGTTTTGAAGAAATCGGCAATCCACATGCAGAAATGGACAATGCTGCCGGATCGCTCGAGAAACTTCTGGAGCTTGCAGACCGGGATGAAGCCGAAGGTTTGGGCGACGCGCCCTGGCCGCCGCACTTCGTCAAGATGGCTGGAGAAGCGCCACGCGTTGCGCCTTCACGTGCGCGCTCTGCTCCTGCGAAGAAG
>DASUYO010000542.1:0-2428 GCA_036377375.1 Pyrinomonadaceae bacterium
GCCATTCCGATCTCCAACGCCTTGCGAGCACCAGTGGCGCGAGCAGTGATCTCGATAAAACGAGCGACCTCGCGATCGGCGATCGGCACGCCGTGCTCCGCTGCATAATCTTCCATCTCTGCGAGCAAAGGATCGCTCTGAGTCAACAGTTGATCCAGGTATTCAGCCTGATCGCGTTGAATGATTGCATCAAGTTTCGCCTTCATATTTTTCGGTCAACTGTCGGGATTATCCTGCGCGTCGCCTGTCACTGAGACATAGCGGCGACCGAGGCCGAGTTGTCTCAATTTATGCTGTAACGACTGCCGGTGCATGTCGAGAATTTCGGCCGCGCGCGTGACGTTACCCTGCGTGTACTCCAGGCACCGGGTGATATAACGACGCTCGAACTCCCTCCGGTCTTCGCGAAAGTCTGCGGTAAACGGCACTTGCAAACCGTCGCCATCCGCATCATCACCTTCGACAATGCCGTTCTTCGGCATGCCCGCAGTGATCTCGTCGGGCAGATCTTTCGGCGCGACCTCGTCGCCTTCGGACATGATAACGGCGCGGTCGATCGTGTTCTTGAGCTCACGCACATTTCCCGGCCAGTTGTATTCCATCAGCCGACGCAGCGCCGCCTGGCTGAGTGACCGTTGCGGCAACTCATAACGCTCGGCGGCCTGACGCATGAACGTTTCCGCCAAAAGCGGAATATCTTCACGGCGCGTTCGCAGCGGCGCGATCTCAACTGTCACCACGCGCAGCCGATAAAATAGATCGGCGCGAAAATTGCCGTTCGTGATCTCCTGCTCGAGCGGTCGATGCGTCGCACTCACGATACGCACATCAACTGGAATCGACTCGTTCGCGCCGAGACGCTCGATGCGTCTTTCTTCCAACGCACGAAGCAGTTTAGCCTGCACATTCGAGCTCATGTCGCCGATCTCGTCGAGGAACAACGTGCCGCCGTCTGCCTGCTCAAACTTCCCTTCCCGCCGCGCTGCCGCGCCTGTAAACGCGCCTTTTTCGTGTCCGAAAAGTTCTGACTCGATTAGCTCGGACGGAAGTGCCGCGCAGTTTACGGCAACGAACGAAGCATTGCGACGCACGCTATTACGCTCGTGCAGCTCACGCGCGACAAGCTCCTTGCCCGTGCCTGATTCGCCACGCACAAGCACCGTCGCGTCAGTTTCCGCAACCTTATCGATCATGGCGCGGACTTTCTGCATGGCTTCGGAGTTGCCGATAAGTGCACCACGCTGCGAACGCTCAACTTCTATGCGCCGGCGCAGTGAATAATTCTCACGGCGAAGTTGAACTGTTTCAGCAGCATTCTTAACGACGAGTCGCAGGTCGTCGAGTTCGAATGGTTTGGAAAGATAGTCATGTGCACCGGCTTTCACGGCTTCGACCGCCATGCGTTCGGAGCCGTGCGCGGTGACGATGATCACGAGCGGCGCATTACCGTTAGCGCTTTTGATTTCGCGGAGAAAATCGAGTCCGCTGATTCCCGGAAGGTTTACATCGAGGAGGAGCAGGTCAGGTTCCTGCTGTTTGATCAAGGCCCGGGCGGCCTCTGCGGAACCGGCTTCAGTGATGTTGTAACCGAAAGTGGTGAGGGCGCGCCGCATGCCGTAGCGTGCGGCTTCCTCGTCGTCAACTATCATCAATCGCAACGCGTCTTTTCTCACTTCCTGAGTAGTTTAGGGCCCTGCGGCCCTAAACTCCTAGCGCGTTGCGTGCCATGCCGCTACTTCGTTGTTCGCTTTGCAGAGACGACCAGGATGATCGCGTCGCCTGATGGGCCAATGTTGAGTGTTCCGACGATCACCGGCTCCGATTCTCGCATGCTGATGTCGGTCGAGACTCCTGTATTTTCGTAGTTGACGGTCGGAGCCACAGTGCCGTTGGCGGCAATTGCTCCGGGAGTCTGAATCGGAATGCGGGCGCCGAAATTGAAGCCAAGCATCTGCACGATCTGTTGGCCTTCTTCGTTGCGTATGAGTTTCACTTGTCTTACGTTGAACTGACTAAAGCTGGGAGTCACGGCAGACGCAGCCGCAGATGGCGAGGCCAATGGGCCACCAATCCATCTCAGGTCCAAACGGCCTTCATTCTTCACGCGATTGATCAACGTGGCGGCGAGCCGATAATTTTTGAATGGCAGTGTGGCGCGCAACTGCCTGACGACAGGATCAAGGGATGCGGGCAGCTTTGGGTCATCTACGGTCTGGTTCGTTCCGACGATGAGATAGAGCTGCGTGTCGAGGTTGGTTTCATCAGTCTGCTGAGTTGATTGAGCGTGAACATTCAGGCTCATCAGGCACAACGCGGCGCACACTGCGAGCAGCATCAGCTTTTGCTTCTTCATGCAAGTCGTCTCCTTTTCAAGTAACGATCCATCAGATCAACGCTAACACGCGCACTCCACAATAAAGTTCCAAGC
>DASUYO010000543.1:0-10720 GCA_036377375.1 Pyrinomonadaceae bacterium
ATTGGGCGCCAGATGTAGATCGTCGACGTAGAAGAAGATGACTCGGCCGCGGTCGAGATTTGCGGGGACAGGAGCATTAATGTCTTTGACTGACCGCAAATTGCGTGCGGCGGCGAGCTGCGATTCTTCGTTCGCACTACCGGTTGAAACTAGCTCAAAGAAACTAATCGGGCGGGGCTTTCCATCAATATGAAGCTCAAAGTCTTGGGGGCGTAATCCAGGTACAAACTTGCCTTGTTTGTCAAAAACCATAACGTCAGTCTGCACAAGCTGCGTATTGATCCGGACGACGGTTTCTTCTTGGTCAGGAGGAGACTGAGGCGTCTGACTGACGACAGCCGGCGCCACCATCGCATAACTACACAGCATCACTACCAATCTCGTAATCGCCATCGGTTCTCCTCGTTGTGCCATTAGTTTTTGGAACCGATCTTTGTTGGCGATGCCAACAATCTAAGATTGGGTTACGTCACGGAGACTGAAGCAAATTTGCTTGCTAAGACGAGACTCAAGGCGCCCATCAAGGTAGGCTCTGGACCTAGTGTCGAAGCGATGATTCGCGTCGAGGGTAGACCACGACAGATCGTCGCTTCCACGCTGTTTTTAATATCCGCAGAGATCACCGGCCACGCTCGCACGATTGGACCACCAACGATCACTGCTTCCGGAGCGAGACCGCGAATGAGGTTGGCAATACCCACGCCAAGGTAGTAGGCAGTTTCTTTGAGAGCAGTACGAGCAGGTCCTTCACTACTCAAAGCCATATCAATCAGCTCGCCAAAATTTATACTTCCGGCGCCGTTGCGCTCGCGTGACAAATTCTTAAAGCGCGCAAGTGCTGAGCGTTCCGAAGCAAACGATTCCCAGCACTCACGACTGCCCGATGCGCAGGCGACTGGTGCGCCCTGACCAATCGTCATATGTCCGAACTCACCTGCCGCACCGTTTTCTCCACGATAAACCTGACCGTCAAAAACTATTCCTGTACCCACGCCGCCCTCGACGAGCACCAGAATGAAATCCCGCACTGCGCGGATCTCGGGCCTGCCGAACCAGAGCTCAGCCTGTGCGGCCGCATTCGCGTCGTTGTCAAGCGTGACCGGCAATCCAGTCGCTGCCTTTATTTCACTGGCAAACGGCACATCGCGCCATTGGAAAGTGGGAATGAACAGCTCTTTGCCATCCGGATCGACGACGAGGCCAGGCAGGCTGACGCCGATGCCTTCGATGGTGCCGTTGTTTCTTCGGATCAGTTTTCGTGCACGCTCGATGATCTGTTTGATTGTGTTATTGGCATCGGGATCGGTTTCAAACTGTTCCTGCTCCAGCACGCGACCGGCGAGATCGCTGGTGGCAACGATGGTTCGGTTCGTTCCCAGATCAACTCCGATAGCAACGGCATTATTAGTTCGAAGCGACAACAAAATGGGAGGACGGCCTCCCGTGGATTCGCCGCTCACTTCCTCGATCAAGCCGTCAACGCGCAATTCCTCGACAATTAACGAAACTGTCGAGCGTTGGAGTGCCGTTTCGTGAGCTATCTCGGCGCGTGAGATTGGGCCCCGCTCACGCACGTAGTTCAGAACTATCTGTCGATTAATGTCGCGGATCGTGTTGGATCGCGCCACGTTTGCTTTCTTTAGGTCTATTCGTCGCATATACAAATCGATAAGAATAATTAGTACATAGCTCACAATCCGTCAACTGCTGTTGTAGTTTTCGACACAAATTTCAGCCGCAAAAAGGCACAAAGTCACAAATAAAATTTTTGAGCTTTTATGGCTATTTCTAGTGAGTCGGCGTTGACGTGGATGAAGGTGCAGGTGGCGTGTGCACGAAAACGATCGGCTCCTGCGTCACGGCGCCCTTTCCTTCCTGAACAACAACGCTCTGGTTGGGTTTGATGTTGGAGATCGTGTCCTTCTGACTGCCGGGCCAGATGACTTCCACAGTGAGAGTTGTTCCTTCTTCCGGCTTTCCCAACCCAAACGTCAAAGGCAATTCAGCCTGCGAGCAATAACTCGAGCCGGTGCGCACCATGCCGAAGAGCGTTCGGCCTTTCGACGTTTTGACCACAACCTTCGCACCAATGCCATCGCGATTCGCTCGAGTGCCGATAGTTTTCACGCGCAGCAGATCATTTTGATTAGCGTTATCGTTGCGCAACAGGCGTGCTGGTCCATTGTTAGTGGTGATGAGAAGATCGAGATCGCCGTCGTTGTCGTAATCGCCATAAGCGGCGCCGCGACCAACGATCGCGCGCGTCAAGGCGCGCCCGAGCTTCGCATTCACCTCTTCAAACTTTTTCCGTCCACGATTGCGAAAGAGATGCGGCGGCTGGGCATACTTCACCGTCGGCTGAACGACGCTGATGTCGTCCGAAACATGTCCGTTCGCCGCGAAGATATCGAGCATGCCATCGAGATCATAGTCGAAGAAAAAGCACGCGAAGGTCAGCGACTGCGCAGACATCTTGCCGATGCCGGATGCAGGCGCTTCGTCAGTGAACAATCCGGAACCGTCGTTGTGATACAGCGCGATGCTTTCATTCGTGAAGTTGCCAATCACCACGCTCTGTTTTCCCGATCCATCGTAATCGGCCGCGTCAACGCCCATCCCTGCTCGCGCTGTGCCTGACTCGCTGAACGCAACACCGGCAATCACCGCGTTATCGGTGAAGGTGCCGTTGTGATTGTTGCGATAGAGCTTGTTTGGCTCAGTGTCATTCGCGACGAAGAGATCCATCCAGCCATCGTCGTCATAGTCGAGCAAGGCGACGCCGAGCGTCTTTCCGGCTGGATCGTTCAGGCCGGCCTTTGCCGTAACGTTTTCAAAAGTGCCGTTGCCGCGATTGTGAAACAACGACGCGCTCTGGCCCTTGTAAGTTTGCGGCGTGCAGTAGGATTTATTTTTGCTGTCGAGCGTGCAGAATTGATCCGTCTGAACTGACCATTCGACGTAGTGGCCGACGAAGAGATCGAGCTTGCCGTCGTTATCGTAATCGAACCATGCGGCACTGGTTGAAAAGCCGGAATCGCCGACACCGGCACGCGCCGTCACATCGGCAAACTTCCCACCGCCGAGATTGCGAAACAGATGATTTGAACCAACGCAGGTGATGTAAATGTCTTCATTGCCGTCGTTGTCGTAATCGGCGACGGCGACGCCGATGCCGTACATCTCGATGCCAAGACCTGCCTGGTGAGTTACGTCTGTGAAGGTGCCGTCTTTATTGTTGTGATAGAGCGCGAGGAACGACTTGCGCTTTTTATTTTCAGGCCAGTCCATCGAGTTGACGAGCAGGATGTCCTGCCAGCCGTCGTTGTCGTAATCGATAAATGCGCAGCCGGAGCCGATCGTTTCGGGAAGGTACTTCTTACCGAAGGCGCCGCTGTTGTGTTTGAAGTGAATGCCTGCTTCGGAGGTGACGTCGGTGAATTCGATTGGTCCGGAAGGACGTGGCGGCGTGGGACTTGGCGATGGCGACGCCGCGGCGACTTGTTCCGTAGATTGAGTCGAAGCTGGTGCTACTGGAGCCTGCTGTTTACAACCTGCAAAAAGAACAACAGCAAACAAGAAATAGATTAGCCAAACACAGAACAAGTTAGGAAGGGTGGCTTGCCCCCGCCTGTTATCAGCGGGGGCAAGCCCCTCTTCCTGACTTGTTACACTTTTGCTTCCTAACTTTCTCAAGCAGTAACTGCGGCATTCCGCGACTCCAAATATAATTCGATCAGCATCGCTATTGGCCCAACCAGGAATAGCGCGTACAACGGCGCATACACCACCTGATTCAACCGCAACAACATCTCGACGAGCGCCACAAAGAAAATCACGATGCACTGCCACTTCTTCGACTTCACCGTCGTCTTCGGATCAGTAATCATAAAGAACACGAAGAGCTGATACATCGGTCCCGTAATCGGTGCGACCTCAGCTTGCCAGGGATCCCCGGTAATCCAACTGCGCAAAAACGCAAACGCGAAGAATGAAACAACGTAAGTCGCGCTGATCTGAAAACGCTTCGCGCGGTAAATGATGAGCGAACCCAGAATCCAGATAACCAGCAACGGCCATTTGAAGTTTCCCCACTGCACACTCAACGCCGCCACCGTTTCCGGCGCCAGAAACAGCAACACACAAATCCCGAAGTTCGATGGGTTCCAAAGATGGCGGCGCTTCACGCGCAACACGTACTTCGACATGATCGAAAGCACGCTGCACAAGGCGAATGGCCAGAAAGCAGGTGAGCGAAGCAGTATTCCGACGCTGATGCCTGTGATGTACGCGCTCGCGAGATTGAGCCACTTGCCGTAAAGAATTCGTCCCAGCACCAGCTCGGTAACGAGTGCGCCGACGATCGCGAGGGCCGTTCGCTCGTAGCTCTCGAGGATGCCGTAAAAAAGATGTCCGACGAGCAGAATGAATGTGATGAAGAGCGGCGCGATGTAACGATTGTCGAGGCGCGGCTTGCTCCTGACGGGGACTTCGAGAGCCGGTGAACGTTCGATTGTCGATTCGCTCATCTTATTTACGGATCAAATCCGTCTTTCATCCGTGTTCATCTGTGGCTAATTAACCACGGATAACACGGATGAAAAACCGGATTAGGTTTCCTTAATCCTGTTAACTTGTCCAACAGCGGGCTTGTCGATCGTCTCAATCTTTCCCGACGGCCAGCGGATCTCAGCCTTCTCGACGTGCGGATTCTTCCCAAGCCCGAAATGCAGCCGCCGTTGGTTCTGCGAACAAAAACCGCTGCCGCCCGAAACCTCTTGGACCTGCTGCTTTCCATCCCAAAACAGCCGCACTTCCGTGCCAATCGCGCTGCGATTACTCACCGCACCTTCAAGCTCGAAATCAATCCACTTGTTTTCCGGCGTCACGTTGTTTTTGTAAATGAGCAATGGTCCACGTTGGTTTGCCACGACGACATCGAGCACTCCACGGTTCCAGAGATCTACAAGCGCCACCGCACGCCCGTCAAAAACGTCACTCGCACCCACCGCCTGAGCCACGTCAACAAACTTGCCAGCGCCGTCGTTAAGCCAGACTTTTTTCTGTTGATAACCCGACAAGCTACGCCCGTCCATTGCCGGCCAGTGTGCCGCATCGGAAATGATCGTGGAGTTGCCGCCTGCGATCTTCGAAAAGTCGTACCAGTAATTCTGGTTGCGATCGGCGGAGACGTAGCCGTTCACAAGATACAGATCGAGCATGCCGTCGTTATTGAGATCGCCGAACTGAGCGCCAAAACTCCAGCCGCCGATTTCAACATCCATCGCGCGCGCCAGGTTGTCGTATTCGGTCGCGTCGCCCGCCGTTCTTTCGCGTGGCACCCAAAGATTATTGCCCTGAATCAAAACGCCTTCTTCAGAGATATTCGAAACATAAATCGCATAGCGGCCCTGGTTGAGAATGTCCCCAACCGAAGCGTTCATGCCACTCTTCGGCGCGAAGCCAACGCCAGTCTGCTTACCCACTTCGCGAAACTGCTTGCCGTCGTTAAAGAAGAGCTCGGAGATTCCGTAATCGTTCGCGATGAAGAGATCCTGATTGCCGGTGCCGCGCAAGTCTGCGACAGTCGCTGCGAGTGCCCAGCGGCGCGTGTCGATGCCGAGCTTCTGACTGACTTCCTCGAACGAGCCGTTGCCCACATTGTGAAAAAGATATTTGCGCCCGCCGTTCTTCGCGTACTCAAAACTCTCCGGCATCATCTTCGTGTTTTTCAAGTGCCAGAGATCGACGTCTTCGGCATAGTAGCCGCCGAGAAACAGATCCAATCGCCCGTCGCGATCGTAGTCAAACCAGACCGCGGTGTTCGCGTTGACCCACGCCGGTAGCCCAGCCTTTTCACTCACACGCGTAAACTTCCGGCCTGCGTCGTTGTGAAAAAGCTCGGGCTTGCCCCACTTGTAGAGAAAGAGATCTTCGTAACCGTCGTTGTCGTAGTCGCCCCAAACCGAACCCATCGAGACACCCGTTTCCGGTTGATTCAGATCGGCGACGCCCATTTCTGCTGCGACGTCTGTAAACGAACCGTCGCCATTGTTTTTGAACAGCGCGTTCTTACTTCCCTCACCACTGTTTGTGACGTAAAGATCCGACCAACCATCGCGATTGAAATCGACAACCGAGACTGCCGCTCCCATCGATGCGACTTGCGGCATGATGTGGTCCAACTGGTGATCGAGCGTGGGTGCCTGATGCTTGAAGTTAATTCCAGCACTCCTTGACACTTCGTCGAGATGAAAACCGTAGCGACGCAACGCTGCCGTTGCATCAACAGCGCTATTCATTTGTGCACGCCGGGCTGCCAGCCGTTTCATCACCAGCGGCACTGCAAGTAAGCATATGAAGACAATGACGAGAACAACTCTCGCCACTTTACGACCACTCATTTCTCCTGCTTCGGCCTCATTGCATTTTGAAAGACATCGGGCGTGACGTAACGCGTGTGATACGTTTGCCAGTCTTCAGGATGCTGACGATAGACCCATTCATCTTCGAGCTTGCCAGGCGGAGTTATGTATTGATTTTTCGCGTGATAGGGCAAAGGCAAAACAGTTTTGGAAAAAGTTGAATTGTAATCTCCGTCTTTAATCCAGCCGTCGCCTGCTATCACATAGTCGCGGACCCAGCCCGGCGGCGGTGGCGGCTGCTCTGCAAACCGAAACGACATTTCATCGCCGGCGTTCATTATGACGTAGCGATCGTCGGCACGCAGCAACAACTCACGCACGTCTCCAAACCGCGTATAGTAGCCGATCAAATCCCGCCAGATCTGTTTCGAGCTCGAGAGACGATTATAGTCGGGCACTTCGGGCGACGAAGCGTTCGCGTGATTTATAACAGAGTAACCGCGATGATGCAGGTCCGCCACGTCAGGATTCAGTCGAGTAGTCTTTAGCTCCATGTTCGGAAGCCCAACTGCCCATTCAAGTGAATCCCAGTAGATCTCCAGATTAGTCCGCAAACGCACGCGATGCGGGATGCCCGGCGCAAACACGTCTGTCAAATCAAACAGGCATATTTTCTTGCGTCCTGCCGGAAAACCCAAGTTCGGTCGCACGATTTGCCAGCCGCCATGTCCGTCAGGAATTTCCAGGCTTAAAGGTTTTGCCTGCTCCTGCTGACCCTGGCTGATGGCCACATTAATTGAAGAGTCGGTGGGATGCATCCAGCCGTTTGCGATTAGCCAGAGCGGACCGCTGGAAGGCGCGTCGTCACCGAGATCGATCTCGACGTAGTGGTCGCGTGTGACGCCCTGGTATTGACCTCGGCCAAAAGTGTCGAGATAGTTTCCATCGAGTGTGTTCAAGATGCTGGTGACGTCTTGTCCCTGGTCATCGACTGCTCGCGCGATCTTCCGCGGTGTGGAGACAGTTGTGATTGCCAGCTTCGCAGGCGGAATAACAAAACGCTCGT
The DNA here is from genome assembly GCA_036377375.1 of Pyrinomonadaceae bacterium. Lineage (GTDB taxonomy): Bacteria > Acidobacteriota > Blastocatellia > Pyrinomonadales > Pyrinomonadaceae > PSRF01. Next base: position 7,429 of record DASUYO010000543.1, read on the forward strand.
CAACAAAGATTTCAGTACCCACTGGATGATCGACCACCATCAGACTGAGATGATCGTAGTAATAAGTCTCCCAAAGCTCGGCTGTGATCCGCAGATCGTAATAACCATCGTGCGGCGCAAGCTGATCACGAGCGATCTTGTACCACTCCTCAGTCGCTTCGACTCGTGCTGTGCCGAGTGTGTTGATGCGCAAGCCAATCGCAGAGCTCCATGGCACCGCGTCTTTAACGAATTCCATCTGCTTACCGTTGTAGGCAAACAGAAAGGGACACGAGCCTTTCAGGCGTTGCTCAGCCACGACTTCCTGATCAGCTTTGATCTCGAAATCCGCACGGACGCTTCCATTGGGCCAAACGATGCGTATTACGTCCGCGCTTGTTTGTTCACCAAGACCGAAGTGAAGCAGAGGGCCAGTGATCGGCTGTTTTTGGACCAGTAAGCCGGAGCGTATTTCCATTTCACCGCCCACGCCGAAAGAGTTAATGCGCTGATCGCCTGTAGCCTGCGCGGCGCGCGGGCGAACAATTTGCCAGTGATAGTTTTTCGTGCCCTGATTGATTGCCTGCTGCGGCTGACCCTCTTTTGAGAGAGTCAACAAATCGAGCCGCCCGTCACCGTTAACATCAGCCACATCAAATACTCGTTCCGGCGACTGGTACCTTGAGAGGAAGTGTCCATTTCCGTCGTTTAGCAAAACGAGCGCGCTGGTGGATTCTGAAAGCACCAGGTCGAAGCCGCCGCTATTGTCAACATCAGCAACGCGGAAACTCACCACTTTGGCTTCCGCAGTGGGCCACGCGACCCGCACAAGGTTCCAACCAGCGCCGTGATCCTTATCAGACAAGGCTACGATGGCGCCGTCGCCCTGCGCGATGATCAGGTCGAGCACTCCGTCGTTATTAAAGTCCAATACATTGATCGCCTGTGGTGATGAAACATCAGCGGGCAGAGCTCGCTCGGTAAACTGACCCTGCCGCTCATTACTGAAGACGTGCAACTTTCCGCTGGCGTCGATTAAAGCGGCGTCGGGATCACCGTCCGCGTCCAGGTCAGCCCACGCAAAACCCACGAGACCGGAAACGCCCGCAAAAGGTTGAATCTCGAGGAAAGTGCCGTCACCGTTGTTTCTCAAGACGGAAGGCACGCCTTGTTGTGAGCCCAGAATGATGTCGAGATCGCCATCAGCTTCGATATCCGCGCTCCATGCCGCGGTGTATTTGCGATTGATGACTGTCGCGGGCAATTTGGTTTCGGCGGTCACGTCAGTGAAAGCGGACGGAGAATCTTGCCGGAACAAGCGCACGCCGCCATCTCCGGCGAGCACGAGGTCAGTTTTGAAGTCGTAATTAAAATCGACGGGCAGGATCGCTTGCGCTGATGGAGGAGTGTTTGATGCGCCTCCCGGAAATGGAAGAGTCGCGCCGCTCGTCAAATGAACTTCGCGGGCCGAAGCCGTCGCAATCACGGGAGCGCCTGAGCCGCTCAATGAGATCGCACCGATCCAATCCTGCTGCGATTGATTCGCGTCTTTAACAGGTTCGGTTTTGAAAGTGAGGCCTGTGTCAGGCGGCGCGGTTTTGAATACAGGAGTTTCCAGCTTCAAAAAGTGCGTGAACGGAGTCGCCTCTTCGCCCGGCGGCGGCTTAATGGCTGCGAGATCGCGCCTGTATTCGGGCAAACGCAGCAACACGTTGCGCAGAAAACTCGTGCGCGTTGCGGTTCCGTTGAGATCGCCAGTGTTTGCTGTTGTCTCAACCGCAGTCACTTGTTGACGCACTTCGTCGGGCCACGCAGATGAGCGCGCGACGATTTTTGGCACTGTTGACTTAACCGTCTCGGCGTCACCGCGTTTTGCGGCAATACGAGTGAGCTCGACGAGCGTTGCAAGGTTGTCAGGTTGCGCCGCGAGGATCTTTTGAATCAGTGACTGAAACTCTTGTGCGCTTTTCTCGTCGCCTTGCCGCTCGACTTCTTCGGCGAGTTTGTACGTGGCAATCAAGTTTTTCGGATCCTGCTCGACTGACTTGCGTAGGTCGTTGATTGCTTCCGGCGTGTTGCCGCGACTGCTTTCGAGTAGTCCTAGCAGATAGAAGATGTCGCTGTTATTCGGTGCCAGATCGCGCGCCTGGTTGAGTCGTGTTGCGGCGGTGTCGTAGTTGCGTTGTCGTAGGGCGAGCAGGCCCCAGTTGGCCCAACCGGCAGGCTCGGCGGGCGCGAGCTGCGTGAACTGCGCGAGCTTCGCGTCAGCTTGAACGTCGTGACCGACCTGCAACGCAGCGAGGCCGATGTAGAACGTTCGCACCAAGTCGTTGTACTGCGGAGAAGATCTGGTTGGAAGATTGTTGGCTGAACGGCAAGCACCGAGCAGAATAAGAAGCAGGGGAATCGTAATTTTCTTCATAGGTCTTATAGGACGTATAGGTTATATAAGTCCTATTTGCGACTTTGCGGGAAACTCCGCACAATGTAACACAATGAGACTTTCCAGAACTTGTCCCCTCGTGTTGGCGCTAGCGATCAGTCTCTTGACGACAGCCCATCTTCAAAGCGAACAATCCAAACCGAACGCCCGCGAAGACGCATATCGCGCGAACAATATCGGCGTCGCGCTGCTCGAGCAGTATAAATACAAAGAAGCCGCCGATGCATTCCGACGCGCACTCCAGCTCGACCCCGGCTTGGCTCTGGCGCGCATCAATCTCGGTATCGCGCTTTTCAATATTCCGGATCTGCCTGCGGCATTAAAAGAGCTACAAGCTGCAAGCGCAGCGGCACCATCCGCACCGCAGCCGCACTACGTCCTCGGTCTTGCAGCCAAGACTCAAAACCGACCGGAAGAGGCAATCGCGTCGTTTCAAAAAGTTTTGAGCATCGATGCGGAGGACGTCGGCGCAAACGTGAACCTCGGCCAACTCTACGCGGGACAGCGTAAGTACACGGAAGCCATAGCAGTGCTGCGTAAAGCGGTATCTGCTGAGCCTTACAACCAAACTGCGCTCTACAATCTCGGCACGGCGTTGCTGCGATCCGGTCAGAGAGAAGAGGGACAAAAGGTCATCGCACACTTTCAGGAGCTGCGCCAACGCGGCACCGGCACGACGTTGGGAACAAGCTATCTCGAACAGGGCCGTTACGCCGAAGCGATCGCGTCGACTGGCGCCGAGCCGGAACTCGTTGACAAACGCACGCCCGAAGTCGCGTTCACTGATGCAACTGCGTCAGTGCTGCCGACAGGTAATTGGCCGGCTGAGGAAGCCGCTGACGGCGCAGCAATGCTCTTCGATTACGACGG
>DASUYO010000544.1:0-3010 GCA_036377375.1 Pyrinomonadaceae bacterium
GAATTAGATTTATAAGTATCACCAATCAGGAGATACAGATCAGCTTCAATTTGATTCACCTGCATTGAATACCTCACATTGCTGGCGCGAATGATTCGATATAGGCAGCGTACCATTCCGGCAGGCCCAGTTCTCTGACGCATGAAGCGAGTTGCCGAACGTAGTCGGACGGCGGCGGGCTCTCATCCATGTGCGGCGCGATGTAACAGAGGACGGGTATGAAAGCGCCGTCAAGCGTTTCCGCGATTACTGGTTCCGGAAGATATTTAAGCCCAGAGTGCTGCTCAATATTCTGGTACAGCGTCGCGAGTTCGTCGTGGGTTAACTCGGCAATGGATCCGTAGCTACATGAGCGATCGTCGTTGATCAGGTTTGCACGTAGCTTAATGTGGAGCTGGTATCCACGAAGTTTGGCCGGCACGACCGTGGGCACGTCTATGCCGTAGTCGGCGAGCACTGCGCGGCTCATAAACGTGCCGTAGAAAAAGATTCGCACTCGTTTTTGTGTCATGGCTGATCTTACGCTTTCAATACCTTCAGAATACTCAGGGCTGATTAAACATTATCAATTATTCTCAGCTACGTCTTGGAATCTACTAAGAACTTCTAAGAATTTTTGAAGAGCGGATAAAGATTTGTGAACGTACTTCTTATTAACGTCAAGTCGGGCTACAGATCAACCCGGGAAGTAATCAGAGGTTTAGCACAAATGAATACAAGTCAGTCACCATTTGATATATCGCTGAGGCCAATAGCGGCCACACCCGCTGCACTTTCCAAGCCGCTCGGATTACGAACAGACATCCAGCTTCACATTCAATCTATATGGGAGCTGATCAATCTGTTGTTGAGTCAACTGGAGATCGTGCAAAACGACTCGCAGCAAAGCGACGATGTAGCGTGTCTCAACTTACGTGAGGAGGTGCGTCGTTTTGAGATCGAGCTAATCCGGCGTGCCTTAACTCGCACTCGCGGCAGTCAGGTACAGGCGGCCAGATTTCTGGGCCTGAATGCTACTACGCTTAACGCGAAGATAAAGCGCTACCATATTCAATTCCCTCACCTGATTGAAGGAGCGTAAGCATTGAGAAATACATACGCGACATTGCTTTCCGATCAAACCCAACCAAACGGCATCTTGAGGCTCTTGACGTTGGCGGACAACGAAACGCACGGCGCCAGGCTGCCCAGTTTGACAAGCGCTAATGACATACGCGACTTCGTGCGGTATCTCAAAAGGAAATCGGCAGGCGTGGTCGCAGCGGAAGAACTCGACAAATCCAGAAGAAGATTGTTTGAGGAACGTAAACTACAAGCCTATCGAAGTCTCGGCATCACTGAGGAAGATGAAGGTTTGCTGACGCTGAGTCCGCTTGGTTGGGAACTAGCCACGCGTTTAGAGCCTGAAACCGAGGGCTTTCGCCAACTGTTGAGCCGTATACCTGCGTATCTTGCAGCGCTGAAATGGATGTACGAACGAAATCTTGAAGTGGTGACGTCGACAGACCTGCTGGCATTCTGGCGCTACTCTGATCAGACTGAGCAGCACGATCATGAGGTGATGAGAGGAGCGGCGATTTCATTCTTTAGTCTATGTGAGGCAGCAGAGCTCGGCACGTTGACGCTTGGCAAACGCGGCCACATGACTCGACTCCGCGTCGATCACGACGAGCTAACGAGATTCCCATTTGGACCATCCTAAGCTTGCCGCCACGCTACAACCATCCTTACGTGAAAAGTCAAACTGGCCTTTGCTCAGCCTGCGAAGCAGGCGAAAGCATAAAGCCTGGGGCGCAAGCCCCAGGTTGTGAATTTGTATTTAGGGATGAGCCCGCGCTAGCGGGCGAAAGCTTGCAATCTTAAGACTGTCGCCCGTTTCACGGGCTACAAAATATTTATTCCGAGATCCTGGGGCTTGCGCCCCAGGCTTTATGCTTTCGCCTGCTTCGCAGGCTGAGCAAAGCCAATTCGACTTTCCTGCGAAACCTGTCTCTGTCGAATCTTATACGAATAACATTTTCTTTCGAGATGGCCTCGTTCACCCTCCTCGAAATCCCATAAATACTATGTTTAGCAAATCTCACTAACCCCGGCACCCTCCTTGCTATGCGCAACTGCGCAAGACAAAAGAAACTCTCCCCACATCGATGTTCTCAAACCAGGAGACTTAACTATGCGCAGCTCCAGCAAGATCGTACAGCTCATGATCACGCTTGTATTGGCACTCTCGGTTCACGGGCAGGTTACCACCGGTAGCATTCGCGGCGTTGTTACGGACCCGAACGGCGCCGTAGTCCAGAACGCCAAAGTAACTATCACAAAAGCCTCGAACAACAGCTCCACTACAACTCAAACCTCAGATACGGGCCAGTTCGAATTCAACAATTTATTAGTGGGCGACGATTATCGCGTCACGGTTGAAGCGCCTAATTTCAAAACCTTAACGTTGACCGACGTCAAGGTGCAGTTGAATCAAATCACCGATCTCGTGGCACAATTGTCACTCGGCATCGTGGGTGAAATGGTTACCGTAACGTCAGCCGGCGCTGAACTAGTCGACACCACTGCCGCGACGCTCTCCAAGAGTTTCAATGAAAGACAAGTAGTTGAGCTCGCGCAGACAAATGTCGGCGGTGCTTTCGGCGGCGGCGTTAATAATCTCGCCTTGCTCGCGCCCAACGTATCGAGTTCTGGCGGCGTTGGTGTAGGAACAGGCGGCTCGGTGGGCGGTCAGCGTCCTCGCAATAACAACTTCATGATCGACGGCGTCGACAACAACAGCAAGTCCGTCACTGGTCCATTGGCCTATGTTTCGCCGGAGACCGTATCGCAATTTTCACTGGTACAAAACCAGTTCTCCGCAGAGTTCGCCCGCGCAACTGGCGGACAGTTCATTACCGTCACCAAAACCGGCTCGAATGATTTTCATGGTTCGGCGTACGGCTTCTTTCGTAACCGCTATCTGAATGCGCTTGACACTCGACAGATCGAAGAAGGTTTCGTCCGTCAA
>DASUYO010000545.1:0-7585 GCA_036377375.1 Pyrinomonadaceae bacterium
GCGTGTGAGAAGCGATAACGCGTCGCCAACGTACCGTCAGGCAAGTCTTCTTCACCAACTGTTTCAATCAGGCGATGGCCTTTGCTGATTCGCGCAAGTGACTCCTCTAGATCAATTTCATCAACCCCGAGCAGCTTTGCCGTCACGCTCGAGAGAAACTCTGTGCCCTCGACGCTGGCATATTGGAGGGTACGCCGCTCCTCCTCCTCGAGGGCGTCGATCTTTTTGCTGATCATCGCGCGCACGCTTTCAGGCGCAACGAGATCCATCTCGGAAAGTGGTCTAACAAGCGACCAGCGTCCGTTCGTCTTCGCCAGGTCACCGCGCTCACCGAGATACTGCAAAAGGTTTGCGGCAAAGAGCGGATGGCCTTCGGTCTTCTCGTGAATGAGCGCGGTCAGGTCTGCCGGAAAGTCGTTTGGAGAGAACGTCACATCAAGATACTCGGAAATGTGCTCGCGATTCCATGAGTCGAGCGCAATTTCATCGCAGAGGTTATGAGCCCGCATCTCCGCTTTGTAACTCTTTAGCGGATGGCCGCTGCGCTCCACGTCCTCAGGCCGGAAGGTGCCCGCAATCAAGAGACGTTGCGTGCCGATCCGTTGACAAAGATGTCGCAGCAGGTCGACGCTCGATGGGTCTGCCCAGTGCAAATCTTCCAACAACAAAACGATTGGAGAAGCACTCGCCAGCATGCCGAGAGCGTCGCCCATTTCGCGCATCATGCGCTCTTTGGTTGCGCCGATCGTTTCCTGTTGCAACTTCTCCAGCGCTCCGGTGGAGGCAAACGCGGTTGGCAATTCCATGCACCACGTTGGCGCGTAAGTGCGCATGATTGCGGCAATGCGTTCTCGACCCGGGCCTTGAAGCAGTTCGCCCATTGCATCGAGAAACGGAAGATAGGCTTCGCCGGTGCCGTACTGTTCAACGCAACGACCGCGCGAGATCAGTATTCCCGCGTGATGCTTTCTAGCGCGACGCAGAAATTCGTCCGACAGAGAAGTCTTGCCGATGCCCGGCTCGCCGGTGATAAAGACGATGCGGCCAGTGCCTTCGATTGCCTGTTGTAGCAGGCTCTCGAGCTTCTTCATTTCCGGCTCGCGGCCGACAAATGAAGGCAACGTGCGATCGATCAAGTCGGGATCGTAAACAATCGGTATTCCTGACCAGGTTCCGGTTATCGACGCTCGCATATTGCGAAGTGCGTCGGCGATCTCGCGAGCTGATGCATAGCGCTGGTTCTTGTCTTTGGCGAGTGCGCGCTCGATGATCAGATCGAATTCGCGCGGCAGCTCTGGTCTGAGTTTACTCGGCGGCGGCGGATCGACAGTCGCGATTGCGTGCATGATGGCGAGAACACTTGGACCACTGAATGCGCGCGTTCTCGTCGCTGCTTCATAAATCACACTGCCTAACGAAAAGATCTCCGAGCGCACATCGAGATTCTCGCCGCGAGTCTGTTCCGGAGACATGTAAGCAGCCGTGCCGAGAACAATGCCTGGACCGGTTAGATTGGCTGCAAGCGTCAATGCTTCGCGATCGATGTCGTCTGTACTCAGACGAACCATCTTCGCGAGTCCGAAGTCCGCTACCTTCGCAACACCTTTGGGAGTGATCAGAATATTAGCCGGTTTGATATCGCGATGTATAAGTCCGACGGAGTGTGCGGTGTCGAGTGCGTCTGCGATCTGAATTCCCAATTCCAGGAGAGAAGCAAGTGGTAAGGCGCCGTTGTTCGCGAGATATGAAGTCAGAGTCTCGCCTTCAACAAACTCCATCACAATGAAGTCGATGCCGTCGGCTTCTTCAATCGCATGGATCGTGACGATGTTGGGATGGTTCAGCACCGAAGCTGATTGCGCTTCGGACAGCAGCCGGCGTTTCGCTGTCTGATCGCGTGTCGCTTCAGGAGCGAGTAGTTTGAGAGCGACGTAGCGTCCAAGCTTCGTGTCTTCAGCACGATAAACCTGGCCCATGCCGCCTTCACCAACTTTATTGATAATGCGGTAGTGCAGAAGCAGGCGTTCTGGTTCGACGGAGCTCATCTGGATTTGCGGATAATACGTTAAGCCGCAAAAAGGCACAAAATGCACAAAACCTTTCCTGACCATTTTGTGCCTTTTGTGAGTTTTGTGGTAAAGAGCAGTCGCAGGAGACACTCAGATGATTCGCATCTTTTTATTCATCGCACTTGGACTAATCTCGACTTTACAGACTGGCAGTGCCGTAAAACCGAAGCTTGTCCTGACCGACTGTCTGATACCGGCCATGCACATTCCGGCAAAGTGCGGCACGCTCAACGTCTACGAAAACCGCGCTACGAAGAAAGGCCGGATGATTAGTCTCAAGATCCTGGTCCTTCCCGCTACCTCCGCCAACCGCGAACCCGACCCGTTCGTTTACCTTGCGGGTGGACCAGGCAGCGCCGCCACAGAGGATGCCGTAGGTCTGGCAGGTGCCTTCCCCTACATACGCGAGCATCGCGACATGCTGTTTGTCGATCAGCGCGGCACCGGCAGCTCAAATCCACTCGACTGCAAATTCTACAATCCAGCAAATCTACAGAGTTATCTCAGCTATTACTTCCCACTCGAGGACGTGCGAAAGTGTCGCACAGAACTCGAAGCCAAAGCCGATCTGACGCTCTACACCACTACGATCGCGGCCGACGATTTGGAGGAAGTCAGAGAAGCGCTCGGCTACGAACGTCTGAATCTCTTCGGCGCCTCTTACGGCACACGCGCCGCGTTAACCTACCTGAAGCGATATCCGCAACACGTTCGCACAGCCACGCTTCAAGGCGTATCGCCGGCCGATCATTTCATGCCGAGCGATTTTCCGCAGCAGACTGAGCGCGCGCTGCAAGGCGTTCTTTCGGAGTGTGTCGCCGACAAGGCATGCAACGAAGCATTTCCAAATATTAAAGACGAAGCCAAAGCAGTGCTCACGCAACTCGTTAAAGGAGGTCCGGTTGAAGTTGACGTGCAAAAGCCTCACACAAGCGAGCGCGGCAAAGTGCGACTCTCTCGCGACCTCGTAGCCGAGGCAATTCGTTACATGCTTTACTCGCCGCCGTCTGCCGGCAAGGTTCCGCTCTTATTACATCTCGCCGCGCAGGGCAATTTCGGTCCGTTGGCCCATGCGGCACTGGAATACCGCATCAATCTCGTTGGCACCGGCAGCAACGGCATGTATCTCTCGATAACGTGTGCAGAGGATCTGCCATGGATCAAACCCGGTGAAGGTGAGCGACTCGCTCAAAATACTTTCCTCGGCGACTATCGCCTGCGCCAGCAACGCGAAGCATGCGCACTCTGGCCTCGTGCAACCATCGAACGTGATTATCAGCAGCCGGTGAAATCAGACGTTCCTGTACTGATTGTGACGGGCGAGTGGGATCCCGTGACACCTCCAGCAAACGGCGAGCGAGTGTCGAAGACTCTGACGAACAGTCTTCACATTGTCGTGCCCCACGGCGCGCACGGTCTCCACGGGCTGGAAGGAATGAGCTGCGTCGATCACATAATGATGGGATTTATCGAGCGCGGAACGACGAACGGGATCGACACTGCCTGTGTGAAGAATATCCGTCGACAGGGATTTGCGCTGAAGCTTCAATGAGCCGCAGATTTACGCAGATGAACGCAGATCAGCGTTTATCTGCGTTCATCTGCGGCCCCGTTTTAGTTCAAGAGCTGCAATCCAAGGATCTGCTCGAGAATCGTGCCGAGAATGCTGTACGTTCCATTTGAGTAGCGGCCGTAGCGTGAGCGGCTGTAATAACCGTCCTCGTAGCCACGCTGGAACCCTTCGCGGAAGTAGTACTGATAGTCGCCGAGATCGACGTAATAACCGTCGTAGCCGTAGCTCGCATCCTGATATGCATAAGCCTCTTCAGGACTGAAGCGATAACCGTCCTCACGATCGGCCTGACCGGCATAGAAGCCTTCGCTATACCCGTCATTGATCGCGCGCTGCAACATCTCTGCGCCGTACCGGTTGGTCTCGTAGTAAGAGCCGCCTCTGCGATAGCGGTAGTTGTACGGACCGTAGTCGTTATAGCGCCACTGCTGCAATCGCAACTGATCGCGACGCAGTTGTTCGAGATAACGTTGCTGGTAACGCAACTGATTCACGCGTCGTTGCTGCTCGAGTAATCGCTGACGGTCATACAGGTAATTCTGGCGTCGCTGCGAATCCTGACGATAGCGTTCGGCGCGTTGTTGCTGCTCGAGCTGCCAGTTGCGCTGGCGCCAGTTGTTGTCACGATCATTGTCGCGGCGGTTATCCGAGCTGCGATTGCGATCGCGTTCCCACTGGCGACGCTGTGCGTCCTGCTGCTGTTGTTGTTGCTGCTGTTGTCGCTGTTGCTGCCAACGCTGATCACGTTCCTGCGACTGGCGGATCTGTTCCTGACGTTGCTGCTGCCAGCGATCTTCGCGCTCACGAGACTGGCGAATCTGATCCTGTCGCTGCTGGTCATTGCGCTGTTGCTGGCGCTGCTGTTCCCAACGCTGCTGTCGTTCCTGACTGTCGCGCTGTTGCTGTTGTCGTTGCTGCTCCCAGCGCTGCTGTCGTTCCTGACTATTCTGCTGTTGTTCCTGGCGACGCTGTTCTGAGCGTTGCTGTCGCTCCTGACTATTTTGCTGTTGTTGTGGTTGTCGCTGCTGTTGAGCCGCCTGGCGCTCTTGCTGGCGGTTCTGTTGTTCTTGCTGGCGTTGCTGCTGGCGCTGCTCGCGCGCAGCCTGATTTTCCTGACTCCGCTCCTCACCCCGGCCTCGTCTTCCCTGCGCGTTCGCAAGATCACTCGCTCCGAACAACGCGGCGGATATCGTCAGAGACAATGCTAATTTTTTTAGATATTTCCCGTTCATCAAAGGTCCTTTCTTATGTGCCGGCGGAGAGAGATGTCGCCAGTTCAGGAACTTCGCAAGTGTTATTCCATGCAGAAATCAGAGTGAATGCAGGACATCCATGTAGGTTTACGAAACGATTTGATTCAAAAACAAACGATATGGGTTGAACAGATCGCGGATTAACAGCGATCAACGCAGATCTGCGTGTTGGCATAGTCCTTGCCAAAATTTCTATGAAAAACAACGTGAGGGGGCTGTTATGAACAACGTAAAAGTCTGGCCACACCTCGTGCTCGTGGCGGTGGTGTGTGCCGTCGCAGCAGGCGTCGGGGTTGGCCTATGGATGAAACACGAGCGCACCACGTCCGCTGAAGCATTGCCAAACGCGGCCCGCATCCAGCGGGTCGACGGCGAAGTGGCGCTCGACAACAGCGACGCCGGCAACGCGCAGAGCGATCAATGGATTGCGGCGACTGCCAACCAACCGGTCTCAGTCGGCGACCGCATCTACACACGCGACAACTCGCGTGCGAGCCTGGCATTTACCGGACGCAATTTCGCGAGACTTAATCCAAACACTTCGCTTGACGTGCTTGCGCTGAACGATCGTCGCACGCAGCTCGCGTTGCGCGATGGCTCTGCGGTGTTCGACGTCGGTTATCTGAATCCAAATGATCTATTCGAAGTGGCAACGCCTTACGGTGCTGTCGATTTCCAACAACCCGGACTTTACGACGTGGGCATCAACAACGGGCAAGTGCTCGTTTCAGTGCTGAGCGGGTTGGCCCAGGTCGTCGGCCTCGGGGGCAGTGGACAGATCAGCAAAGGCGAGTTGCTTACGCTCGTCGGTAGCACTGCGGCCGATGTAGTCCTGTCTCAGCTCAATGGCCGCGATGCCGGTTATCTCGTCGATGATTATTACGGTTATCAGTATCCGCAGTACTACGATGGCCGTTATCGTGATTACAACGCTTATCTGAACGATCCTTATTACTTCGATCCATATCGTCGCACTGTCAGTTACCAGTATGCGAACTCATACATTCCCGGCCTCTATGATCTCGATTACTACGGCGACTGGCGCAACATCGATGGCTATGGTTATGCGTGGGCGCCGCGCGTCGATTCTGGTTGGATGCCGTATCAGACAGGTTACTGGTACACCGATTATCCGTATGGTCCAACGTGGGTTTCGACTGAGCCCTGGGGCTATGCTCCGTATCACTACGGACGCTGGGCGTATGTTGGAGATCGATGGTATTGGGTACCTGACAGAGTAAATGTTGAGCCGGTCTATTCGCCGGCACTCGTCGCGTTTGTTCCCTTTGACCAAAACCAGATCGGCTGGGTGCCGCTGGCTCCGGGCGACGTCTACGTGCCGCACTACTACAACACCACCTGGCAACCTTATTACTTGTCTCGGGACAATCTGTATGAGCGCACCGTGAATCTCAACGTGCCTGGTGCAGTTACGGTGGTGAATGTCGACGATTTCGACCGAGGCATCGATTGGAGACGTACGCGAAAGGCTGATCGCAACATGCTGGCGCAAGTGAATCCTGTGCTGGATCCGTTGCTGGTTACGCCTTTGCGAAATGCAGTGGTGCATTCGGCATGGGGTCGTGGAAAGATCGACATTCCTCCGGGAATCGCGAAGAAACTCAACGACACGACCGTCGTCACGAGCACAGCGCCGGTAGCACCGCCGTTCCGTCCTGACCTCGCGAAGACCATGCGCGTGAACAACGCACCCGATCGTGCGAAGGGACAGAAGTTCCAGGTACGAGACGAGCGTCGTGGACGTGAGGCGCCACCGCAGACTGCCCAAGCTCCGGCACGAGTGCAGCCGCAACAACAGCAACCTGTTGAGCAGCAGAGGGGTCGTGGACAGGAGCAACGTGAAGCGCGTCGTGTTGAGCAGCAGCAACGCGTGCAACAGCGGGTTGAGCAGAAAGCTCGTGTTGAAACGCCACGCGAAGCGCGTCGCGTTGAGCAGCAACAACGCGTGCAGCAACGGGTGCAACAACGCGAGCAGCCACGAGTACAGCAACCCGAACAGCCACGAGTAGAACGTCGGGCAAGTGCGCCTCAGGCTGAACGTCCTGCAAGACCTGCACAGCAGCAACCGCGAGGCGAGCGTGTCGCGGCTCCGGCGCGACCTGCACCAGCACCTGCACGCGCTCAACCGCAGCCGCAACCGAAACACGAACGTCCACCACAGGCACAAGCTCCACAACAGCAGAAACAGGAACGTGCGCCGAAGGGCGGACCGCCGGCTTCACCGGGCGGCGGAAAGGGCAAAGGCAAGAAGCCATAAATCCAGCCACGGATAACACGGATTGGATTCGGATCTAATCCGTGTTCATCCGTGGCTAAAATATTTCCACGATTGCGAGGCCACCAGGTGGGACTTGGACGGTAACCCTTCCGTTGTTCACCGTCAATGAGGTGTCACTGGTCCATTCATTCGCTCGCTTGCTACCCGGCAATGTGATCGTCGCGGGAACGTAAGCACTCCGATCGACCTGCGCCATCCCCTGCTGCGGCTTCAACACGCCGTTGTTATTCAGTAACGTCACCACCCAGCTATTCGCAGTGCGATTAACCAAATACTCAACATCACCCGTGATCTTCAACGGCACCGCATCAGCAAAAACGTGCGCGAGCATGTGTGCGGCAAACGGCGTGATGCGCTCATCCTCACCCAACAGATCCGGCACCGCCGCGAA
>DASUYO010000546.1:0-2878 GCA_036377375.1 Pyrinomonadaceae bacterium
GAGCTGACGGGCGTTCCGACAGCGGTGGTGGTAGTGTGCGAAGAAGTGCGATTCGCTTTCTTGCCGATGCAGTAGAGTCCTGCTTCACTCGCGAAATAGATCCGCCCGTTCGCAACTGCCGCTGATCCAATGATCTTCTCAGGCACTGCCTCAGTTCCCAGTTGATCCTCATCGAGAATCTCGCAACCGGTTGCCGAGGGTTTGAGAATAAAAAACTTTCCATTCTCAGTACCGACATACAGTTTGCCGTCGGCCAGCACGGGCGAAGCCTTCTGAATCGTGCCAAGATTTTTTAGCCAGAGTTGTTTGCCGGTGTTCACATCGAAAGCGGCAATATTCGCGCTGTTGTCGATCTGGTACATCCGATCACCGTCGAGCACCGGAGAAGAAAAGCCGCCCTGCCAGCCATAAGTGCTCCACTTGATCTGATCTTTCTTGATCTCACCTTTGGCAGTTGCGTCAACAGCAACCATCATCCCCATTTCACTCGAGTCGAGATTTTCCTCGCTGTGTGTGAGGATGGCAGTGTTGTTGTAGACGACCACTCCCGTGTTCAGTCCGCGTTTGCTGATTTCATATTTCCAGACCGGCTCGCCTGTTTGCGGTTTGATCGCATGGACGAAGCCATCACTGGATCCCTGGATCAGCAGTCGCGTTCCATTCACGTTGACGATGATCGGCGGTGCATAAGTTGTGTCATAGGGACGGCCACCGGGAGCACTTACCCAGATAGTTTCACCTGTGTTTTTGTCGAATGCGAGGAACCGGTGTGCGCCGCGCCCGTGCTGGCCCCACTGAAAAGTCACAGCACTAACGATCACAAGATCTCCATCAACGATTGGCGACACGGTGCGTCCGCCGTGAGTCGTCAGTAATCCGAAGTCTTCGCCCAGCGATCGTTCCCAGAGAACTTTTCCGTCGCGATTGAAGCCGAGTAAAGTGCCGCCGACTCCGAACGCGTAAACATTTCCGGTCGCCGGGTCGCCGGCTGGAGAGGCCCAGCCCACGCGATGTGGTGGCACGTCGCTTAAGTAAACATTGAAGCGATGTTCCCAGAGAAGCTTGCCCGTGTCGGCGTTGAAGCACATGAGACGTTCCTGCTCTGTCTCTCCTGCGCCGGCGGTGTTTTGCAGGTAGAGATGATCGCCCATGACGATCGGTCCTGACCGACCGCCATACGGAGCTTTCCACAAGAGGTTGTCGCCAGTGGGTGACCACTTCACGGGCAAGTTCTTTTCAGTGGAGATGCCGTCGCGATTTGGTCCGCGCGACTCGGCCCAATCGCCCGCTGTGACGACCGAGAAAAAAACAAGGCAAAGATTCAGATAAATGGAGATCAGGTTAGTCATTTTGGAGGCCCATCGCTAATTATGGATATAAAAAACGTTTTCGAGTTCGAAAAAAATCTGTGCCGGGATAGAAGTCTCTGCGCGCCTGCAACCCTGAAGATGTACAATACGTAAGCTCACGTTGCTGCGTTACAATTTTTTCGCTGATTTTAGCAGATTGCTTTCAACCCGCGACAGCGGGCGACAGCATAAAGCCTGGGGCGTGAGCCCCAGGATCAGAATACGCAATATTATAGAGCCCGCGAAGCGGGCGACAGTGCTGCCGCCCGCTATCGCGGGCTCGGGTCATATCTGGTTTGGTAACCTGGGGCTTGCGCCCCGGCTTTATTCTTCCGCTCGCTTCGCGGGCTCGGCTCGATAAATCTACGAGGACAAATCATGCTACAAAAGGTCTTCCTCTTTTCGCTGTCGGCCATACTATTCGCACAAACCGCCACGCCCTCCAAACAGGAACTGAACGATCAGCTTTACGAAGCGGTTCGCAAGGGCGACGTCGCCGCTGTTACGACCACATTGGATCGCGGCGCCGATGTGAATGCGAAGTTTCGGTATGGGACGACTGCACTGTTCAAGGCGGCCGAGCGAGGGAACGCTGACGTAGCCAAGGTGCTGCTCGATCGTGGTGCGGACGTGAAAGTGAGGGATACGTTTTACGGCATGACTGCGATGACGTGGGCACTCCAAAACGATCACATCGATGTCGTTCGTCTATTGGCGCAGAAAGGCGCGGACGGTATCGACGATGTGCTGATGGCAGGAGTGCAGCAAAACCAGGAAGAGCTGGTGAAGATTGCGCTGGACAGTAAAGCACTCAAACCAGATGCACTGACAACGGCGCTCGCGCTGTCGTCGATGAACGAGAAGACAGCAAGCATCACGGAGATGTTGAAGAAAGCGGGCGCACAACCTCCGCTTCAGGTTGATGCCGCGATACTTCAGTCATACGCCGGCCAGTACAAAAGCGACACCGGTCCGCAGGCGACGGTGACCGTTAAAGATGGGAAGTTGTATGTCGCGGGATTTACACGCGACGCGCAACCGTTGATAGCACTCGACAACACGACATTCCGGCCAATCGCGTTTAGTGGGTTTACTTTCATTTTTAACGTCGAAGCAGGAAAGGTAACGAGCCTGACTTTCAAAAACCCACAAACCACGATGCAGATGAAGCGCGTTGACTAAAAACATTTCATCGAGAACCAATCCATGAAACGACTGACACTATCTATCATTGTTCTCATTGTCGCTTTCACAGTAGTGCACGCACAGAACTGGCCGCAGTTTCGTGGCCCGAACGCCACCGGCGTAACCGAAGGTCAGCCGAAGCCTGTGAAGTGGGACGCTTCCAAATCGGAAAACGTCCGCTGGAAAGCCGACATTCCGGGTCTCTCGCACGCAAGTCCAGTCGTCTGGGGCGACAAGGTGTTTGTCGTCACCGCAGTATCCTCAGGCAAAGACGAAACACGCTATGGCCTCTTCGGTGACGTCGCACCTGTCAAAGACGATCCGAAGCACGCCTGGAAGATCTA
>DASUYO010000547.1:0-4530 GCA_036377375.1 Pyrinomonadaceae bacterium
TTAAGGCGACGAGGTTCGGCTGATAGAGAGTGAGGCAGTTGTCAACCAGTTAGAAGCCGCTCTCGAGATTTTTTAGAGCATCGGGTTCGTCGCAGCTCGCCGAAAGTATCGGTCGTCCCCCCCGAACTGGATCAGCGAATTCCAGCAAGCCCGCGCTTCCCTTCAGTTAAGTTAAGGATAGTTAGAATGGCTACAAAACTCTATGTAGGAAATCTCTCGTTCCGCACGACGAGCGAGGAACTGCGCGAGGCTTTCGCGTCAGTAGGAACAGTCGAATCAGCTTCGGTGATTGAAGATCGCGAAACAGGACGGTCGCGCGGCTTTGCTTTTGTGGAAATGGCAACCCCTGAAGAGGCAGCAGCAGCCATCGAGGCTTTCAATGGCAAGGATTTTGGCGGACGCAATTTGACCGTCAATGAAGCTAAGCCGAGAACTGATCGCGGCGGCGGTGGCCGTGGCGGGTATGGTGGCGGACGTGGCGGTGGTCGTGGTGGTTACGGTGGTGGCGGCGGCCGTGATCGCGATAACGATCGTTACGAGCGCGAACCACGCTGGTAAGACTTTTTTAGCCACGGATTACACGGATAGATCCGGATCTATCCGTGTAATCCGTGGCAGAATTACTTTCGGGCTTCGGGCGTGATCCTCAAAATCAGCTTCTCACCGCCCCGCACAACTTCAACAACATACTCCTGTCCCGCTTTCATCTCGCCCAGCGCGTACGTGTAGTCGTAAACGTTCTTGACCTCGCGATTGGCGATCTTGACGATCTTATCTCCCGCTTTCAGTCCGGCTTTGGCTGCGGGCGAATCGTCGCGCACGCCATCAATCAATAATCCATCCGAACTATCCGCGTAATTCGGGATCGTTCCGAGGTAAACACGGAAACCGCCAGTCCGCGGCGGAGCGCTTTTCGCAGTGGTGTACGTTAGCCGCTGCTCGCCGCCATCGACCTCTTTGATTATTCGCGCGACCATACTCAAAATGCGCGCTTCGTCGTCGTAATTGATCTTATCGAAAGTGTCTGAAGGTTTGTGATAGTCGTTATGATTTCCGGTCCAGAAGAAAAGCACAGGAATCTGTTTCATGTAGAACGACGAGTGATCGCTCGGACCATAGCCATCTTCGTTGAGCGTCAGTTGAAACGAATCCTGCTGGCCGATGATGTTGCGCCACTCTTTGGCTGTTCCCACGCCGCCAATAACGAGTTTGCGATCTTTCATGCGACCAATCATGTCCATGTTGATCATCGCAACAGTATTAGCGAGTGGCGTGAGTGGATGATTGACGTAGTAATTTGATCCGAGCAGTCCTTCTTCTTCACCTCCGAAGGCAATGAAGATAACGGTGCGTTTGAGCTGCGACCGTTGCGCGCTAAAGATACGAGCCAACTCGAGCAGTCCCGCAGTTCCCGAGGCATTGTCATCGGCGCCGTGATGTATTTCGCCGGAGTGAGGCGCAAGACTTCCGTCACCGCCACGGCCGAGATGATCGTAGTGTGCGCCGATAATAATGTTCTCCTTTTTCAGAACGGGATCGGAACCTTCGAGCACGCCGACAACGTTGTAGCCAGGCGCCTGATTGCGAAGTACGTTCGTAGCCAGGGTGATCTCGCCGCTTAATTCTCTGTTGGTGCCGGGTGTCTTTGCCGCTGTTGCTTGTTCGAGTTGAGAAATCGAGGTTTTTGAGAGTGCGAGAATCTTGTCCACGCTCTGGCGCGAAATGATGACGACGGGAATTCCGGCTTCGCCGGCAGTGTTGTCATACGCGACGTTTGTTAGACGATCGGTGCTGAAGCTGACATCGCGGGCGACAACGATTAACGCCTGGGCGCCGGCGTTGCGTGCGGCAATCGCTTTCCAGCGGACGTCCTGAAGGTTCGAAAATTGTCCGTGCGGATTGTCGCCGTCCGGCGTGCCTTGAAGTGCGATGGCGATTTTTCCGGTTGCGTTGAGACCGGCGTAGTCGTCGTAATTCAGCTCGGCAACGGTGAGACCATAACCCGCGAAGAGAATTCCTCCCGCGACTTTTCCATTTGCGGAGAAAGCGAGCGGGAGCCAGTCGACCCCAACCATCAGCGAGCCCACACTCAATGAATTACGGCTAAATGAAAAGATGTTTTCAGGGCCGAGGTTCACTCCGGAGACGTACGGGAAGGTTTGGAGATAACGATTACCTCCGGGTTTCAAACCCAGCCGCGAAAATTCGGTGGCGATATAACGCGCGGCCTGGTTTGCACCTGCAGTGCCTGTGCGGCGTCCCTCAAGCGCATCAGAGGCGAGATAGCTGATGTCCTGCTGCAACCGCGCCGCAGACGGCTCAAGCTCCGCTTGCTGCGCGACAGCGACAGCAAACGTCGTAACCAACAGCGCTGCTAGTGTGAAGATAAATCTCTTGCTTTTCATGATTGTTTTTGTGCCTTTTTGCGGCTATTCCACCCAATCAGCAATGAACACGTTCGTCTCGCCCTGCACCTTCGCATTCCGGTTCGACGCAAACACCAGCTTCTTCCCATCAGGCGAGAACATCGGGAACCCATCAAAAGTGTCGTTGAACGTAATGCGTTCTAATCCGCTGCCGTCTGTGTTGATCTTGTAGAGATCGAAATTTCTTCCACGCGGATCGTCCATGTTTGAAGCGAAGATTATCCTCTTGCCATCCGGAAAAAAGTAAGGCCCGAAGTTCGCTTTACCGTTGCTCGTCACCTGCCGCTTGTTTGAGCCGTCGGCATTCATCACCCAGATCTCGAGTGTCGTCGGTCGAATAAGATGTTGCTTCAGCAACTCCGTGTAATCAGTCTTCTCCTGATCCGTTTTGGGATGATAGGCGCGATAAACGATCTGCTTGCCGTCATACGACCAGAATGGACCACCATCGTAACCAAGCTCATTCGTCAGGCGCCGCACGTTCTTTCCATCTGCGTCCATCGTGTAGATATCGAGATCACCATCACGCACCGACGTGAAGACGAGTTTCTTACCGTCGAGCGTGATCGTGGTTTCGGCGTCGTAGCCGGGCGTGTTTGTCAGTTGCTTCAGATCGGAGCCGTCAGAATTTGCGGTAAAGATATCGTATGTCGGATAGACAGCCCAAACATAACCTTTGGAGAAGTCAGGGCGAGGCGGACATTGTATGTCGCCCAGGTGTGTCGACGAATAGAGGATGCGCTTTCCGTTCGGAAAGAAGTAAGAACAAGTCGTGCGTCCTTCGCCGGTTGAAATCATCTTCACGTTCGAGCCGTCGATCTTCATCGTGTAGATCTGATCGCAGCCGTGGCCGTCGCGTGTCGATTGGAAGATGAGCTGCTTGCCGTCTGAGGAGAAGTAAGCCTCGGCATTCTCACCGCCGAAAGTTAGTTGCTTGAGATTTTTGAGATGCTTTTCTGCGGGGAGGGCGAGTTGATTCGGTTGCGTATTACTAGGGAAGACAGAGACAAGAAGAGCGACGACTAACAGAACCAATAATGTTAGTGGGTTCATACGGCTGTTTTAGACAGGATTACAGGATTTTCAAGCTTTACAGAAGGGGCGCGACGGCGCCGCAGGATTAGCAGCACCAGCGCGCTTATACCCACGATCAGACTGATCAACTGCGAGGTGGAGAGACCTGTCAGAGTGGTCAATCCAAAAATATCGCCGCGCGGATCGTCACGCACAAACTCGATCGCAAAGCGGATCACTGAATAGAGTAAGGCGTAAGCAAGAATCACCTGGCCGTCGAAGCGCTTGTGCTTGTGCAGCCAGTATAAAAAGACAAACACGAGCAACATTGCGAATGATTCATAAAGCTGCGTCGGATGAAGATACGTGTCAGTCGGCACGCCCGTGATCTGATGGCCCAATTCCGTAAACTTTACGCCCCACGGAAGCGTTGTCGGTTTACCCCAGCAACAACCTGCTGCGAAGCATCCCTGACGACCAAAGAAATTTCCGATGGCAATGCCCGGCGCACACGCGTCCGCGGTCTTCCACCACGGCAGCTTGTAGCGCTTCATCAAAAAGTATCCGGCGACGACTGCGCCGAGCAGTCCGCCGTAGAAGACTCCGCCGGAGCGTAGAAAGTCGAGCGATAGAAGCTGACCGGGATGATCGCGATATTCAGGCTCCGTGAAGAGCATCAAAATCTTCGAGCCGATCAAGGAGGCAAGTAGCATCCACAAACACAGATCGTAGATTTTCTCTTTCGGTAACCCATCGCGCGCCGCCAGCCTGACGGTAATCAAGATCGCGCAAAGAAAGGCGACGGCGAGAAAAATGCCGTAGGTGTTAATGGGGAAATTACCAATGTGAAATATTTCTGGGTACATATTTATATCAGCCACGGATTACACAGTTGAACACGGATTAAGCTTTATCTGTGTTCGTCCGTGTAGATCTGTGGCTAAAAATCAAATCGTAAGCAAGCAGTAGTGCTCCAATCGTGATGCTCGCATCGGCAATGTTGAACGTGGGCCAGTGATAGTCGCGGGCGTGCAGGACGATGAAATCGATCACATAACCGAGACGCACGCGGTCTGTCAGGTTGCCCAAA
>DASUYO010000548.1:0-4331 GCA_036377375.1 Pyrinomonadaceae bacterium
TGCATCTATGATCTTGTTTACAATCCGGCTGAGACGCGGCTGATGCGTGAAGCTAAGGATGCGGGTTGCGAAACTCTCGGCGGACTTGAAATGCTGGTCGCGCAGGCGCAGCTTCAATTTAAACTCTGGACGCAGATCAGCCCGCCTGCATGAGGATCCGTCCTGTTGGTCACAAAGTTCTCCCTTCTGCTGTTATTAAACGATATACGTCATGTGCTATAACCCAGAACCTCCCTGCGCTCCGCGCCGAATTGAATAAATGAGCGACCCTGTAGTCATGGATGACGCAGAAGCGGTACTTTCCAGACCACTGGTACGTTACGGACTCATCTGGGGAGTGTGGACCATCGTCGCACTCTTCTTCACTACCCAGGCGTACGTCATGTACTACGCGGAAAAGCAGCCCATCCGCTACGGCCAGCAATTCCTTTTGCAAGCATTAGCCTGCTATCTCTGGGCGCTGGCCACGCCGCTCGTTCTTTGGCTGTCGCGTCGCTTTTGCATCCAGCGCCATAACTGGATGCGCCGCGCAGCTATTCACTTTTTCATCAGTATTGCCCTGGTCACCACACTCCTCATCCTTCACTTTTTCGCCTTTATGATTTTCCTCGGCCGGGCCGGCCAGATCACGCCGCTAAGGGTCTTCGGATTTATTTACTTCAACCTCGATCGCTGGCTGCTTATCTATTGGCTCATTCTGTTGATGAGTCACGCGTTCAGTTACTACAACAGTTTCCGCAAAGGCGAATTGAAGGCCTCACAACTTCGCACACAGCTGGTGCAGTCGCAGTTGGAAGCCCTGAAAATGCAGGTGCATCCTCACTTTCTCTTCAACACGCTTCATTCAATCTCCGCACTGCTAAGCAAAGACACCGAGGCCGCCCGCAAGATGATCACGCGTCTTGGCGACTTTCTGAGATTGACGCTGGAAAACGCCGGCTCGATGGAGGTCACACTTCAACAGGAGATCGAATTCCTTCAGGGCTATCTCGAAATCGAGCGCATTCGTTTTCAGGATCGACTTACGACTGACATTCGCGTTGATCCCGACGTGCTTGACGTTCGCGTTCCGAATCTGATTCTCCAGCCGATCGTCGAGAACGCGATGAGGCACGCTATCGGAAACTCGAAGTCCGGCCGGGTTGAGATCGTTGCGGTGCCGCGAAATGGCGTGGTTCGGATAGAAGTAAAAGACAATGGCCCCGGGATGGATGTCGGTCGAATTCTCGAAGCGCGGCATGGAAAAGGATTGGGTTTGGCTAATACTCAGGCCCGACTTTTTGGATTGTACGGCGAGGCAGCGCGGTTTGAGCTGAGTAATGACCCTGCTGGAGGACTTGTCGTCGCGCTCGAGATACCACGTTCTGTCCAATAAATTGCACCAATCTCCACTTTCTCGGTGATTTAACCTCTGATCCTATCTCAACCTCGAAACTTGGCATCCAAAATTATCGTAACCAGCCAGTGAGCGTCACAACAGATTCAACTGTGGTGTTCATCTGCTGAGTAATCTCACTTCACCGTTCATTGCGTTTTTTCACGACTTGTAGGAGGCAAAGTGACGAACGCAAGACGTATTCGCGCGTTGGTCGTCGACGATGAACCACTCGCTCGCGAGATGATTCGCGAGATGCTGGCCGAGGATTCTGAGGTCGAGATAGTCGCGGAGTGCGCGAACGGTCGTGAAGCGGTAGACGCGATTCACTCGTTGAAACCGGATCTCGTCTTTCTCGACGTACAGATGCCCGAGCTGGGCGGTTTCGAGGTGCTCGAGTCGTTCGAGCCGCAGTCAACTCCTTACATAATCTTTGTGACTGCGTATGACCAATATGCCGTCCGCGCTTTCGAGGTGCACGCCTTCGATTATCTGCTGAAGCCTTTCGATCACGAGCGGTTCGACGTCGCCTGGCAACGAGTAAAAACCCAAATCCAACGCGACCAGAGTGGCGAGCGCGACCGGCACATTCTTGCCCTACTCGAAGAGCTCAAAAGCGGACCGCGCCATCTGGAGCGGCTCGTAATTAAAACCGGCGGGCGCGTGTTCTTTCTTAACGTGCAGGACGTCCACTGCATCGAGTCGGAAGGAAACTACGTGCGCGTCTACGACAACCAGAAGGGCTATCTCCTGCGCGAGACGATCAGCAGTCTCGAGGAGCAGCTCGACCCACGGCAGTTTCGGCGCATTCATCGTTCGGCAATCGTGAAGATCGATCGAATCAAGGAGATGCAGCCCTGGTTTCATGGTGAGTACCGCATCATCATGGAGAACGGGAAGCAGCTCACGCTCAGCCGAAACTATCGCGCGAACTTTCAGGGAGCGGTGGGCAATGCGATCTGAGCCACAAAAAGGCACAAAAAGCTCAAATCATGTAGTGAAAGCGATTGTGCCTTTTAGCGGCCATCAATACCGCTCCATCCCAAAATTTAGCCGTTCCGTCACAGATCGGAATGCACCTTCAAGGAATTTTGAGAACATTCACATGCAGCCGCACCAAGGACTCCCCAGTTAAGCCCAGGCGGCGACGGTTGCTGCCGCATCTCTTGGAGGAGATATGACGAGCGAATCAATTTTAGGATTAGACGATGTGAACAGATCCGACTCGGCCGAACAAACTCCCAGCGAGTCGAGCGTTGATGTGCGGCTAAACACTCTACGCGAGACTGTTCTACAACTATTGGACGAAGTGGAATCTTTAGCGATTGCCCGACCCGTGGATATCAAGCGAGGGGCATGTTTTTCAGACGAAGTAAGGCAGTTTGAAGTGAGTCTCATTCGCACGGCGCTGGGCCGCACTTCAGGCAGCCAGGCGCGTGCCGCCAAGCTGCTGGGACTGAAGCCGACTACCCTGAACGCCAAAATAAAACGCTACGGGATCATGGCGAGCTAGTAGTTGTTGACCCGCGAAGCGGATGAAAGCATGTATTAGTTTTGCGCCACTAGCCCGCGAAGCGCGCGACAGCATAAAGCCTGGGGCGCAAGCCCCAGGTTAGCTGTAACAAATGAGATGAAGCCTGCGAAGTAGGCGACAGCTACCGCCCGCCTTGCGGGGGCTATATGCCTTGATTTTTGATCCTCCTGGGGCTTGCGCCCCAGGCTCTATGCTATCAGCCGCTTCGCGGGCTACTCTCAATGTTCACTGCTATACTGACGTGTAGTGGACGAGCGTTACAGCAGACAGATTCTCTTCAGTGGAATTGGCGAACAAGGACAGCGACGGCTGCTTGCCGCGCGGGTACTGATTGTTGGTTGCGGTGCGCTGGGTTCGGCCCACTCTGAGTCGTTGGCGCGTGCGGGTGTGGGCCGCCTGCGCATTGTCGATCGTGATTTCGTCGAGCCATCAAATCTTCAGCGGCAGACGATGTTCACGGAGAGTGACGCTGAAAAGCGTCTGCCGAAAGCAATCGCTGCTGCCAATCACCTGCGGGAAATCAATTCTGAAATCGAAGTCGAGCCTCACATAATCGACGTCAATCATTCGACTATCGAACGTCTGCTCGATTCGTGTGATGTCGTTATCGACGGCACCGACAACTTCGCCACTCGCTACCTCATCAACGACGCCTGCGTAAAGCACGACATAAACTGGATCTACGGCGCGGCAGTCGGATCATACGGTGTGACGATGACGATCCGGCCGCATCAGACAGCGTGTTTGCGGTGTGTCTTTGAAGAAGCGCCGCCTGCTGCGAGTGCTCCGACTTGTGACACTTCGGGAGTGATCATGCCGATCATCAACATCGTTTCGGCAGTGCAGGTGTCGGAAGCTCTCAAACACATCACCGGACAAATCGATGCGCTACACGGATCGTTGATGCAGTTCGACGTGTGGCGAAACGAGTGGAGAAGAATCGGGACTGGTACACGACGTGAGAATTGTCCGACGTGTGGGCTGGCACTGTACGAAACGTTATCGAGCGCCGACGAAGGAGCGGCAGTGCTTTGCGGCCGTGATGCGATCCAGATCTCGCCGACGCAGCCCACGCTTATCAACTTCTCCACACTTGCAGAGAGACTGCGTCGCCTTGGTGAAGTGAAGTTCAACGAGTATCTGCTGCGATTTAAAACCGGAAACTTTGAGTTGACTGTTTTTCAGGATGCGCGCTCCATAATCCGTGGCACAGATCAAATTGCTATTGCTCGCTCACTTTATGCTAAGTACATAGGAACCTGACTAAGAGATGATCATCAAACGCCTAAGTATTCTCATTCTCCTTTCAACATTTTTTATTTTGACGGTAGAGGCTGGTCAGCCGGCTGTGTGGGAAACGAGTGGCCGCACAGAGCTCTTGAAAGGCGACTCGCGCGGAGTTTCGATTAGCGATACCGGCGC
>DASUYO010000549.1:0-4882 GCA_036377375.1 Pyrinomonadaceae bacterium
AGCGACGGCTTCACGGATTTAGTTGTGCCACACCGCGAAGGCGGGCAAAGCTACTTCTACATCAATGACGGCCATGGCGCGTTCGCTGAGAAACATCCATTCGGTCTCGCCAACTCCGAGACGCGGGCCATCGCCCTGGGCGATCTCAATGGCGACGGAAAACTTGACATTATCATCGGCGACCAGGCACGTGGCGGCGCTTTCATCTATTTCAATCAAGGGGGAATGAAATTTTCAGAGGCCGTGCCAATAGTCGGAAAGGAAGATACCGTCTATTCCATGGCTGTCGCCGAAATGAACGGCGACGGCCACACCGACATCGTACTGGGAAATCAACAAGCGCCGGGCGCAGTCCTAATCAACGATGGGACTGGCCGAAGGTTCACACCCGTCCGTTTTGGAGATGGGCAGGGCACCGTGTATGGCGTCGCGCTAGGCGATGTCAACGGCGACGGCTCGCCCGACATCATCGCCGCGCGCTCCGACGCGCCGAGTATGCTCTACCTCAATTCCTTAGTGATGAAAGTTAGACCGAAGTAGTGATGCAGTTTGGGGAATTCAGAATTCGCCGAAGCGGACTTGCATCACTATCATTAGGCACCACATTAAACCAGGAGAGCACACAATGACGGCATTGATATTCAAACTAAAACACGCGAATGCCAGGGTGTATATGCGCTTAGTAGGCACGTTTGTGATCGCGCTTGTACTCACTTGCAGCATCGTCGTTGCTCAGCAGCAGGAGAGTGTCGAAGATCGTCTGAAGGGATTCGACACTTACATGGACCAGGTGATGAAGGACTGGAATGCGCCTGGGATCGGTGTCGGCATCGTGATGGGAGACAAGCTCGTCTTCGCCAAAGGATACGGCTTCCGTGATTATGGAAAGAAGATACCCTACACGATAACCACAACACAGCCCATTGCCTCAAACACTAAGCTCTTCACATCCGTCGCCGTGGGCCTGCTCGTCGAGGAGGGAAAGCTGCGTTGGGACGACCCGATCAAGCAGTTCGTTCCCTCGATCCGGTTCTATAACGACGACCTCGACCGCTCGGTGACGATTCGCGACATGCTGTCGCATCGCACCGGCGTCACGCGCCACGATTCGATCTGGTACAAGTCTACTTTTACGCGGCGCGAGCTCTGGGATCGTCTGCGCTACCTCGAACCAACAGCGCCACTGCGAACGAAGTTCCTGTACAACAACTTGATGTTCACGGCGGCCGGTCAGGTCATTGAGGAGTTGAGCGGAAAGACGTGGGAGCAGTTCGTGCAACAACGAATCTTCGACCCGCTGGGTATGTCGCGATCGACGTTGACCATCGAGGATAATCTAAAGGGTCCGGAGCCAGCGGTGCCGTATTCTGAGCGCCGCGACAGCACAGAGCTATACCGGCAGCCCTACTACACTGCCGAGGTCGCGATCGCTCCTGCCGGCGCGATCAACTCAAACGTACAAGACCTGTCTCGCTGGGTTATCGCGCTGCTCAACAAGGGCAAGGTGGACGGCAAGCAAGTGATCCCGGAGGCTGTGCTCCGAGAAACTATGGCGCCTTCGCTCTCGCTACCGAACTCCGTGCTGGAGAGTCGGGGATGGGGAGAGAATCTGAATTCCTACTACGGGATGGGCCGGACGGTGTCGTCCTATCGCGGCCATCTGTTGGCGCTCCATGGAGGCGACCTGCCGGGATTTCACTCTCAAATCTCTATCATGCCGAACGACAACATTGGCGTTATTGTGCTCGTCATCGGCGATCACGTTGCGCCTCTGTACAACGGTCTCACCTACAACATCTATGAGCGCCTGCTCGGCTTGTCGCTCACGCCGTGGTCGGAGCGGCTCAACCAGGTCAGGCTCAAGAACAAAGCGGCCGGGACCAAGGCCCGCGCAGTCGCCGACGTGGGCCGCGTACCTGACACGAAACCGTCGCACCCGCTGGACGATTATGTGGGCGAGTTCGCGCATCCGGCTTACGGAGTTGTCACTGTGACGCGCGGCGATAAAGAACTCAACTTCGATTTTCACGGCATCAAGATGCCGTTGAACCATTTTCACTATGATCGATTCGACACGCCTGACGACGAGGAGGATGGCAAGTTCTCGCTCAACTTCCGGACCAATCCCATGGGAGAGATCGAAGGTGTGGAGATCTCACTGGATGAAGCTGCAGTGACATTCACACGTCGAGTGCCGCCGGCGCTGACCTCTGAAGCGACGCTGCAAACATATGCGGGAACTTACATAACCCCGAGTGGTGGAAAGACCGTAGTGACGTTTCAGCCTGGAAAGGGCCTCTCGATTCGCGGTGGTCCGGACCTTCAGCCCTGGCGGCCGCACCAGTTCCGCGTGAAGGAGTTTTCGGATGTTGTCATCTCGTTCACGGTCGAGGGCGGAAAAGTTCTCGCGATGAAACAAAGGGATCCGAGCGGCGAATTCGTTTTCCCACGTTCGCCGTAATAGAGGCATATGGACAACATCAGCCCAGCGGTGATTGCAGTCATCGTCGCAATCGCTGCTACAGCATTTATCCTTCTCGGTCGCAAACGTCAGCCTAAAGAGCGCACGTTCAAGTGCAGGCGTTGTTCGGCGGTTTCGGCGCATACGCCTCGCACTATTAAGGCATGGCGCGCCGGCAAAACCCATTTCTTCTGCAATGCATGTCACGTCCTATGGCTTCGGTCGCAGCCTTCACGGGCGCAACGTGCCGGTAACTCCGGATGCCTTAGCGTCCTCGTGTTATTCATCGCGGTACCGGCGGTGTGCGTCTGTGCATGGTGGGCGTATTGCAGCCCTGGGTAAAAGGAGAGTACCCATGGAAACGATAGTTCAAGTTTCGGTTTCTTTACATAATCAAGAACGGTCGAGCGTGGGAGGCGTAAACACGTCCTCTATTAACAGAGGTCAACAATCTGGCATTGAGTTGGGGTACGGTAGCTGCACTATGTGTGACTCTTGCCAGGGCTTTACGGGTAGCTGGGACACCTGCTCAACCTGTACACACCCATTTGACAGACATAGAGATTAATCGCACGAAGAAGAAGAGCGAGAAAGAGTAAAAGTATCTTACGTTGCATGAGAACCACTGTTTCCAATACTCGCGACTTTCAAAGGATTGGGGCTTAGCACGAAAGTCGAATTGGCCTTTGCAGCCTGCGAAGCAGGCGTAAGCATACAGCCTGGGGCGCAAGCCCCAGGTGTGAATTTGCATTTAGGGATGGAGCCCGCGCTAGAGGGCGAAAGCTTACAACCTTAAGACTGTCGCCCGTGTTCACGGGCTGCAAAAACATTTATTCCGAGATCCTGGGGCTTGCGCCCCAGGCTTTATGCTTACGCCTGCTTCGCAGGCCAAGGCGAGTTGAAGTTGCCGCTTTATGTTCAGTTTAGAACACCTCGAAAAACAGTTGATATCTGCCGTCGTCTTTGATCTTCACCTTTTCCCGTTGTACTCCTTGACCAGCCAAAGTTTCGTCGATTGTTAGCTCGCCGGCAGGGTCACTGTCCTCTTTGAATTCAAGGAATGAGCGGCCATCAAATCCGAAATTAAATTCACTCAAGTCTCGGAATTGGCCTTGATCGATAGAGAACTGACCAAGGACGGAAAGGCCGTTGACAAAGATATCTATGTCATCACCAAAAGACGTGGCGGGCTCGTCACAAACGATACTGCGAAGATGTAGTGTAGCCATCGGAAATCAACTCCTCTCTTATTAAGGTTTTTACTGTGGAGGCTGCTTAGAATGCTCAGCGTCCAGGTATTCTTCATGCGTTTCCATGTCCAGATAACGAAATGTTCGGGTCTACTATTAGAGTCTTCCAATCTTGAAGCACTGATTCGAAGCCAGGAACTCCGATGAAAGCCAATTCATCCAATACACCCTGATTGCGCGCGTTTGTCGCAGCTGCTAACGCGTTGGCTGCGCCTGGATCATCCGGATCTTCAGGAAGTCCGCTGGTACGAAAGAACTGCAATTCCTGAAACGACACATTCCCAACGTCATCTGTAACTCGTTCGTCGTGAAGGAACCCGTCGATTATGAATCTCGGCGGATTTGTCCGGATGATGTGACTCTTCGAACTCACAACATGAGCTGCATCTACGGTCTGCTTGATTACCTCAATCAAGCTTCCCAGCAGCGCAACCATTTGCCGAATCTCATTAACATCGTCAGGTCGGGTGGTGCGGAATTGCGGGTCGCCGCTAACAATTACCAGAACTCGAACAGTTCCAGCCTTAATTAAGCCAGGGAGGAAAAATATGTCCGGCGGCGTCTGGTTGAGGTTAAGGAAAAAGCCAACGCCGTTTATTGCCTCATTATTCGCGAATCTCAAATCATCGCTGCTTTTGGTTCGGAGAAAAGTATTCAGATGAAAAAGTCCCGCATTCGTATGCGCAAGTGCCGCGGCCATGGCATCTCGATCAACTGTCAGCGTTATTATTCGAGCCTGTCGCTTAATTAAGTCGCCCAGGAGCTTGAAATCGACCGCAAGCTGAAGTGCCACCTGATTAATAGCACCTAGAATCTTATCTGTATCACTTTGTGAAAATAGGGAGATGACACCCATCACTACCTGCACAGCGAGGCTCGCCAGCCCCCCAACACTCGACGCAAGAGAAATAAACTCTCCCGCCTCACTCTCGTTAATGTTCTTGAAGAAGGTTGAATTTGGCATAGACTCTTGCTCCTAACGTGCCCTCATCGGGTAATCTCACCTTCAAACGTTAAGGCGTAAATCGAGACGAATTTCTATCAAGCTGGAAACTTGCGGGGCTTCTAAGTGCAACATGTTGGGTGGTGATATAATCCGGCCCAGCCCAGCTATCTGAGACCACACTGAGGGGCTCTCCCATGACACCCTCGCCAAAATCCATTAGCCAAC
>DASUYO010000550.1:0-8289 GCA_036377375.1 Pyrinomonadaceae bacterium
GAGCAAACAACAATCCCAACATCAATCTCACCAACGCCCCGTCACCGGCGCCATCATGTCCAACATGATCGGCATCTGCCCCGAGTGCCACGGCCAACTCGAACACGCCAGCGGCTGCGACTTCTGTCGGGACTGCGGCTACAGCAAATGCAAATAGGACTTTTTAAAACATAAAAGTCTCAGCTGTATTTATCATCTAGGAGATAGTTGCTCAACGCCCTGAGCAGACGCTGATGTCTTTCCGACGAGATCGAACCTATAGAACAAATAATTTCACTTCGAGGCAAAACCACCAGGAATCCAAGCCTGATTAGCGAAGTCGATCTCAAGCCACTCGATCCAAAGTCGAGGTCAGTGCTCCAGATGATCTCGTCAAATCCCTCAACCTTTTGACGTAACTGAGTACTTACTCCACAGACGAGTAAGTCTTGGTAAGGTGACATTTCTCTGAGGAAAATTGCCGGACGGTTCTTGGTGATCCCGTCGAATTGAGGAACGGGAGTGAGGACAACGTCACCTTGTTCATATTCGAATTACGGATCTTTGATTAGATCCAAAGGATATTCCTCCTCATCATTAGCATACGCGGCTGCCAGGCCTTTTTTTGACAACTGGAACCAAGCTTCACGCTCAGCGTCCTTCGGTAAATACTGTCACGAGTAATTTGGTATCGGGTTCCAATTCCACAGGCTCATCGAGGAGAATTTGTTTGCCATCAAAGTGAGCGAGTATTGTTTGGCTCATAAAAACCTCGAGCCCCATTCTACATTGTTTGAGGCGATCCGGCGACGTTTACGCTAATCTCGCTATTACTCGCCACAAAAGGCACAAAAGCACAAAGATGATGTTTGTGCCTTTTGTGCTTCTTTGTGGCTACAAAAGCCGATCCAATTTCAATAGCGTGTGTAGCAGGACGTTTGCGCCGTTGGCGATGTCTTCGGGGTGGGAGAATTCGCGCGGTGAGTGGCTGATGCCGCCGACGCTCGGAACGAAGATCATGCCTACCGGACCAAGTCGTGCCATGTCCTGAGCATCGTGGCCGGCGCCCGAGGGCATTAGTTTAGTTGTCAAACCGAGCTCTCGAGCGGCTTCAGAGATCAAGGATCGGATTTTTGGATCAGTCGGCGCTGGGATGTTGACGTTGATCTCCTTGAAATCAAACTTCGTTCGACTTTCTGCTGCGATCTTTTGTGCCTCTGCCTGAATTTTCTCAAACAGTATTTTGATCTTCGCGGCATCGAGATCGCGCAACTCCAAACTTAGAACTACCTTCCCTGGAATAACATTCGGCGCGCCAGGCAGTGCCTGAATTCTGCCAACAGTGCCCACTTGTCTGCCGGGCACACTCGTTACGACGCGATTCACAGCTTCAATAAATTTCGCCGCGGCAAGCAGCGCATC
Organism: Pyrinomonadaceae bacterium; assembly: GCA_036377375.1. GTDB lineage: Bacteria > Acidobacteriota > Blastocatellia > Pyrinomonadales > Pyrinomonadaceae > PSRF01. The sequence continues at coordinate 1,402 of DASUYO010000550.1, forward strand.
CTGACGATTGTTCATTGCTGTGGTGCCTGCATGATTTGCAAAACCCTCGATCGTAACGTCCCACCAGTTGATGCCAACGATACCTTCAACAACTCCGATGTTTATCTTTTCAGTGTCGAGGATTCCGCCTTGCTCAATGTGCAGCTCCAGGTATGCGGCGATGTCGCCCTTGCGTCGTCGAACATCGTTAAGCTTTGCAGGATCGCCGCCGATAAACTTAATTCCCTCGCGAAGCGTTTTGCCGCTTCGGCTTACAAGTTCGAGTTCTTTTTCAGTTAACTCGCCGCCCATCGCACGACTGCCGATCAGTCCGCCTTCCTCGTTTTGAAAGATCACTACTTGAAGTGGATGACGTGTGGTCACGTTGTTCTCGGCGAGTGTGTGGGCAACTTCAATCGCGCCCAATGAGCCAACTATGCCATCGTAGTTTCCGCCTTCGGGAACACTGTCGATGTGTGAGCCGATCAGCAAAGGCGCGAGCCTATTGCTGCCCGCACGACGGCCGATGAGGTTGCCGGCCGCGTCGATATTGACCTCGAGCTTTGCGGCTCGCATGAGTCCAAGCACGTATTCACGTCCTTGTTTGTCAGCATCGCTGTAGGCTACGCGGCTCACACCACCTTGTGGATTCTTGCCAAACTCCGCGAGAGCAAGGATGTGGTCCATGATCCGTTTTCCGTTGACGCGGATTGTGGACTGCGTAGCGAAGCGATTAAAAGCAATCGCTCCCAGACTGACAATTAGGCTGTAGTTGAACTGGCGTCGATTGATGTTCATGGTTGATAGAGGTGGCGGCGCCAGCCTATCGCAATGCTTTCGCGCGGGCAACTTGAGGCGGCCCGTAAGCAGAGGTAGAATCCTCCTCCCGGCTATTCCCGCAGGAAGCTTCATCAATCACAAGGAGATTTCTCATGAAACGACTGATCTATTTCTTTGCACTCACAGTGAGTCTTATCTCGGTGGCATTGTTGCTGTCGCCGCGAGCCTCAGCCATCACTTATGGATTCGTTGATTCGAACAACACTTACCGTAACACCGGTGCATTTATCGTCAAGTCGTCGACAACCGGACAAATCTTCCCCATCTGCTCCGGCACAATGATTACTGACAACGTGTTTCTTACAGCAAGCCACTGCACCGACTATTACACACATGAGCTCGCGCCCGAAGGATGGGTTGCCTTCGTTAGCCTGGATCCATCAATTCCGTTTGGAGCACTTACCAGCAATAAGACGACGCTACTAGCCGTTGCTCATGTGGTGACTAATCCCAACTACAACCAGGCCCAGAGTGATTCGGGAGATATCGGCGCGTTGATTCTGGAGCGCAGCGCTCGAGTTACACCCGCTACGCTGCCGAGTTGTGGATTACTCGATCAACTCGTCGCACAAAACGGATTGAAGACGGCTACGTTTACGAACGTGGGCTATGGAGTTCAGAATCGAGTCGTTGGCGGCGGTGTACCGTACTTCCAGGATGTGAATCCGATTCCGCGAATGTTCTCGTTCTCGAGCTTCAACTCGCTGAACGGAGGTTACATGCGTCTATCGCAGAATCAGTCAACTGGAAATGGTGGAACGTGTTTTGGAGACTCGGGCGGACCAAACTTCATGACGCTGAACGGGCAGCAACTGATCGTCTCGATAACGATTACTGGCGATGCTGTTTGTCGTTCAACAAACGTCGTCTACCGGCTTGATACGCTTTCGGCGCAAGGTTTTCTGGCGTATGTGAATTCAGCGTTCGGGACAAGTATTCCGATCTCCTGTTAAAAATTCAGCCACAAAGAAGCACAAGCACAAAATCTTTTGTGTTCCTGTGCTTTTTTGTGGCTTCAAACGAGGAACGACTTTGAAAAACTTCAAACTCGCCTTTATCGCAGTGTTTCTGGTCCATTCAGTGGCCCTTTCAGCCGTGTCGCAAACTCCGGCTCCGCGGATCACGCCTGAAGCTCCGATAGGGAAGGGCACGGTCGTTCTCAAAGCGGCGCGGCTTATCGATGGCACTGGTGCCGCGCCGATAAACAACGCGGTTATTGTCGTCACTGACAACACCATCACGGCAGTCGGAACCGCAGCCTCTGTCACGATTCCGGCAAACGCGAAGACGATCGATCTCGGTGACGTAACACTCATGCCTGGATTCATTGATGCACACACTCATTTGATAGGTCGTGTGCTTGGTGATCCTGCGGGCGACAACGCACCCGTCCGGGACTTCGAATCGTTTGCGGCGATTCTTGGCGTGCAGCATGCCCGCGATACTTTGATGGCTGGGTTTACGACCGTGCGCAATGTCGGTGCCTCAGGGAAGTTCGACGACATGGCTCTGCGAAAGGCAATTGACGAAGGCTGGACGCCCGGTCCGCGCATGATGAGCGCCGGCCACGCCATCGGCATTCGCGGCGGACACTGCGATGAGAATGGCTTTCGTCCGGGACTGTTCGATCCCGGAATTGAAGAAGGCGTTGCCGATGGACCAGAACAGATTCGCGCGGCCGTTCGCTATCAGATCAAATACGGTGCTGACGTAATCAAGACGTGCGCCACTGGCGGAGTGTTGTCCGAAGGTGATGCTGTCGGCGCAACTCAGTACAGTTTCGAAGAACTAAAAGCGCTGGTCGATGAGGCGAATAAGTTGGAGCGCAAGGTGGCGGCACATGCCCATGGAACGGAAGGGATCAAGCTTGCGGTGCGCGCTGGTGTCTCTTCAATCGAGCACGGCTCGTTTCTTGACGACGAAGGCGCGCGGCTGATGAAGGAGCGCGGGACATTTCTCGTGCCGACGCTTTCTGCCGCAGAGGCCGTGGAAAGAGCAGCTAAGACTGGCGTGTTGAAAGGATTGCGTGCGGAGAAGGCTTTGGCCGCGGCTGCGGCGGTTCGTCACGCGATCAAACTAGCGGTGGCCAACAAGATTCAGATCGCGTTGGGAACTGATGCCGGAGTCGTGCCACACGGCAGCAACGCGCACGAGTTTGTGTTAATGGTCCAGTGGGGCGGCATGAGCCCGATGGACGCAATCGTCGCCGGCACCTCGAGCGGCGCCAGGTTGTTAGGTTGGGATAAAAAACTCGGCACGTTGACACCCGGCAAGTGGGCCGACATCGTCGCCGTCTCAGGCGATCCGCTTCAGAATATTGAGAACATGCAGAAGATCGTATTCGTGATGAAGAACGGCGTGATTTACAAGCAGCAGCCGCAGATGAACGCGGATTCACGCTGATCTGCGTTTATCTGCGTTCATCTGCGGCTCAATAAAATGAATCAGCGATTCGAGCTGCCCGTCATGCGCATCGGCATCTGGAGCCTGCCGTCGGCACCACTCGTGAGGGCCAGGAAGGCGGAGTCCTGGCGCAGCGAATCAAAGACCGCATCGACACGCGCTTCCATCATCTCTTTCGCACGAACGGCTTGATAGCGCTCATAACGGAAGAAGTGCCGTTGCAATAGCGCCAGCGCTTCGCGACGATGTCCGGTCTGCGCATAGATCGCGGCGAGGTTGTATGAGGCTGGCAACAGACTTCGGTTCTCACGCGCAATCTTCAAAGCTTCGTCACCATGTCCGGTTGCTGCCATAAACACGGCGGCAAACACGAGGTTGTAAGGATCTTTCGGATCGAGAGCAAGCGCCTTCTGAGTGTAAGCATTGCCCTGTTCCAGATTGCCTTCAGAATTCCAATAGACGGCGAGATTGCGATAGGCCAACGCGAGCGGATACTCCGCCACTGACTGCTCCATCAACGACAGGCCTTTCTTAAACTCGCCATCGTGAATGGTCATTTTGCCGAGCCCGTGCAGGGCCACTGCTCGCGCGACAGAATCCGCAGGCATGTTGAGGATCGTGTTGAATGTGGCTCTGGCTTTATCCCATTCGCCGGTGTGGTGACGATAAATCTCGCCTAAGTAACGCAGCGGCGTCGGATCAGCGGGGTCCATCTGGTGCGCTTTCTGGTAGAGTCTTTCTGCTGCAACATACCTTTCGGCGATTTCAGCTCGCAAGCCATTGCGCATCACGACTTCGATACGAGCGCTCTGAAAGCGATCAAAAATCGGTGATGCAGGGATGCTGCCAACCTCTTCGACGCCCAGCTTCTTCAGCTCTTTCGCTGCATCCTTCGCCTTTTTTGGGAACAGACATTTCTCTTCAGCGACGGGTTTGAGGAGTGCGATGGCGCCAGGATTGTCGCCGGCTTTAACCTTCTCTTTCGCGTCTTTCAAGCTCGTGTCGAGCGCAGTCTCGCGCTGTTTCATCTCCGCGTCGAGGACTTTCTCAACCTGTTCGACTTTGAGTTTGCCGCCTGTGTTTTCGATCTTCTTAATCGGAGAACCATCAGCGCTTGCTAAGACAGCAACCGGGAGCGCGGAGTCGCCAATGATTGGGTGCAATTCAGGCGTCCTGGCATCTGCAACCGTCATAGCGACACATTGCGCGGAGTAGAGTGTGAGAATCCGCGAGGCAAGCAAGCTCGATCTCTTAAGCTCGTCATTGCTGGCAGGAAACCAGTAGAGAATCAGACCTTTATTGGGTGCGGTACGTGCTTCCCAGATCTTCCACGGCACCTTGTACACGGCCGGCGCGGGGCCTTCGCTTCTGCCGCCACCGCCGACACCGCCAGTTCCGCCGCCACCGCCGCCACCGCAGGTGGCCCATACGGGCGAGAGGGAAAACAGAACCATTAAAATAGCGGCAAGTGCGGGTGAAAGTCGTGTCTTCATGATGCGAATACCTTTCATTGGGGCTAAGCAGACGAGGTTATAGCACAAAAACGCTGAATGCCGAGAGTTCTAGCCACAGATGACGCGGCTTTAATCACGGATTTTTTTACACAATTATTACTGGTCCGCATTGGTTTCGAATCGAACCATCGCGTAGACTCTCCGGTCATGAGAATCCTGCTTGTCAATCCGGAGTTCCCGGACACCTACTGGAGTTTTCGATATGCATTGCCTTTCGAAGGCAAGCGCTCCGTTTTTCCTCCTCTTGGATTGTTAACTGTTTCCAGTTTGTTGCCAGCTTTTTGTGAGCGTCGACTGATCGACTTGAATATCGAGCGCCTGAAGGACTCGCAGATCGATTGGGCTGACATGGTCTTCATCACTGGCATGCTGGCTCAGAAACAATCGCTTCACGAGGTGGTCAAGCGTTGTAAGCAACGTGGGAAACTGATTGTTCTCGGTGGGCCATACGTCACCAGCACCATCGAGGAACTGCCATACGCCGATCACATCTTTCAGGGTGAAGCCGAAACCACACTCCCGCAATTCTTCAAAGATCTCGAGAGCGGGCAAACGAAACGGACTTACAAAGCACCTTCGCGGCCGCCGCTGTCGCTCACGCCACCGCCGGATTTCAGCCTCGTCAATCACAAGAAGTACAGTTGCATGTCTGTTCAATACTCGCGTGGCTGTCCCTTCTCGTGTGAGTTCTGCGACATCATCGAAATCTACGGACGCGTGCCGCGAACGAAGAGCAACCAACAGATGCTCGCCGAGTTTGACAGATTGAAACAACTTGGCTGGCGCGGGCCACTGTTCATCGTCGACGACAATTTCATCGGCAACAAAAAGAATGTCAGACTGCTTTTGCCCGCCTTGATCGAGTGGCAAAAGCAAAACGGCTATCCGTTTTCATTGTTGACGGAGGCGAGCGTGAATCTCGCGGACGACGACGACTTGCTCGCCGCGATGAAAGATGCCGGATTCCGTCGTGTCTTCCTGGGTATCGAAACTCCTGTCGAAGAGAGCCTCAAGGAGGCGCAGAAGTCTCAAAACCGCGGCAACCTGCTTGACTCGGTGCGAAAGATTCAGAATCACGGGATGGAAGTGATGGCTGGTTTCATCGTCGGCTTTGACAACGATCCCGAAGATATCTTCGAACGCCAGATCGAGTTCATTCGTGAAAGCGCGATTCCGATAGCAATGGTGGGAATGCTGAACGCGCTTCCGGACACGCAACTCTGGAAACGACTCGAACGCGAGGGACGACTGCTGGGCTCAGACGCCTCTGGAAACAACACCATCGCCACACTTAACTTCATCCCCAAGATGGATGTCGAGACACTCGTAAGCGGTTATCAACGCATCATGCGCACGATCTACAAGCCGAGCGAATACTATCGCCGCGCGCTCGATTCGCTGCAACGCGTACCACAGGACGTTCCGGAAGCACACCAGTATCACGGTCTCAAAGCAGTGAAAGCGTTCCTGCGTATCGCGATCAAGTTGGGAGTGCTTGATGCCGAACGGCGCGAGTTCTGGCGCTTCTTTCTCGAAGCTGCGAACACACATCACGATCGCATGGTCGAGTTGCTACGTCATGCAGCAATGGCCTACCATTTTCGTAAGTTGAACGAGTCCTACGGCGATACGTGAGCTCTTCCAATAACTCCGCATTTGCTGCTTTACGTCACCGCGACTTCAGGCTTCTTTGGTTGGGCCAGATTGTGTCTGTGACTGGATCGCAGATGCAGTTTGTCGCGATCAACTGGCACGTTTACCTGCTTACCAAATCAGCCTTTGCGCTCGGACTCGTCGGATTATTTCGCGGAATTCCTATCATTCTTTGCTCACTTGCAGGCGGCGTGGTGGCTGATGCTGTCGATCGCAAGAGATTGATGATGGTCACGCAGGCGGTGATGCTGGCCAGTGCCGCACTGCTGACTGCGGGTACGCTGGCCGGACTTCAAAGTGTTTGGCCCATCTACGTGCTGAGCGGCTTCGCATCGGCCGCATCCGCGTTCGATATTCCCGCCCGCCAGGCACTAATGCCGACACTCGTGCCGACGGAGGATTTTCCGAATGCCGTGAGCCTCGGCATCATGGTTTTCAATGTCGCAACGATTGCAGGACCGGCGATCGCGGGCTTTCTGCTTGCCGAAAGTGGACCAGC
>DASUYO010000551.1:0-2473 GCA_036377375.1 Pyrinomonadaceae bacterium
GCTGATCGAAGTGGTCGAGATTGGCAAGCAACTGTTAATGACGCGCGGCGCGTTGACGACGTTCTCGATCGCGAATGACGTCGCGAAGTATTTCGCGATTATTCCCGCGATGTTTGCCGGAGCGTTCCCTGTGCTCAACGCGCTCAACATCATGGGATTGCGCACGCCGCAGTCGGCGATTCTTTCGGCAGTGATCTTCAATGCGCTGATCATCATCGCGCTGATCCCGCTGGCGTTGAGAGGCGTGAAGTATCGGCCGATGAGCGCGGCGGCATTGTTGCGACGCAATTTGCTGATCTACGGACTTGGCGGAATCGTCGTGCCGTTTATCGGGATCAAGATCATTGACGTGGTGATTCATGCGATCGGACTGGCGTAATGCTGAGGTTCAACTGTAGGGGCGGTCCTCCGTGGCCGCCCGTCTCACCAACCAGGCGTGTCTCGACGACGGGCGACCACGGAGGGCCGCCCCTACAGTTGAATTCTGGAAGGGTGCCATGGGATGAGGGTGCGAAAGAATTTAACGACAGCAATTTTGATGACGATTGTGACGACGCTCCTGCTCGGGCTCGCTTATCCGCTGGTGGTCACAGCGCTCGCGCAAGTCATGTTTCCGGATAAGGCAAATGGACAACTGATTAAAGCCGCGGATCGAACAGTCATCGGCTCGCGTTTGCTTGCTCAGCCATTTTCTTCACCGGGTTATTTCCGCTCGCGCCCATCGGCTGCGGGTCCAAACGGTTACGACGCCAGCGCCTCTTCCGGTTCGAATCTTGGTCCAATGAATCAAAAGTTAATCGATCGTGTTAAGGCTGACGTCGGGAAGTTGCAGGCGGAAAACCCAGGCAAACCGGTTCCGGTAGATCTGGTGACGACTTCCGCATCCGGGCTCGATCCACATATCTCACCCGCTGCTGCTGAATTTCAAGTTCCACGTGTCGCGCGCGAGCGAGGCATCAGTGAAGACGAGTTGCGGAATGTGGTCGCAGCGCACACGGAAAACCGGCAGTTTGACTTTCTCGGCGAGCCGAGAATTAACGTGCTCGAGTTGAATCTCGATTTAGACAACAGGAGACCGATGAAGCGCTGAACAATGATAGCTGAGCTGAAAAGACCGTCACCCGAAGCACTGCTCGCCAAACTCAAAACCGGCGACAAGGCGACGCTACGTGTCTACATCGGTGCTGCTCCGGGTGTTGGCAAAACTTGGCAGATGCTCGAAGACGCGCACGCATTGAAGCGTGAGGGCGTCGACATCGTAATTGGAGTTTTAGAAGCCCACGGGCGCGCTGAAACTTCAGCACTCGCCGACGGACTGGAGCGTGTGCCGATGCGCCAGATCGAATATCGCGGCGTCACGCTTGAAGAGATGGATCTCGATGCCGTGATCGCGCGTTATCCGCAAGTTGCGATTGTCGATGAGTTGGCCCACACAGATGTGCCGGGATCGAAAAATCGCAAGCGCTACGAAGACGTTCTCGAACTTCTCAGCCACGATATTTCAGTCATTACTGCCGTAAATATCCAGCACATCGAATCGTTGAATGACGTCGTCGCCCGCACAACTGGCGTGCGCGTGCGCGAGACGGTACCCGACCATTTCTTTCGCCGCGCAGACGAGGTCGTGAACGTCGATGTGTCAGTGGAGACGCTTCGCACGCGACTGCGACAGGGAAAGATCTACGGCGTCGAGAAAATCGAGCAGTCACTTAACAACTTCTTTCGCAAGGGAAATCTATCGGCGTTGAGAGAGCTGGCGTTGCGGCAGGTGGCCCAGGATCAGGCCACTAAGGCGCATGATTACCGTGAACGCGAAGGATTGGCCCAGGCAGTGATTCCCGAAAAGGTGATGGTGGCAATGGCTTCACGTGGCAGTGCGAAGAGGTTGCTGCGGACGGGTTCACGAATCGCGGGGCGTCTCGCTTCCGATTGGTATGCCGTTTACGTGGAGACACCGCGCGAAGAGATGGGACGAATCAACCCCGGAGATTACGCCGCGTTGGAGGAGAACATTCAGTTCGCACAACAGTTGGGTGCAAGGATTGTGAGATTAAAAGACCGCAACATTGCAGATGCGCTGATTGATTTTGCTCGTCGTGAAGGGATCACACACGTGGTTTTCGGACAAACTTCGCGCTCGCGCTGGGACATCCTGCTGCATGGATCGGTGATTAATCGCTTTTTGGATGAAGTGCGCGACGCGACAGTGCAGGTCGTGCCACTGGATGGTAGGCAGAAAGAGGCCACGGATTCACACGGATAAACACGGATCTGTGTTCATCCGTGAAATCCGTGGCTAAAAAATGACTCTACGAACGAAACTGCTAGCTGGATACGGAGTTTTCATCGCGGCGCTTATCGTGCTGGGAGCGTGGAGTGCCTGGCGTCTGCACGAGATGGGCAAAGTGTCGCGCCGCATCATCTCGGAAAACTACGACTCGGTCATTGCGGCGCAGGACATGAAGGAAAGCCT